>CALYZD010000190.1 GCA_945607565.1 uncultured Bacteroidales bacterium | reverse complement strand
GACAGCAACGGGAACCGGCCGCTGTTGGCTTCGATTATTTCGAACAAGTCTTCCATATCCTTCAAGCTCAGACTTCGGTAATCGTTTTTTGTGGTTAGGGAACGCGACGAAGTTATGTTTTTTTTCGACAAACTTGTATCCATTAGCAACAAAATGTGAAAATATGATAACAGTCTATTCGTCGCAGGCCATGGACGCGCGCCGGCCCAGGGCGTTCAGCTCGGCCCAGTCGGGAATGTGGTCGAGCTTTGTCAGGCCGGTGCCGGAGGCCAGCAGGCAGAAGTGCGTCAGGCCGTTGGTGACCGCCACGCACGCCGGCCCGAGCTGCACGTTGTAGCGCAGAGCCTGCTCCACCGTCCGGCCGCCCACGGCCACGCCCGGAGCCTTGCACTCCACTATCAGCAGCGGGCGCGACGGCGCTCCGAAGGCCACGATGTCGGCGCGGCGGCTCATGCCGTTGAACGTCAGGCTGCACTCGGTGGCCACCATTCCTTTCGGATAGTTCAGATTGTCAATCAGATAATGGAGCATATTCTGCCGCACCCACTCTTCGGGCGTCAGGCGCACATATTTGCGGCGGCAGACGTCGAAGACCACCGGCTTCTGGTCCGACAGGCGGATGCTGAGCTCGGCTCGCGGCAGATTGAGTGCGGGATACATGGTGCGTCTTGTCGTTTCGTTTGGCGGTGCAAATATAACGCGCCGACAACGACAATGCCTCGCAAAGCGCATTGGACTTTGCGAGGCACGCCTTTTTTGAAATATTGTCGTTTCCGGGCTGGCCGTGATTATTTCACCACGCCTTCGCGCACCAGATATTCGGCAATCTGAACGGCATTGAGGGCGGCGCCTTTCTTGATCTGATCGCCCACTACCCAGAATGTCAAGCCATTAGGATTGGCCAGATCTTTGCGGATGCGGCCCACATAGACGGGCTCCTTGCCGGCCACGAAGAGCGGCATCGGGTAGACCTTGTCGGCCGGATTGTCCTCAAGCACCAGACCTTCGGCCTTGGCGAACGCGGCCTTGGCCTCGTCGACGCTCACGGGGCGCTCCGTTTCAATCCAGATGGCTTCGGAGTGCGAGCGCATCACCGGCACGCGGACGCAGGTGGCGCTCACCTCGATGTCGGAGTGCATTATCTTCTTGGTCTCGTTATACATCTTCATCTCTTCCTTGGTGTAGCCGTTGTCCATGAAGACGTCGACCTGCGGAATCAGATTCATTGCCAGCTGATACTGGAACTTGCTGACCGTGGCGGGGCGTCCGGCCGATATTTCGCGGCTCTGCTCCTCGAGCTCGGCCATGCCCATGGCGCCGGCGCCGCTCGCAGCCTGATAGGTCGAGACGTGAACGCGCCTGATGTGGGTCAGATTCTCGATGGCCTTGAGCGCCACCACCATCATGATGGTGGTGCAGTTGGGATTGGCAATGATGTTGCGCGGCGTCTGCTTGGCATCGGCCGCGTTGACCTCGGGCACCACCAGGGGCACGTCGGCGTCCATGCGGAATGCGCTCGAGTTGTCAATCATGATTGCGCCGTATTTTGTGATGGTCTCGGCATATTCCTTCGACACGCTCGCACCTGCCGACGCCAGAGCTATATCTATCCCCTTGAAATCGTCGTTGTGCTTCAATTCCTTGACGGTCAATTCCTTGCCTCTGAAAGTGTATTTGCGGCCTGCACTGCGCGACGAACCGAACAACACCAATTCGTCCATCGGGAAGTTGTGTTCTTCCAAAACCTTGAGAAATTCCTGACCAACGGCTCCGCTGGTTCCTACTATGGCTACTCTCATTTTGATGTTAAAATTTATATTACGCTTCTAAAATTATAACTGTCAACTTTTATTTATAACATTGCAAATGTAATGCAAATTTACATCATCTCTAACCATGAAATATATTTTAATTAGTTTTTTGGTCCTTTCGCAAGTATGCGATGCGCAATCGGTTTTTGGCCGATACCAATCTGCGTTGCAGTGGGTTGGCGACACGGCCAAATTCGTTTTCGAGTCGGACGAGACGCTCCGGCTTGCCGACGCCACGCAGACGTCGCCGGCCGTCATCAGCTGCCGGGGCACGGAGGCGGCGCGGGCCGTGCAGTTCCGGCTGCAGATGCAGTTCAACCCCTCGTCGTCCAACTATGCGCAGATCATGCCGCGATGCGTCACCGGCGACGACGGCCGGCCCGTCTCGGGGCTGTCGCTGACGTTCGGGCATGACAACGACGGCGTCACCTTCGGCATCTTCAACGGCACCTCGACGTCCAAAAAGCTCAAGTCCGATTCGGCATATTTCAACACGTCGACGGTCGACTGCATGGTGCGGATTGTGATGGGCGACACGTGGACGGTCAGCATCCTCGCCGACGACCAATGGCAGACCGCGCTGACGTTCGACCCAGCCGCGTCGGGATACGCCGAAAGCGATGACGTTCAGAGCTTTGCAATCATCTGCAACTACACCAAGACGCGCAGCGAAAAGTTCGCCTTCGGCAACCTCGTCTTCGCCGACTCGGCCGACGATCTGCCCGGCTCC
>CALYZD010000189.1 GCA_945607565.1 uncultured Bacteroidales bacterium | reverse complement strand
AACCTTTAAGGTGCATCGGTCTAATGCACTGAAAATTATCGCGCCAAATATACAATAATTCTGTTTCATTGCGCTGCGCAGCACCGATTTTGTGGCCGATGCCCGAGGCCGGCGGTGAGGGTTTGGACGATTGTTAAAAAAAGTTATTTTCGACATAACGGCGCGTTCCGAGTTATTTCTTTTTTTTTCTAACATTGCGTCGGTTTTTAAGATGATAAATCAGTTATGCAATTCGATCACTACACTTCAACCACGGTCAAATACAACAAGATACGTCTTTTCCATCATTGGGGCGCGGCTGCACAAATCTGACATTCGTCGTGTTTTTATCTGATTAGCGGCGCAGCTTTCCACGCGGCGCAACTCAGCGCCCGGGCGCCGACCCAAAGACAGCATTTTCTCATAATTATTCAATTTTTATTCGTTTATGAACTATAAATTTTGGTTCATGGCGGGGCTGTGTGCCTTGCTGTGTAGCCATCAGTTGTGTGCCCAGACGTCGGCCGAGATGAAGCTGGGCATCGAAGGTCTGTTCCGCCTGGCCGACGAGAACAGCATCAGCCTGAAGGCAAGCGCCACGTCGGTCGAGGCGGCCGAGGCGGCCTGGCAGTCGGCCCGCAGCCAGCGCCTGCCCGAGCTGTCGGTGTCGGTGAGCTATCTGGGCGACGGCCGGCTGTGGGACCGCGACTTTTCGAACGGGATGAGCGTCGGCATGCCGCATCTGGGCAACAATTTTTCGGTCGAGGCCACGCAGGTGGTCTATGCCGGCGGCGCCATCAGCACGGGCATCGAGCTGGCCGACCTCGCCAAGCAGATGGCCACGCTCGACGCCGATCGCAACCGTCAGGAAATTAGATTTTTGCTGGTCGGATTCTATCTCGATCTCTACAAACTCAACAATCAGGAGCAGGTGCTGCTGAAGAATCTGGAGCTGACCGAGCAGGTGATCCGCAACATGAACGTCAGGCGCAGCCAGGGCACGGCGCTCAAGAACGACATCATCCGCTACGAGCTTCAGCGCGAGATGCTCAGGCTGCAACTAACCAAGGTGCGCGACGCGGTAATCATTATCAACCATCAGTTGGTCAGCATGTTGCATCTGCCGGCCGACACGCGCCTGGTGCCCGACTCGGCGCTGCTGCAGGCCGAGGTCGACATTCTGGCCGAGGCCGACTGGCAGGCCATGGGCCGCGAGAGCAACGTGGCACTGCGCCAAGCCGAGGTGGCCGAGCAGATGAGCCGCAGCAAGGTGCGCATGGAGCGCGCGGGCAGTCTGCCGCAGGTGGCGATCTTTGCCGCCGACCACTTGGACGGGCCCATCACCATCGAGGTGCCCGTGCTCGACAACAATTTCAACTATTGGATGGTCGGCATCGGCATCAGATACAGCCTGTCGTCGCTCTACCGGAACAATCGCAACGTGGACCGCGCTCGGCTCGAAGCCCGCTGCGCCTCAGAGCGTTTGGACTTGGCGCGCGAGCATCTCGAAACGAGTGTCCAGGCCGGCTATGTCGGCTTCATGACGTCGTTTGCCGAGCTGGCCACGCAGCGCAAGAACGTGGAGCTGGCCGACGAGAACTACGGCGTCACCGTCAATCGCTACGACAACGAGCTGGCGCTGCTGACCGATCTGCTCGACGCCGGCAACACCAAGCTGGCGGCCGACCTGGGAATGGTCAACGCACGCATCAATGTGATTTACAGCTTCTTCAAAATGAAATATTTAACTCATACTCTATAAAAAACTAATGTCATGTCGTTTAACAGAACCAGAAAAATAGCTTTCAACCTGTTTGTCATCTGCCTGTTGGTGGGTGGAGCCGTCTATGTGTGCAGCCGATTTGTGCATCTGGGCAACGTCGAATACACCGACAACGCTCAGGTGCGCAGGCACATAACGCCGGTTAGCACGCGCGTTCAGGGTTTCATCCGCGAGATTCGTTTCGACGATTTTGCCGAGGTCCGCAGGGGCGACACTCTGCTTGTGATCGAGGATGCCGAGTTCCGTCTGCGTCTGGCTCAGGCCGAGGCCGATCTGGCCAACGCCACGGCCGGCCGCCAAGCCACCACGGTGGGCATTGCCACCACGCAGAACAATCTGAGCGTCAGCGATGCCGGCATCGACGAGGCCAAGGTCAGGATGGACAACGCCCGCCGCGAGCTCGACCGCTTCGAAAAGTTGCTGGCCGACGAGGCCGTCACGCGGCAGCAGTACGACAATGTGCAGACGGCCTACGAGTCGGCCAGGGCGCGCTACGAGCAGCTGACGCGCGCCAAGCAGTCGACGTCGCTGGCCAAGAGCGAGCAGACGCACCGGCTGGGTCAGAACGACGCCGTGGTGCGTCTGGCCATGGCTGCGGTGGACCTGGCGCGGCTCAACCTATCGTATACGGTGATTGTGGCCCCGGGCGACGGCACCACCGGCCGCAAGGACATCCACGAGGGGCAGCTGGTCAGTCCCGGCCAGACGATGGTCGACATTGTGGACGAGACCGACGTGTGGGTGGTTGCCAACTATCGCGAGACGCAGCTGCCCAACATCGCCCTGGGCGCGCCGGTGACGATGACGGTCGATGCCGTGCCGGGCGTCGAGTTCAGCGGCG
>CALYZD010000188.1 GCA_945607565.1 uncultured Bacteroidales bacterium | reverse complement strand
AAAAGCTCGGCTTCAACGCCGAAAACGTCCGCACGCAGGTCAGGAAGATGTTGAACCGCTAATTATTAACCGTAAAAAAATCATACCATGAATAGAATTTTGATTGCGTGCGTCGCTGCCATGGCCATTGCAGGATGCACACCCAAGACCAACGTCGTGCCGCTCGACTGCAGCAACTACTGCGACACCATCGGCGGCAAGGCCGTGCAGCTCTACCGCCTCAGCAACGCCAACGGCATGATGTGCGAGATGATCAACTACGGCGGCCGCGTGGTTTCGCTGTGGGTTCCCGACCGCGACGGACACTTCGAGGACGTCTCGATAGGCTACTCCACCACCGCCGAATACGTCAGCGGCCTCGACCGCTACTACGGCGCCACCATCGGACGCTACGGCAACCGCATCGGCAACGCGCAGTTCGTGCTCAACGGCGACACCATCAGCCTCAATGCCAACGAGAACGGCAACACGCTGCACGGCGGCAAGCAGGGCTTTTGCGAGCAGGTGATGGACGCCGAAATGATCGGGACCAACGCCGTCGAGTTCCACTACGTGTCGGCCGACGGCGAGCAGGGCTTCCCCGGAACGGTGGACGCCCGCATCCGCTACACCCTGACCGACGACAACGAGCTCAAGTGCGAATATTTCGCCACGACCGACAAGCCCACTGTGGTCAACATGACTAACCACACCTACTTCAACCTCAAGGGCGAAGGCAACGGCAGCATCAACGACCACATCATCAGCATCAACGCCGACCGCTTCACGGTAATCGACTCGGTGCTGATACCCACCGGCGAGCTGCGCGACGTGGAAGGCACGCCCATGGATTTCCGCACGCCCAAGGCCATCGGCGCCGACATCGATGCCGACTATGAGCAGCTCCGTCTGGCCGGCGGATACGACCACAACTGGGTGCTCTGCGAGACCGCCGAAGGCTACACGCTGGCCGCCAAGGTGACCGAACCCGAGTCGGGCCGCACACTCGAAGTGCTGACCAACGAACCCGGCCTGCAGTTCTATGGCGGCAACTTCATGGCAGGCAAAGAGACCGGCAAGCGCGGCCGGATTCTCGGCTATCGCGAAGCGTTCTGCCTCGAGACGCAGCACTTCCCCGACAGCCCCAACCACGCCGACTTCCCGAGCACCGTGCTCAACCCCGGCGACAAATACTATTCGATCTGCATCTACAGATTCGGCATCGAAAAATAAGGCACAGGCCACAGCGCCACTACACGTCCCCGCAGCCCCACCCGAGAGGCTCCGGGGACGCTTTTTTTCGACCGAGGGCAACCATTTTGAACTAAAATGCGTTACATTAGGCATCGAATCAATCAGTGCCCACAAACCATGCGTCTGACTGTTGTCATAATAATCTGGCTCCTGTCGCAAGCCGCGCTGACGGCTCAGGACTACGACGAAAGCTATCACATGTACAGCGGCTGCAGCGGCGAATATCCGTCGGCCATCTGGGAGGTGCGCGGATTCCGGTCGGGCGTCACGGCGGTCCACAAGCCTGGCGCCGACCTGGGCACGGTCAAGTTCTACGACCACTGCATCGAAATCAACTGCCGCAGCCTGCTCTTCACCTTCGAAATCGAAAGCCGCACCAAGGTGAACGACACCTACTCCATCCTGCGGCGCAAGACCACCGACGCATCGTACAACTACATGGAAATCCGCGAGATGATAAACTCGCCGCACAAGGGGCTCTACCAGATATTCCTGTGCCTGATGGACGACAACGACGTCAGCCAGGACACGATAGTGCTGACATGCCGCCCCTACAAAATATAGAACCATCCCAAAAAACACGCCATACCATGAAACAAGACTACTACGCGGCCATCGACATCGGCTCCAACGCCGTCCGGCTCCTGATCAAAGGGCGATACGCGCTCGACAGCGGCGACAGCGTCACCAGCAAGGAGGTGATGCTGCGAGTGCCCATCAGACTTGGGCAGGACGTCTTCACCACAGGGCGCATCTCCGACGAAAAGAAACGCCAGCTGCTCATGCTCATCCAAGCCTACAAGCACGTCATGCAGATCTACAACATCACGCCGGCACACTACCGGGCCTGCGCCACCGCCGCCCTGCGCGAGGCCGAAAACGCCGACGACGTGCTGCAGGCCATCTCCGAATCGACCCGGATCAAAATCGAAATAATATCGGGCGAAGAGGAAGCCCGCATCGTCTACAACAACAATGTCGGCTTCATGAACCGGCACAGCGGCAACTTCATCTACGTCGACGTGGGCGGCGGCAGCACCGAGATCAGCCTCATCAGCGAGGGCGAACTCATCGACACGCGCTCGTTCAACATCGGCACCGTCCGCATGCTCAACAACGCCGTCAAATATTCGGAGCGCACCGATATGGACCTCTACCTCAGCCGCATAGCGCAGACCCACCCGCAGCTCAGCATCGTGGGCTCGGGCGGCAACATCAACCGGCTTTTCCGGCTCTCGGCCGCCTCGACGTCGGGCGCCGAATATTTCGACGTCAGCGAACTGCGCGACCTGCACAGCCGCCTCAAGCCCCTCGACATCGACGAACGCTCGCGCCAGTTCTGCCTCAAGCCCAACCGCGCCGACGTCATCGTGCCGGCAGCCGAAATCTTCCTGTCGGTGGCCCAATCGTCGGGCGTCAGCCGCATCTACGTGCCCACCATCGGCCTGGCCGACGGCATCATCGACAGCCT
>CALYZD010000187.1 GCA_945607565.1 uncultured Bacteroidales bacterium | reverse complement strand
GCTGACCCTGACCTACGCCGAAGACAACCTGCCGAGCAAGATAATAGTGGACGGCCACGAGCAGACCACTCAGCTGACCACCGTGACGGTGCCGCAGAAGACGACCTTCAACGACGGCATAGTGCTGATCGAAGTGGTCTTCGCGCAGAGCACCGACATCGACCGGGCCGAAGCCGCACCGGCAGTGCGCGTGGCCGGATGCCGCAACGCCATCCGCATCAGCACTCCGGCATCGGCGGCCGTCAGCATCCACAACGCATCGGGCCTGCTCATCGACCGCCGCACGGTAGCCGAGGGCACCACCGAACTTAACGTGCCGGCGGGCGGCGTCTACGTCGCCACCGTCGACGGACAGGCATTCAAGGTAGTGGTCCGCTGACGCGGCGCCACCGCCCACACAGGCAAGCCTGAACCAAAACGCGCCTGCCCCAATCGCCAGCGGCGATGGGGCAGGCGCCGTTTTTTTTTGCCCTGCCGCGCCGGCGCTTTTTGGCGGCGGCGGCATGTCTTAATCATTAAAACGCTATCTTTACGGCACCGAAATAACACAAACTACTGAAATATTTAACTGATGGAAAAAGAAAAACCCGTTACAGCTATCCTCCGGATACACTGCCCCGACCAGCGTGGATTAGTGGCCCGCGTAACCGATTTCATCCAGCGCAACAATGGCAACGTGGTCGCCCTCGACCAGCACACCGACAAAATCGAATCGCGATTCTTCATGCGAATAGAATGGGAGCTCGACGGCTTTGAGTTGACCAAAGAGCAGATAGCGCCGGCGTTCCAGCACGCCATAGCCACCCCGTGCCACATGGTGTGGAGCCTCGACTTCAGCGACCGCATTCCGCGCATGGCCATAATGGTGTCCAAGATGTCGCACTGCCTCTACGACCTGCTGGCGCGCTATCAGGGCGGCGAGCTGCCGGTGGAGATTCCCATCATAGTGGGCAACCACGAGGCCATGGCCGAAGTGGCCAAGCAGTTCGACATACCGTTCCATCTGCTCAAGATAACCAAAGAGAACAAGGCCGAGCAGGAAAAGATACAGATGAAGCTAATGAAGGACAACAACATAGACTTCATAGTGCTGGCGCGCTACATGCAGATCATCTCCGACGA
Organism: uncultured Bacteroidales bacterium; assembly: GCA_945607565.1. GTDB lineage: Bacteria > Bacteroidota > Bacteroidia > Bacteroidales > Marinilabiliaceae > CALYZD01. The sequence continues at coordinate 1,597 of CALYZD010000187.1, read as the reverse complement.
CTTCATCAAGGCCTATCCCAACCGCATCATCAACATACACCACTCCACGCTGCCGGCCTTCGTGGGCGCCAAGCCCTATCATCAGGCCTACAACCGCGGCGTCAAGCTCATAGGCGCCACCAGCCACTATGTGACGGCCGACCTCGACGCCGGGCCCATCATCGAGCAGGACATCATCCGAGTGTCGCACCACGACACGCCCGAAACGATGGTCCAGAAGGGCAAGGACGTGGAAAAGATAGTGCTGGCGCGCGCGGTGGAGGCCCACGTGGCCCGCAAGACGCTGGTCTACATGAACAAGACCGTGGTCTTCAACTGACCCGGCCGACCACAGGACACACAGTATTTTTCCCGAAAAAACAAGAAAAGACGCGATGCGCATAGCCATAATCAAATACAACGCGGGCAACATCCGCTCGGTCAGCAACGCCATGCAACGCCTTGGCGCCGAGGCCGAAATAACCGACGACTTCGACACCATCCGCTCGGCCGACAAGGTGATATTCCCCGGCGTGGGCGAGGCCAGCACCACCATGGCGCACCTGCGGGCCACGGGCATGGACAGGCTCATCGTGTCGCTGCGGCAGCCGGTGCTGGGCGTGTGCCTCGGCATGCAGCTGATGTGCCGCCACTCCGACGAGGGCGACGCCGACTGCCTCGGCATATTCGACGTGCCCGTCAGGCAGTTCGCCCTGCCCGCCCCCAACCCCGACAACCTGAAGGTGCCGCAGATGGGCTGGAACACGCTGACCGACACGCGGTCGGCACTCTTCGACGCAAGCATCGAGGGGCAGTATGTCTACTTCGTCCACGGCTTCTACGTGCCGCTGTGCGCCGACACCATAGCCACCACCGACTACATCCTGCCCTACAGTTCGGCCCTGCATCGCGACAACTTCTACGCCACGCAGTTCCACCCCGAAAAGAGCGGGGCCGTGGGCGAACGCATCCTGCGCAACTTCATCGAACTCTGAGAGACACGCACACCAACCGTCACACCAAAAAACTCGCAAGCATCCATGGAAATCATTCCGGCCATTGACATGATAGACGGGCACTGCGTCCGGCTGAGCAAAGGCGACTACGACACAAAGAAAATCTACAACGAAAACCCGCTCGAAGTGGCCCGCATGTTCGAGGACAACGGCATCCGACGCCTCCACCTTGTGGACCTCGACGGCGCCAAGGCCGGGCACATAGTCAACCACCGGGTGCTCGAGAGCATCGCCACACGCACCTCGCTCGTCATCGACTTTGGCGGCGGGCTCAAGACGGCCGACGACCTGCGCATCGCCTTCGAATGCGGCGCCGCCATGGTGACCGGCGGCAGCATAGCCGTGCGCAACCGGCCCGAATTCGAGTCGTGGATCGACCGCTACGGCAGCGACCGCATCATCCTCGGCGCCGACGCCAAAGACGGCCGCATAGCCGTGCAGGGCTGGCAGGAAGAGACCACCGAGGAGCTGATGGACTTTGTAGCCGGATACCACAGGCGCGGCATCCTCAAGGTGATATGCACCGACATCGGCCGCGACGGCATGCTCCAGGGGCCGGCCACCGAACTCTACGCGCAGATGCTCGAAGCCATCCCCGACCT
>CALYZD010000186.1 GCA_945607565.1 uncultured Bacteroidales bacterium | reverse complement strand
ATCAGAATCACGTTGATGTACTCGGCCGCCAAAGCCTTGAACATCCTCATCGAAATGCCCGACACACCGACCATCCCGATGCACTGCAAAGTCAGCAGACTGACGTTGCGGATCGACGAGATGCCCTTGATCTTGCTCTTGGCGTTCGCGTGGACATCGCCGTCGATGAGCGTTCCGGGCGCGGTGGGGTTGAATGTGTTTTTGATTTTGATCGGAATGTTGCGGCCAAGAACCGGCAAAATGGTGGGCGGATAAACGACTTTTGCCCCGAAATGCGACAATTCCATCGCCTCGGCATAAGTCAGGTGTTCAAGTGTATAGGCGCGGCTGATTATGCGCGGATCGGCACTCATGAAACCGTCCACATCAGTCCATATTTCAAGGATTTCGGCGTCCATGTCGGCCGCAAGCAGCGCCGCAGTATAATCCGACCCTCCGCGACCCAGAGTGGTCGGCTCGCCCTTCTGATTTGATGATATGAAACCCGGAAAAATATTGATGTCACTCAGCTCCTTGCGGCAAGCCCTGATATTGGCCGTCGTCAGGTCCGAAACCACGATGTTGCGACCACCTACGTTCTGAGTGATAATTATTTTCGAACTGTCCACGAGTTTTGAACCGTCGATCAGCAGGCTTAGAATAGTGGACGAAAGCCGTTCGCCAAAGCCCGAAATCGTGTCAAGACTGCGTGTGCTGAGCTCCTTGAGCAGGCTGACGCCCTTGAGTATGCTGCCGAGATCGGAAAAAATCTGCGACAGCCGTTCGTCCGCCTCGCTTCGGTCGGCAAACAGCTGTGCCACAATCTCGTCGTGCTTACCGACTATCGAGTCGAGCATTGGCTGATAGTCGCCGCCCTTCGATGCCATCTCGGCCGTGGCCAAGAGCTTGTCGGTGACGCCGCCTACGGCCGACACCACAACCACCACGGGCTTGGGCTGCGACTGAACTATCTGTTTTACTTCAATTATGCTTTGGGCACTCCCCATCGATGTACCACCAAACTTCAATACTTTCATTGCTGACTGACCTAAAATGTTCCGTTCGCAGCCTTATGCTAAGACGGCGAACGCTAATCTGTTGAATTAAAACCGTTTTGAGATATGTACCCAACGTATGGGACAAGAGAAAAGACTATAACCCCCAAGGGGTTGTGCGGCACATGACTGATATGAAGCTGTTGAGTGTAATCATTTCTGATTCGGTATTTTCGACGAAAATACACTTAAATTAATTTCTTTCAAAAGACTATCAATATTTTTTTGAACTGAGCGCTGTGATTATCAACCATAGGTTGAAAATTGAACATTTCACTAATGCGTTTTAACAAAAAAGGCCACCCAAAATTGGATGGCCTGATCAAAATTAAATTCGGAATTATTTTGCTGCAATGACGCGAGCCATTTCGCAAACTTTGTTCGAATAACCCCATTCGTTGTCGTACCAAGACACAACTTTGGCGAAGTTGGCATCCAGAGAGATACCTGCCTTTGCGTCGTAGATAGAGGTGCGAGAATCGTTGCGGAAGTCGGTCGAAACGACTGCATCTTCGGTGTAGCCAAGGATGCCTTTGAGTTCGCCTTCGGCAGCGGCCTTCATTGCTGCGTTGATTTCGTCCATCGTAGCAGGCTTTTCGAGAACTACGGTGAGGTCGACAACCGAAACGTCCGAAGTCGGAACGCGCATCGACATACCGGTCAGCTTGCCGTTGAGAGCCGGAAGAACCTTGCCGACTGCCTTGGCAGCACCCGTCGACGAAGGAATGATGTTCTCGAGGATGCCACGACCGCCGCGCCAGTCTTTCTTCGACGGGCCGTCAACTGTCTTCTGAGTTGCAGTTGCAGCGTGAACGGTGGTCATCAGACCCTTAACGATGCCGAACTTGTCGTTCAGGACTTTGGCGATAGGAGCCAAGCAGTTGGTGGTGCAAGATGCATTCGAGATAATGTCCTGACCTGCATATGTTTCGTGATTAACACCATATACGAACATCGGGGTAGCATCCTTCGAAGGAGCCGACATGATGACTTTCTTTGCGCCTGCGGTGATATGCTTGCGAGCTGTTTCGTCTGTCAAGAAGAAACCGGTGGATTCAACTACTACGTCAGCACCAACTTCGTTCCACTTCAAGTTAGCGGGATCCATTTCGGCGGTCAAGCGGATCTTGTTGCCGTTGACTACCATGAAGTTACCTTCTACCTTAACATCGCCATTGAAATGACCATGCACAGAGTCATACTTGAGCATGTAAGCCAAGTATTCAGGGTCCAAAAGGTCGTTGATACCTACAACCTGAATGTCGTTGCCGAAGTTTTCTACTGCGGCGCGGAATACCATACGGCCAATGCGGCCGAATCCATTGATACCAAGTTTAATCATTTTGCTTTTTGATTTTGATAGTTATTTATGTTTTCTAAAAATCTCGACAAAATTAGAAATGTGTTTCAATTCTTCAAAGACTTCAAAGCTATTTTATCTTTTTTTCTGCCTGCCGTCCGCTTCTGCCGGGCAACAAAAAAGGGAATGTCTGACATTCCCTTTTATACATTTGCTACTTCTTCAACGTTCACACTGGCGTCAGCATAAGCCGGACATTCCTGCGTTGTGCTGCACGACGAAAGAACCATCGAAATTAACGTAGCCATTACCAATATAATCACCGATTTTTTCATAGTTATTTGTTTTGTTTTTCGTCCCGCTAAGATAGCGTCTTTAGCAATTGAAGATTCGATTTTTCGAAATGTTTTTCGATGGAATTTGATTTTCGCTCCAACAAAAAGAGCCTTGGAACAATCCAAGGCTCTTCGATTCTTGAGCTGATACCGGGACTTGAACCCGGGACCTCTTCCTTACCAAGGAAGTGCTCTACCACTGAGCTATATCAGCAACTGTTTTCGAGCGGAAAACGAGACTCGAACTCGCGACCCCAACCTTGGCAAGGTT
>CALYZD010000185.1 GCA_945607565.1 uncultured Bacteroidales bacterium | reverse complement strand
CACGCACTCCAACATAGCGACCGTCGGCGTGGCCTTCGGCTTTGTGCTGATGATGATTCTTGACGTGGCGCTGGGGTAGATTCCCCCCCCCGCCCCCCCCCCTTTTTAATCCCCGACAGGGAACAGATAGAACCTGCGGTCGGCGGCGTTGCGGGCCGTGCACCATGCTTTGCTGGGGCTGAGGCCGATGGCGCGTGCGGGCCGGCGGCTTCGGCCTCAGCCCGGCGTCCATAATCACGATGCCGGCCTCGGCTTTGGCGTAGGCCTGGGGGCGTCGGCCGCACACCTGCTCCAGGCCGTCTGCACCACGAGGGGCGCATCGGCACTCACCCAAAAGGTCACCGGATAGTGGCCGTCGTACCAGACGTGCCGGCTGCCTGCGGCCGGGGCGGCGTGTGCCAAGCACAGCACGGCGGCTGTCAAGATGTTGATAATCAGATTGCTGCGCGTGATAGTCTTGATTTGAAAGTCCGATACATAAGAACGCCATTGCGCCGCCGCACGCAATAGAGCTCTGCGCCAAAAGCATGGCTTATAGTGCATTAGGGGCGGGGGCGGGGCAGGGCCGCTCGCTCATGATCAGCTGTTTGTGGCGATGTCCTGCAGCGTGGTGGCGCGCAGGGTTTCGATGGCGTGGCGGTTGATGGTGCTGAAGGGCTTGCAGATGGGGCAGCTCTGCTCGTCTTTGCAGAATTCGCACGGACGGTGACGCACTTCGCAGGCGCACGCCAGCATGCTCACCGTGCCTTCGAAGCAGACCACCACGTCGTAGAGCGACACGTCGGCCGGGTGGCGGGTCAGATAGTAGCCGCCCTGCTTGCCGCGCGTGCTGCTGAGGATGCCGCGGTTCTTGAGCGTCAGCAGGATGCCTTCGAGGAAGCGCTGCGGGATGTGTTCCGACCGGGCTATGCGCCCTATGGCCACCGGCTCGTTGCCATATTCGCCTGCCAGCACCGACAGCGCCATCATGGCATATCTTGTCTTTTTCGATAGCATGGTTCGTCAAGAGTTTTGTTCCGATGCCTGCGCCGACCACGCCGCGCAAGCCTTGCAATGTTAGCCATTTCTGCCCACCCGTGCAACTGGACGCCGCTTTCGGCCCGCCGATAATCTACACCTACGTAGTGTAGATTGGGTATAAATACGGATTGACGGCGCTGCGCTTATACTCTGCCTTTGCGGTGTAGATTAATGACTGATCAACACAAAACATCACAACGAACATGAACATCAGGAAACATAAGCAATTGGCAGCCGTGGCACTGTGCGCGGCTCTGGCCTCGTGCGGCGGCGCTCGTCGCGGCGGTGCCGACGGTCTTGAGGGCGAACTGTCGCTCTCGGGTGCCTTTGCGCTCTATCCGCTTGCGGTGCAGTGGGCGCAGGACTTTGAGCAGCTCCATCCCGGCGTGCGCGTCGACATCTCGGCCGGCGGCGCGGGCAAGGGCATGACCGACGTGCTGGCCGGCGTGGTCGACCTGGGGATGGTCTCGCGCGAGATCTATCCGCCCGAAGCCGACAAAGGCGCGGTGGCGTTTGCCCTGGCCAAAGACGCCGTGGTGCCCACCATCAGCGCGGCCAACCCGCTGCTGCCCCGGCTGCTCGAGCACGGCCTGACGCGCGAGGCCGCAGCCGCCGTCTGGCTTTCGGACACGCTGACCACCTGGGGACAGCTGCTCGGCACGGCCGACAGCACGCCGCTGCACGCCTACACCCGTTCGGACGCCTGCGGCGCGGCCGAGACGTGGGCGCAGTGGCTGGGTGCCCGACAGGAGGACCTTGGCGGCACGGCCGTCTTTGGCGCCCCGGGCGTGGCGGCCGCCGTGCAGAAAGACATCTACGGCATCGGCCTCAACAACATAGGCTACGCCTACGACGACCGCACGCTCCTGCCCAACGACGGCCTGCAGGTGCTGCCCATCGACACCGACGCCGACGGCCGCATCTCCGACTCCGAACGCTTCTATGCCGACAAGCGCCTGCTGACGGTCGCCATTGCCGACGGGCGCTATCCGTCGCCGCCCGCACGCGACCTCTACCTCGTGTCGCGAGGCGTGCCGGCAAGCCCGGTGGTCAGGGCCTTTATAGAATATGTGATGGGCCCGGGGCAGCAGAAGAACGAGCCGGCCGGCTACATCGCCATCGGTGCCGACAAGATTGAAGCCTCGCTGGCCCTGCTCGACGCTCAGCCGGCATCCGACCCCAAAAACGACCAATGAAGATCGGCTCGCGAATAGTCAAAGACCGGGCCGCGGGCGGACTGATGGCCGTGCTGACGTGGACGGCGCTGCTGCTGGTGGTGGCCATGGCGGCCGGGCTGTGCTTCAAGGCGTCGCCCATACTGGCCGGGCACTCGCTTGCTGACCTGCTGACGGCCGACGAGTGGAAGCCGTTCAAGAACAGCTTCGGATTCTTCCCCTTTGTGGCGGGCACGCTGTGGGTCACGGGCATAGCACTTGCGCTGGCACTGCCGGTAGCGCTGCTCTCGGCCATCTGCCTCACCGAATACGCGCCCCGATGGGTCTGCCGCACGGTCTATCCGGCCCTCGACATTCTGGCCGCGCTGCCGTCGGTCATCTACGGCGTGTGGGGGACGCTGCTGGTGGTGCCATGGGTGTCGCGCCACGTGGCTCCGCACTTCGTCGACTGCTCGTCGGGCTACACCGTGCTGGCCGCCTCGGTGGTGCTGGCCGTCATGGTGCTGCCGCTGCTGGTGAGCCTCTTTGTGGAGATATTCTCGACCGTGCCCCGCGAACTGCGCGAAGCCTCGCAAGCCCTTGGCGCCACCCGCTGGCAGACGGCCCGTCGCGTGGTGATGCGACGGTCGGTGCCGGGCATTGCCGCCGCGGTGGTGCTGGCCGTCTCGCGCGCCATGGGCGAAACGATTGCCGTGCTCATGGTCTGCGGCAACCTGGCCCGCGTCCCATCGAGCCTGCTCGACGCCTGCTA
>CALYZD010000184.1 GCA_945607565.1 uncultured Bacteroidales bacterium | reverse complement strand
ATGGCCGCCAACCTCGGCCTCAACCCCGACAACAACGGCGAGATCATCCGCATCCTTATCCCACCGCTCACCGAAGAGCGCCGCCGCGACCTCGTTAAGCAAGTCAAAAAGGTGTGCGAGGAGTCCAGAATAGCCATCCGCAACATGCGCCGCGACGCCAACGAAGAGCTCAAGAAACTCAAGAAAGACGGCCTGGCCGAAGACGCCGAGAAAGACGCCGAAAACGAAACCCAAAAGCTCCACGACACGATGATGAAAAAAATCGACGAGCTCTTGGCACTCAAAGAAAAAGACATCATGACCGTTTAGCCGGCATGCCAACCAACAAAATACAAATTCGGGCCAACCACACGGGCAGCCCGAATTTTTTATGCAGAGCGCGAATTTTGAAAAAAGACTCAACGCCTCAGCAGTTGGCTATTGGCCGGCCGCTTTCAGCCGCTCGTAGATTTCGATCTGCTGGTCGACCGCCTTGTCGATGGCGGCAACATAGCGAGCCACAAAGTCGGGAAGGTAGGCCTTGAGCTTTGCCCAATCGCCACTGCGGCCAATGCTATTCAAAGTCCCTAACTCTGTCATGACGTTGAACGACAATACGGAGTTTGATATTTGCGAATCGATTAGCCTGGTTTGCGTGGTGAGGTCGAGCCCCTCGCCTTTGATTGCGAGATTAATCTTCAGCCGCTGGCTCTCAATGAAATCGTCCCACGCCTTGGAGTCCTTTTTATAAAGGCTCTCCAAATTGTCATAGAGATTATCGGCGACCTCTTTAAGAAAGTTTGCTGGAATGGGATGAGATCGTGGAACTTGCGTCGCCCGAGGTCTCGACATATAGAACCCGAAACCAGCAACAGCGATTCCGACAATTCCGACAATGTTGCCCAAATAGACAAATCCAGCCACAGACAAGCAAAGGCCTGCCCCGACGACAATCTTGCCCACCTTAGGGGACAGAGTCTGTTTATTAGTGTCGACCGCAGGCGCGGCAGCACCTGCGGTCTCTTCCGTTTTGACAGAGCTGACAAGCTGACGAACACCTTGCTTCAGGCCGTCGGACATTTGCTTCAGGTCAGCGATATAAGAATTAACCTCTATCATAGTTTACCATTAAAATTATTGAGAGACTGCAATGCGGACTCCAGAGCTTCCACATTTTGCTTCTTGTCCGCCAATTGGTCCTTAAGGTCATCAATGAACTCATGGCTCTTGCCGTTCATCTCGCTGATGAACTCCTGCTTGCTGGAGGTCACAATGCCGACTACCTCCTGTTTGGAAGCATTCAACATACTACTCATAGTGGTATTAAAAGAGCTAACCAATTGAGAAACAATGCGTCTCGCATTATTTATACATTCCGAGGCAAGCGATTTCACATGCTCACGTCCACCAGCATCCTCATTGGAAAACTCTTTTTGCTGATAGTGCAACTCTTCAATACCTTGCAGGGCATCAAGGCAACAGTCGTTAAACTCGTTGATTTCATCACCATACGCCCACTTGGCAGACGCACTCATACTATCAACCACCTCGTACATGATGTTTCGGAGAATGTCGGCATCGAACTGACCCGTCGGATCATCTTGCTCGGCCTTGGTGAGCATCTTACCGATGTTATCCTTCAAGAAAGTCTTCATGCCTTCAACTTCTTTGGACACTTATCCATCATGGCCTGCATCGCCCTTTCGGCCCCGCTTTTCAGATCATCGACAAGTCCATTAACATCCACCTCCTCATAGGTCGCAGAGAAATCCTTATCACTGCCCCAAAAAGTAGATGTCCTGGTGAAAGTCTTTGTAACAGATTGGGTTGGGATTCTCGGGGCAGAGAATCGTGCGGCATTAAGACTCTATGTCTCAGCAAGTTCTGCTTTACTTTTAAGCCTTTCTGTCACAGAGGATATGCCGGACTCCACAATTCTGATGGCCTTTTCTGTAGACTCTTTCTTTGCCTCAAGATCTCCAATGCTTGCCGATTTGAGAACTTCGAGTTTTGTTGACAAGTCATTGATGCACTGCTCAGCCAGTTTATGCATCTCGCTGCTCATGCTTCCGAAGTAGGCCGCCACCTTGTCAGAGATTATTCTATCCTTGTTTGCCAAGAACACTTTTTCGAGATAGTTTTCCCTGATAGAGTCCATTTGCGACAGGTCATAGAAAGTCTCCTTGGCATCCTCGTCCGTCGCAAAGAAATCGGGGTAGTAGACCTTCATACGTCCCACCACGTGACGCTCCATGTCGTCCCAGCGGGACGGGTCTTTCTTGTAGATGGAGAAGCCTATTCCTGACGAGAAGTCGAGAATTGGGTGGTCTCCGTTGAAGTTGCTCGTCTTGATGTTTGTCTCATACTGACTCTTAAGCTGACGCTGGCAATGATTTATTGCGCCCTCCAAGTCGTTCTCGAACCTCTTGCCCTCATCTTGAAGGACGGAGTCGAACTTTGAGGCGATGAGTACCACAGTCCCGACTCCCTGACTTCCGATTCTGTTTGTAAGGAAATCGACATCTGTGCTGTCGAAGAAATGGCCTGAGTAGCTGAGGAAGAAGACGCCGTGACAGCTGCGCAAGAACTCCCTGGTCCTTTGCTCACGCGAGACGACGGGGTCGTTGACACCCGGGGTGTCGACAATCCGCAAATCCTTCAGCCGGTCGTCCCTCATCTGGATTGTGAGGCACTTCACAACAGAAGTGAACTGACCGTTGGCTCCGACAAACTGCTCGAGGATGTCCTGAAGATCGTTTACGCCAGAGAAAGACTTATCTTCGCACAGCGCGACGTCCTTAATTTTTAAGAGAGCATTCCTATTGCAATTGGAGACCAATTCCTTGGCAGTCTTGATTGCCATGTCGATTTCCTTTTCGGCCAACTTGACAACCTCAGCCTCGGGCATATCAGGGTTTGTCTGCTTGTAATTCTGCTTATAGGTTTCGACAATGCTGTCATAGTCTTTGGCCTTATCCTCAAACCCTTGCCACTCCTTCGTATTGTAATACTC
>CALYZD010000183.1 GCA_945607565.1 uncultured Bacteroidales bacterium | reverse complement strand
AACAACGACATTGTGCTCTGCTCGTTCATGCCATTCGACGACGACTGTTACAACAGTCAGTGGCCATATACAATCGACGGCGATGGTGGCACGGCCGGCGGCCAACGATACATCAACTACGACGTGCGCGGTGCCGGCAAGCAACTGTGCTTCTTTGGTGCCGACGACCACTCGACCAACCCACTGCGCGGCGTAATCAACTTTGTGGTCTACCGACCGATACTGACAAACTAATAAACCAATAAACCAACACAAAATGAACTACATAAGAATAGTGAACGGCATGGTGGAGCATCCGGTGACCTCCGACCTGCGCAAGCTGCGCGAAGGCGGCTTTCTGCCGGTAATAGAGGGGCAGCAGCCCGAAGTGGGCGACCACGAGCGGCTTGCGGCCGACTACGTGCTGCGCGCCACACCCGCCGGCACGCAATACTATATGCACACCTACCGCGTGGTGCCCGACACCGAACAGTACGAGCGCGAGATAGCCGAGGCCAAACGTCTGCTTGCCGACACCGACTATCGCGTCATCCGCGCCGTGGAGCAGAGCATCTGCGCCGCAAGCTCCGATGCCGCCGCCGAAATGGCCGACCGCACCGAGGCGCGCCGCCGAATCAACGAGATTGAAGAAATTTTAAATCAACTAAAAACGGAGTAACACACTATGAAATTCAAACAGAAAAACTCGTTGCCGGCTCTGCTTTGTGCCGTCAACATGATGCTGACCATGGTCGTCCTTGTGGCACCGGCAGTGGGAATCAAAGTCTTTGCGGCATTTGCCAATCTGTGCCTCGCCATAGCCTGCTATGTGCGCCGCACCGACATCTACACCGAGTAATCAACCCCAAAAAACCGACACACAGATGGAAAACAATCTTTACACATGGGCATCGCTCGCGCTGGCACCGGTCACCGGCATAGTGACGTGGATGGTGAGCCGCCAAAAGCGTCAGAACGAGACGCTGCGCGACGATGCCGCCACACACGAATCGCTGCTGGCCACCATCAGCACGCTGGCCGAAGAGAATCAGAAACTGCACAATCAGATTATCAAACTCTTGGAGGCCAACACCGAGCTGCAAAAACGCATCAATCAAATGGAAATTCAACTCAAAAAAAACATCGTCCGCAATGAACAACTATAAAGTAACCATCAGCGTGGCGGCACAGTCGCCCGACGAAGCACGGCAGATTGCCGGACTGCTGCAACAGGCACTTGCCACATCGAACAATGCCGACATTGTCAAACTACTCAGCCGCGTGGTTGGCAACCCCAAGCTGGTCAAGACCGCGCTCAAATTCATCTAAAGCCATCGAACCATGAACCCTGCACTACTGACCGCCATGAGCAACCCCAAAGTGGTGGATGCCGGCATAAATGCGTCGGGCAAAATCCTGAAATGGACCGGCATAGGCGTTGGCTGCCTGATAGCCTACCTGATAGGCCGCCGAATCTACAAATCGTGGAAGGCAGGCGAGCCGGCGCGCGAACTCGAAAAGTCCATCAACCAAATAACCGACAACGGCGATGCCACCATTTCGGCCGGCGAGGCTGCCGTGGTGGCCGCCAGCCTTTACTCGGCCATGGAAGACTGCGGAACCGACGAAGACACCATCCGCACGCTGCTCTCCAAGCTCAAGACCAAAGGCGACTGGGTGGCCGTCATCAAAGCCTTTGGCGTGCGCAACTACGGCACCTACGGTTCGCCGCTCTACTCGTGGATGCCGTCAACGCCGCTCGACCTGATGTCGTGGCTGCGCAAGGAGTGCTCCGACAGCCTGATGGACGAGATAGAAGCCAAGACCGCCGCCTACGGGATAGCACTATGAATGCCAGACAGAAAGCGGTTGTGGCCGTCAGCGTCTTAGCGGCAGGGCTGGCGGCAATTCTGATTTTTAAAAAGCGTTATATGATACTCGACAAAGCTAAACTACTGATCAACGGCCGGACCATCAAGAAGATCATCATCCACTGTTCGGCCACCAAACCCACACAGGCCTGCACGGTCGAGCTGATCGACCAATGGCACCGCGCCCGCGGCTTCAAGTGCATCGGCTACCACTACGTCATCTACGCCGACGGCACCGTCCACGAGGGCCGGCCGCTCGCCGAGGTGGGAGCCCACACCGAGGGCTACAACTCCGAGAGCGTCGGCATCTGCTATGTCGGCGGCCTCGACGCAACAGGCAAAGCTGCCGATACGCGCACCGATGCGCAGAAAAAGGCACTGAGGCAACTGGTGTCGGAGCTGCTGGCTACCTATCCCGAGGCCACCGTCTACGGGCATCGCGAATTTGCCAACAAGGCTTGTCCCTGCTTCGACGTACAGGCCGAGAAATGGAGGTAGGCATGAACAGTGCAATGGATTTTATGCTCAGAGATATGAAAGAAGTAATCTTGGCGTTCGGCGTGCTTGGCGGCATCACGCTCGTCTATGGCGGCCGGACCTTTTTTGCGGAAGTGTGGAGCTGGATCAGCAGCATCTTTCGCACCAAAAACCGATAAAATTATGAGACAACGATTAGTTATAATATTGTTTTTTGTGGTTTGCATCTTAGCGGTATCGCTCTGGGCCGTGGGCACACAGCTCAGGGCGAGCCGCCAAAATGTTGCACGCCTCAAAGCCAACCAGCAAACCCTCTGCCAGACGGCTGCCGCCTATCGCACCCGCGACAGCCTGACGGCCTACAACACCCGCCGTCTGGCCCTGACCGTCGACGAACTGCGCGACTGCAACGCCGACCTGCTTGAGCGTCTGCGCAAGATGAAGATTCGCGCCCGCGAACTCCAGTCGGCCGTCCAGATGGCTTCGACCTCCGGCTACACCTTCCGCGTCGACACCGTCTATGTCCACGACACCATCGGCCACGCGCCGCAACCCTCGTTCGTCTACCGCGACCCGTGGATCACCTTTCACCTGTCGGCGGGGCAGGCCGACATTGTCACGCGCGACTCTATTGTGGTGGTCAACCACTGCCGGATGCGCCGCTTCCTGTTCTGGCGGCGCAAGCAATACACCGGCCGCACCGATATTCTCAACTATAACCCGCATTCCACCATTACGCAATTGACATCGCTCGA
>CALYZD010000182.1 GCA_945607565.1 uncultured Bacteroidales bacterium | reverse complement strand
CGCGCCTTGGGCAGAAGGCGGCTATTTGCCCGCGAAAAGTCACCCATTATCGGTTAATTTATCATCAAAAACGGAATATTAGTTGCCGTTGGCGTCGGGCCGGCGCGTTAATTTTGTCGACGAACTTTTAACAAACATTGAACGACATGTCAACATTCAGACTGATAGCCCTCGCGGCCGCGCTGACAGCGGCGCATCTGACCGCCGCAGCGCAGGGCAACAGACCCAACGCGCCGGACATAGTGGTGTCGGCCGACGGCAAAGGACACTTCGCCACCATCCAGGAAGCCGTGCTCTCGGTGCGCGACTACAAGCCGACACGCACCACCATCTTCGTGCGCAAAGGCGTCTACCGCGAAAAGCTGATAATCCCGGCCAACAAGTGCGACATCACCATTGTGGGCGAGCAGGCCGACAGCGTCATCATCACCAACGGCGACTACGCCTCGCTCAACAACATGGGCACCTTCAGGACGTGGACCGTGCGCGTGGACGGCAGCGGAATCAGGATGGAGAACCTGACCATCGAGAACAGCGCCGGGCGCGTGGGCCAGGCGGTGGCGCTGCACGTGGAGGGCGACCGCTGCGAGTTTGTGGGCTGCCGCCTGCTGGGCAATCAGGACACGCTCTTCTGCGGCGACGGCGACAGCCGGCAGTATTTCAGGCAGTGCCACATCGAGGGCACCACCGACTTCATCTTCGGCCCGGCCACCGTCTGGTTCGAAGACTGCGACATAGTCTGCAAGCAGAATTCGTACATCACGGCAGCGTCGACGCCCGAGGGCAGCCGGTTCGGCCTGGTCTTCTGCCACTGCCGCATCAGCGCCACCGACGACGTGACGCGGCTCTACCTGGGGCGGCCGTGGCGGGCCTACGCGTCCACCGTGTTCATGCAATGCTCGCTGCCACAGTGCATTGCGCCCGAGGGCTGGCACAACTGGGGCAAGGTGGAGAACGAAAAGACGTCGAGATATGCCGAGCACGCCAACAGCGGCCCTGGCGCCGACACCGGGCGGCGCGTCAGTTGGGCGGCGCAGCTCACCGACGCCGAGGCGCAGCAGATAACCACGGCGGCCGTCATGAAGCGCAAAAGCGACTGGACGCCAATCTATTCGAAAAAATAATAACGAAAACCAAAACATAACAGTCATGAATAGCAAAATAACGAAAGCTTTGATTGCCCTCGCGGTTGCCGGCGCGGCTGCGTCGTGCAACACCGGCAAGAACACGGCCACTGCCGACAAACCGCTGTCGGTGCTGATGGCGCAATCGGAAATGAAACGCGTGCCCAACACGGCCAACCTCGACTTCAGGACATCGCTGCGCTGGAACTACAGCACGGGGCTCGAGCTCTTCTCGTTCATCAAGGTGGCCGAGCGCTACGGCTGCAAAGACATCTTCAACTACGTCTACTCCTACGCCGACACGATGATAGACGCCACGGGCGCCATCTTCGACTACGACACGGCCGAGTATAACATCGACCACGTCAACGCGGGCAAGCTCCTGTTCTACCTCTACGACGAGACCCACGAAGAGCGCTTCCGCAAGGCCTCCGACCTGCTGCGGGCACAGATGCGCACCCATCCGCGCACGAGCGAGGGCGGATTCTGGCACAAGAAGGTCTACCCGCACCAGATGTGGCTCGACGGGCTCTACATGGGCGCGCCGTTCGTGGCCGAATATGGCCGTCGCAACGGCGAGGACGTGGCCGCCGACATGATAAACCAGTTCATCATAGTGGCCCGCCACACCTACGACGACTCCACCCGCCTCTACCGCCACGGCTGGGACGAGAGCCGGCAGATGCACTGGGCCGACAGCGTCACCGGACGCAGCCGGCATGCTTGGGGACGCGCCAACGGATGGTATATGATGGCCATGGCCGACATACTCGAGATAGTGCCCGACACCACGCCCGGCCGCGACTCGGTGCTCTGCATCTTCAGCAACCTGGCGCAGAACCTGCTCGACTACCGCGACAGCACCACCGGCGTCTGGTATCAGGTGCTCGACCAGCCCTATCGCGAGGGCAACTACCTCGAATCGTCGTGCAGCAGCATGTTCGCCTACGCCTACCTCAAGGGCGCGCGCCTCGGCTTCCTGCCGGCCGAATTCGACTCCATAGGCCGCCGCGTCTACGACGATGTGGTCAGCCGCTTCATCCGCCACAACGATGACGGGACCGTGTCGCTCACCGACGGCTGCGCAGTGGCCGGCCTGGGCGGCAAGAACATGCGCGACGGCAGCTTCGAATACTACATCGGCGAGGCCGTGCGCGACAACGACCCCAAAGCCATAGGCCCCTTTGTGCTCGCCAGCCTCGAAATGGAGCAGCGATGCCAGGGACGATGCAACAGGAAATAAGCGTCGGGGCACCGACGCGCACCCGACAGCCCGGCACGGTCAGCACCGACTGTGTCGGGCTTGCTTTTGCCCGACGCCGGCCGCCGCAGGGCGAAGTGCGCATTTTTTGCACACCGGGCGAGCGTTTTTGAGCCAAAGCATACTAAGTTTGCACCGAATCAGAAACAAACGGACCGCACCATGACAACATCCCGACTCCACCTTGCAGCAGCGGCACTGACAGCACTGATGGCCGCGCAGACCGCCGCAGCCCAGGCCGACACCGAGCCGTGGGCACTGACTGACGGCATGGAATGGAACATGCTGATCCTGCCGCACACGGCCGCACGCCCCGACGCCGGGGCCGACAAGCGGCTACAGTCGCAATACGCCCACGCCATCGGCGTCTGCTTCGACGGCACGGCCGGCGACGGCACCACCCACACCTTCGACGACGGCTCGCTCGTGTGGACCATCGGGCTGCATTCGGCCGGAGCCCTCAGCCTCAGCGCCGACGTGGAGCTTGACGCCGACGGCTGCATCGTGGTCTACAGCCTCGCCGACATCGGCCGCTTCGACGTCTATACGCGCGCCGACATCCAGGCCGACGGACGCATCCACACGCTGCCCGTGCCCGGCGACGCGATCATAGTCGAATATCAGGGGCGCAAGGGCGACCGGCTGCCGGCCATCACCAACGTCAACCACGACTTTGTGGGCATTCTGAAAGTGGGCAACGTGGGCGACTCGGGCAGCTGCGAAGTGGACGCGTCGTGCCTCGATGCCACGGC
>CALYZD010000181.1 GCA_945607565.1 uncultured Bacteroidales bacterium | reverse complement strand
TTGCAAAAATAAGCGCTCCGCCGGCTGCGGGCAATCGCCACAAATGGCTAAATAACCAGCCGTTTGTCACAAAAATGGCTATACTGGGCCGCCCGATGGCATCGGGAAGCGTTCAGCTTATCATAATGTCAGAAAAATTCAGGATAATCCCCCCGTCAGACAGAACGTCGGAATTGGCCGAAAATTATATGACTTTTGAAAAAAAAAATCAAGAGTTAACCCAGTGTTACAAACTGACATTTTTCAATGTAAACATTTGGAATTTTGGATTGATGTTATTTGCTTTGCAGAACATCAATTTAAAATCATTCGCCGCGAAAAAATTCCGGAATCTCACCACGCCGTGCAAGACCGGCCGAGCGAAGCCTCGGAAACAATTAACCAACAAACACTTACATCATGAAAAAGACACTTTTGATTGCCGTCATGCTGATTGCTGGCACGGCAGGAATGCAGGCTCAGGCAAGGATGAGCGGGAAACAGATAGTGCAGCCGGCCATTACCGACACACTTGAATTAGCAAACTATATTGTTTACTACAATATCAAAACTCCGGACCACAAAAGCTCCAGACCAATGGTGGGCGAACTCCGCATCGGCAGCAAATATGTCTTGTTTCAGGATTACTACCAATTTAAAATGGACTCTGTGGCCAACCATTTTGCCACACTCGGAAAGGTCAAATCACAAAAATATATCGAAGCCCAGATCAGCGTCGGAATGGGGAAATCCAATTTTGAGGAAACGGTGTTGCGCAACGTGGCGGCCGACTCGGTTTCGACAAACTGCTACATCTTAGCGTCGGGCTACATCTGCTACCGCGAGCCCTCGCCCGCAATGGACTGGCAGGTTGTGCCGGGCGACACAATCATAGGCGGCTACGAGTGCGGCAAGGCGACGCTCGACTTTGGCGGACGGCACTACGTGGCCTGGTACGCCCACGAGCTCGAACTGCCCTACGGCCCCTACAAGTTCGGCGGCTGCCCGGGTCTGATTGTCGACCTGCGCGACACGGCGGGCGACTATTCGTTTGCCTTTGCCGGCATTCGTAAGGCCGACACGCCCGCGCCTATCTACCTGAAAGCGAGCTACAACGGCAAGACGATGCCGCGCGACGAATATCGCAAAACCGTCAGGAACTCGAAAGAAAACAATAGTGCCATCCTCAAAGACAGCGGCGTGGAAATAATCGGTGCCGATGGCAAACCGCGCGAACTGCCCAAGCGCGAATATTCGCCGATCGAACTCGAATAAATCCGGCTCAGAACATTGAAAAACAGACTGATAGCAACCATACTCTGCCTACTTGCGACGTTCGCGACCGCAAGCGGGCAGAGCAACCAGAACCGCCTGACGGTGAGCGTGATAGATGCCGGCGACGATTCGGCCGTACCCAACGTCATCTGCCGCGTGACTGACGCCGACGGCAAGATGCTCTCCTACACCACCACCGACGCAGTCGGCCGCGCCGTTCTCGACATCGACCCGCGCGCGGCCGCTGTCCGTTTCTCGCTCCTCGGCTACGCGACCATCAGCCTGACGCCCAGCGAATTGAAGCAAAATCCGGTGGTGAGAATGAGCGTAGCCGTGGTCAACCTGAAGGAGAGCACCGTGCGGCTGCCGCCCATCGAGGCCCGGCGCGACACGATGGTCTACAACGTGGCCGCCTTTGCCGACGCCACCGACCGCCACATCGGCGACGTCCTCAAAAAAATGCCCGGCATCACCGTGAGCGAGAGCGGGCAGATCGCCTATCAGGGCAAGAGCATCAGCAAGTTCTACATCGAGGGCCGCGACCTGCTGGGCCACCGCTACAACCAGGCCACGCGCAACCTGCCGGCCGACGCCGTGTCGCAGGTGCAAGTGCTTGAGAACCACGAATCTAAAAAGATCCTCCAAAAAACTTCGAACTCCGACCGCGCCGCCATCAACCTGAAAATAAAGGACAACTACAAGGTGCGGCCGTTTGGCGAGGTCGAGGGCGCAATTGGCGCGAGCCCGACCATAGGACAAGGTAAACTATTTGTGGTTCAGGTCAATAAGACTTATCAAACCATGCTCGACGTCAAGGCCAACAACACCGGCCACAGCCTCGACGACGAGGTGATGGAGCAGGTCGACGCCGACAACATCACGCTCTTTGTGCCGCAGCCGGCGCCGGTGCTCAGTCCGACGGCCGGCGCAGGCACGGCTTCGGTCGACGAGCGGCGCTACCTCGACAACCGCTCGGCCGTGGCTGCCGTCAACGGCATCGCCAAGGTCGGGCGCGAAACCGACTTGCGCAACAATCTGACGTTCTACACCAATCGTACCTATCTGAACGACAGCACTTTCAACGCCTACGGCACCGACCGCCGCCAAACGCTGACGCAGACCAACAGCAGCCGGTACGCGGAGTGGCAGGCCGTGGCCGACCTGAACGTGGAGCACAACTCCAACAGCCTTTTCCTCGAAGACAATATGCGCCTCGACCTTGCCAAAAGTCGCGACGTCAACAACCTGACTGACAACGGAATCCGCCTGAGCGAGACCGCCCGCAGCCGCCCGGCGTTTGTCCAAAACAGGCTCGAGGCCGACGCCGACATTGGCAGCGCAAGTTTCGAAATCTGCTCGCTCGTGCGCTACTACGACCGCCGCGAGCATCTGAGCACCGAGGGAGAACAGGCTATCGCTCAGCTCGATAGGACGCAATCGGTAACGCGCGAATTTGTGACGCGCAACGAGGTCAGCACCACCGTTTGGATGCTGGGCAGCAACGCCGGAATGGCTTGGGGCATCAATTATCATGACATAAGTTTCGAAAACGACAGCGCGCTTCAGGTCGATGCCGCGGGGAGCACCGAAACCACTAACCGCCTGATGGACATCGTTTTCCGCACCGAATATGGCCGACAATTCGGCAATTTGTGGATAAAAATCGAACTGCCGATGCGCCTTGGCAACGACCGCACCCGCTCGCCGCTGCTCACCGACGAGGCCAAATATTTCGTGTGCGAACCCGGCCTGACCGTCGACTACAGATTTTCGCCGTCGCTGCGGACCACAGTCACGGCCGCGCACCAGCCACGGCAGGCCATGCAAGCGCCTGCAAGTCACACGCCTATAATCCGGAACCACCGCACGCTGCAGACGTTCGAC
>CALYZD010000180.1 GCA_945607565.1 uncultured Bacteroidales bacterium | reverse complement strand
CCCCCGACCCTCTGCTTGTAAGGCAGACGCTCTAAACCAGCTGAGCTAAGCGCCCGACAGTGCGGCAACTTCTTTCGCTTTCTAAGGAGTGGGCGCTGAGGGATTCGAACCCCCGACCCTCTGCTTGTAAGGCAGACGCTCTAAACCAGCTGAGCTAAGCGCCCCTTAGATGCTTTTCGGAAAAGCGTTGCAAATGTATGGCTTTCCGGCATTCCCTCCAAATATTAGGGCAATTAAATTTGGATTATTTCGCACCAACGCTCCGTCGGGACTGACAATCAGCCGCTTCGTCACAGGACCTCGGCCACGGTGAAGGTGCTTCCACCCACGAATATAAGGTCGTCGGGAGAGGCGGCGGCACGGGCGGCGGCCAAGGCCTGGGCCACGGTGTCGAACGAGCGGCCTGATATTCCGAGCCTTGCGGCGCGCTCCGTCAGTTCGGCCACGGGCATGGCGCGGCGGATGGATGCCTGCGCGAAATAGAACGTGGCGTCGGGCGGCAGCAGCGGCAGGATGAGTTCGGGATTCTTGTCGCTGACCATGGCCCAGACTATGTGCAGACGGGCGCACGGCCAGGCCGTAAGCTGCTGCGCCACCTGGCGGATGCCGTGCTCGTTGTGGCCAGTGTCGGCAATCACGGTGGGGCGTGAGCCTATCTGCTGCCAGCGCCCCATCAGGCCGGTGCGGCCCTGCACGTCGGCAAGGCCGGTGCGAATGTCGGCGTCGGAAATGGTGTAGCCCAAGGTCCGCAGCCGGGCAAGCGAGGCGAGTACGGTGAGTATGTTCCGGCGCTGGTAGATGCCGAGGAGCGAATAGTCGAGGTCACGGAGGGTGACGACGCCGCTGATGTCGAAACGCTGCATGCCGCCGGGCGTCAGCGTGGCGCGGTCGATGCGGAGCACGTCTTCGGCGAAGTCGATGGGCGCACCCGCCCGGCGCGCCGCCGCCTCGAAGACGGGCTGCGTCTCGGGGTGCCGCTCACCCACCACCACCGGGGTGCCGGGCTTGATTATCCCGGCCTTTTCGCCGGCTATGGCCGAGAGGGTGTCGCCGAGGAACATGGTGTGGTCGAAGCCGATGTTGGTGATGACCGACAGGTCGGGCGAGATGATGTTGGTGCTGTCGAGCCGGCCGCCCAGCCCCACCTCGACCACCGCCACGTCGACCCCGCAGCGCCTGAAATAGTCGAACGCCATGGCCACGGTCATCTCGAAGAACGACGGTCTGACCTGCGAGAAAACATCGGCGTGAGCCTCGACGAAAGCCACCACTTCGGTCTCGGGAATCATCTCGCCGTCGACACGGATGCGCTCGCGGAAATCCTTGAGGTGGGGCGAGGTGTAGAGCCCCGTGCGATAGCCCGCGCTCCGGAGCACCGACGCCAGAGTGTGCGAGGTGGAGCCCTTGCCGTTGGTGCCGGCCACGTGGATGGTGCGGAAGGCGCGGTGAGGATGGCCGAAATGGCGATCGAGAGCCAGCGTGTTGGAGAGGTCGCCCTTGTAGGCCGACTTGCCTACGTGCTGATAGACAGGAAATTGATTGAACATATAGTCCAACGTCTGCTGATAGTCCATAGTCGATGTTGAGTTTGGACAAAGGTATCAACTTAATCGGTTCGGACCGGCCCGGAGCGCCGTTTAATATTGTGCCGGCGCGTCAGCCGTTTTTTTGACGTCAAATAGTATATTTGCATCCGCAAAAAAAAACACGAAAAAAAAGATGGAAAAACTTTCAGTGACAATAGCAAAGCAATTGCTCGACATCAAAGCCATCAAGCTGCAGCCGTGCAATCCGTTCACATGGGCCTCGGGCTGGAACTCGCCCATCTACTGCGACAACCGCAAGGCCCTGTCGTATGCGTCGGTGCGCAGCTACATCAAGACCGAATTCGCGCATCTGGCCAACGAGCTCTACCCCGAAGCCGAAGTGGTGGCAGGCGTAGCCACGGGAGCCATAGCGCAGGGCGCGCTGGTGGCCGACCTGCTTGGCAAGCCGTTTGTGTACGTGCGCTCGGCGCCCAAGAACCACGGCCTGGAGAACCTGATTGAGGGCGACATAAAGCCCGGCCAGAAAGTGCTCGTGATAGAAGACCTCATCTCCACCGGAGGCAGCAGCCTCAAAGCCGTCGAAGCGCTGCGCGGAGCCGGATGCGAAGTGGTGGGAATGCTGGCCATCTTCACCTACGGATTTCCGGTGGCACAAGAGGCATTTGAAAAAGCCGGAGTGCAGCTGACCACGCTCAGCAACTATCAGGACATGATAGGCGCAGCCGTGGAAACCGGATACGTGACGCAGTCGGACGTGGAGGCGCTGCAGCAGTGGCGCACCGACCCGGCCAACTGGAAGCCCAATAAATAAAGGCTTTCGACGATGGAAGTGAAATTCGAAAGCGCCATAAAAGTGGCGCAGGCCAACGCCGACGCCATCTACACCTGCCTGGCCGACTTCAGGAACCTCAGCGCCATCATTCCGCCCGACAAGATAAAGGACTGGACGGCCACGGCCGACACCTGCCGGTTCAGCGTCGACAGCATAGGGCAGGCCGGCCTCCGCATTGCCGACCGCGACGCCTACAAGCACACCGTCAAATACATGGCCGACGGCAACACACGGTTCAACTTCTACCTGTGGGTGCAGACCAAAGAGGTGGCGCCCTACGACTCGCGCGTCAAAGTGACGCTGAAAGCCGAGATGAACCCGATGATGAAAATGATGGTGTCGGGCCACATACAGAAATTCGTGGACATGCTGGCCGACGCCATTGCCATGCACCGCTACTGAGCCCCACGCCACACACCGAAAACACTGAGCCTTTGCAGCCAACCCGCCCTGCGGACGCCGCAAAGGCTCTTTCTTCAAGGAAAGACGGTCTCCCGACCGGACGCCGGACGCCCCACCTCCCCAAAAAAATTCTCCCACCGAACCGCCTGAAAACAAGCGCCATCGGCCGCACGGGCGCGCACCGGCGGCATTTTTTTGGCGCCGGGCGATACGCTATTTGTAAAAAATGTGTAATTATGCAAAAGAAATGCAACCGAGGCCATGGTCGGCATTTCCAAGTCAAACACCATATCACACACACCCACAAACTCTCAAAATCTTAGCTTGGCCACAGAAAACACAACTCAGACGGCAGATCTTACCCCTGAGACGGGAAGATTGACGGCTCGCTG
>CALYZD010000179.1 GCA_945607565.1 uncultured Bacteroidales bacterium | reverse complement strand
AGCCGGTCTACCGTGAGGACATGGACGAGGAGGACCGGCAGGACGTCCTGAACAAGTACATCGAGCGGGATTTTCAGAATGTCATCTACATATTTTTCCTGCTCATGGGGCAGCCCACATACTCCGAGGTGCAGAACAATCTCGGACGGGCAGATTGCATTGTGGAGACTGATAACTACGTGTATCTGTTCGAGTTCAAAGTTGAATCCACCGCCGACGAGGCATTGGCGCAAATCAAGGCGCACGAATATGCCACGCGCTATGCGGCCGACGCACGCGAGGTGATTTGCGTGGGCGTGAACTTCGGGCGGCGCAAGCGGAACATCACCGAGTGGAAGGTGGGCTGAGGCCTTTTCTCTCCGTGCAACATAAAACCAAAAAAATCCAACCTGCCAGGCGGCAGGTTGGAGTTTCTTGATGTGTTTCGGATCAGTGAGATTATTCCCAAGTGTAATAATAGGTATCGCTGTTCCCGTTAGAGCCATTAGATTCCGTTCTAACGACTGTCATGGTCTTCACATACCCATCTTCGTCGAAAGTGTAGGTGTAGGTGTCGGTTGTCTTACTCTCAAAGTCATCATAACTACATTCTCTTACCATAGAGTCTGGCAACTGGTTTCTTCGAGAGCCGAAAAGTTCAGGGTGTAGAGTTTCCAAATAAACCCCATCGTCAGGCACGAAGCCGTTACATGTTTTCTCGCTATATGAATATGTTAGGGTATAAGAATTATTTCCGTAATCTGAGGATTCGAACATAGTCATGCTTATAGGTTTATCACTATCCCACGTGTATGTTGCGAATTTTGTTCCGTAGTCTCCTATTTCGTTATACTCCCATGTGGCCACTCGGTTTGATTTGTAGGTGTAGTTTTCAACAAAGTCGTCACTTTCACATTTTGTAACAAAATTGCCAGAGAGCGTGTACGTATGTGTGTGGGTTTTCCCAGCCTCTGTAAGGTATTCTGTTATTATGCCGTCGCCCCATTCGTACCTTTCGGTCGAAATGTCTTCTGGATATTTCCTCAAAATAGTGCTGAGCCTTCCTTTCGAATCGTATGTTATCGTGTATGTGGTTTTGTATTCATTATCGCCGTCACCGTCAATTATAATCTTTGTCACCGCTATCAGCTTTTTCTCGCCGACCACGATGCCATCATCCGAGACCTCGGTTTGGGTATTGTTGTCGTCATTGTCGTCGTCATCATCGTCGCACGAGGTTGTGGCGACGGAAAGCATTACGGCCGCTACGGCCATGCCAATAAGTCTTAGTATTTTCATGATTTTATTTATTTTGATTAAAAGTTAACTACTTGGTTAATAGTGCAAAAATGGGTATTGTCATGTTTTAAGTGGCGGCGAATATATATATATGGACTTATACAAATTTTTTGAGCGCTTTTTGAGCGCAAATTTTGCACGTTGAGGTCGGGCCGAGGCGGGTTTGGTGCGAAAAACTGCGGTGCATTTCAAAATCATCCGTAGCAGCGTAGCGCATCAATGTTTTGCGGCACGCAAGGCCCTTTTTCGTAACTTTGCGCAGAACCAACATCGCAAAGCCATGCAAAAGCTACCCATTGGAATACAGGATTTTAAAGGTCTCCGCGAAGACGGTTACCTTTATGTGGACAAAACGGAAATCATCTACCGGCTTGTCACAGAGGCAAAAGTGTATTTTCTCAGTCGGCCGCGGAGGTTTGGCAAGAGCCTGCTATGCAGCACGCTGAGAGCATATTTTGAAGGCAAAAAAGAATGCTTCAAAGGGCTCGCCATTGAAAAATTGGAAACGGAATGGGCGGAATATCCGGTGCTGTATTTTGATTTCAATGGCGAAAAATATGGCAATGCCGACAACCTCGAACTGATGCTCAGCCGACACTTGTCGCAATGGGAAAGGAGCTATGGCTGTACCGACCCAAACGAATCGGTTTCGGGGCGGTTCTACAATTTGGTCATCCGCATCCACGAGCAGACTGGCAAGCGCGTGGTTGTGATTGTGGATGAGTACGATAAGCCGCTGCTCGAATCGTTCGATGATGCTGAGATTCAGGAGCAGAGCCGCGCACTTTTCAAAGGCTTTTTCGGAAACCTGAAAAAATTGGATGGATATTTGAAATTTGTCTTCTTTACGGGCGTGACAAAATTCTCTAAGGTCTCGATTTTCAGTGACTTGAACCAGCTCTACGACATTTCGCTCGACCCGCGCTACGAGAGTGTCTGCGGCATCACGGCCGATGAGCTCACCGCCAATTTTGCCGACCGCATTCAAGCCATGGCCGACGAAAACAAGGAAACGTATGACGAATGTTTGGCGTTGCTCAAAAAGAATTATGACGGCTATCATTTTTCGAGGCAGATGACCGACATTTACAACCCGTTCAGCATCTTGCGCGCTCTCTCGACGAAAGAGTTCAGTTTCTACTGGTTTTCGACCGGCACGCCCACGTTCCTTGTCAAACGGTTGGCGTCGGTTGGGAGTGCGCTGGATTTCAAGCGGTTGACTCAGGGTGTGTCGGTCTCGATTGGCGACATCACCGACTATCGGCCCGAGAATCCGAACATCATCCCGCTGCTCTATCAGACCGGCTACCTGACAATCAAGCAGTTCGACATGGCGGCGCAAGTCTTGACGCTGGCCTACCCGAACTCGGAGGTCAAATACGGCATGCTCAATTCGCTTGCGCCCGAGGTGACCGACACTGTCGACACCACAAGTCCGCTTGTTGACATGCGCAAGGCGCTGAACGTCAAAGATGTGGACGCGATGATGCTCATCCTCAAAAGCGTTTATGCATCGTTGCCATACATCAAACCCGTATATCGTGAGGACATGGACGAGGAGGACCGGCAGGACGTCCTGAACAAATATATCGAGCGCGACTTCCAGAACGTTATTTACATTTTCTTCCTGCTGATGGGTCAGCCCACATACTCCGAGGTGCAGAACAATCTCGGGCGGGCCGATTGCATTGTGGAGACTGCCAACTATGTCTATCTGTTTGAATTTAAAGTGGAAGCATCTGCCGATGAAGCCCTCGCACAAATCCGAAAACATGAATATGCAACTCGCTACGCTTCGGACCCACGCGAAGTGATTTGCGTGGGCGTGAATTTTGGGCGGCGCAAGCGCAACATCACCGAGTGGAAAGTCGATAGTGGCCTGTGAGGAGCTCCAAGTGTGTATAAATATCATTAAAAAACGTGTCTGCCGACGGTTTGCCGTGGCGGGCACGTTTTTTTTCGTTTGGTGGCGGGTCAGTGGGCTTCGAGCCAGTTGGCGCCGATGCCGATGTTGACTTCGAGCGGCACG
>CALYZD010000178.1 GCA_945607565.1 uncultured Bacteroidales bacterium | reverse complement strand
CAGCCCGCTGGCCATGCGCATCCGCCAATGCGCGCTCAATCATGGCGGGGTTATCGAGGTCCCAGGCATTGGCCGTGGGCAGTGGCTGACCGAATTTGCCGAGGCCGACCGCAGCATGCGGGTGCGCTTCTGGAATGGGATCGAGGCCACGCTGGGCATCGACACATCGCGGCTATCCATCTGCCGGCCGGGCAGGTGCAAGCAGACTATCGAGCAGGTGACGCCGCGCAGGCTCACCGACATCTTCCGTCAGCTGGCGGAGGAGGAGCCGGCCTTGGTGCCGGAGACGGTGTGAATCTTTTGTTTAATCATCAATCAAAAACTATTTAAAAATGGAAATCATCAAGAAACAACGGATTGCGGTGGCCCTGCGCAGCTATGTGGGCCGCTATGGCAGCCAAGGCAAGGCCGCCAAGGCACTCAAGATGTCGCAGGCCATGATCAGCCTGATGCTCACGGGCGACTGGGCTCAGATTGCCGACAGGCAGTGGCACACGGTGGCCGCCGGCGTGGGCTACAAGGAGGAGCGCTGGGAGGCCGTCGAGACCTCCGACTTCCGCACCCTGCAGACCATCCTGCAGGACGTGCAGCAGAACTCGCTCTGCATGTCGATAGTGGGCGCCGCAGGCAGCGGCAAGAGCTACGCCTGCCGACACTATGCCGAGACGCACCACGGCGTGGTGGCGGTGTCGTGCGACTCGTACTGGAGCCGCAAGGACCTGATAGAGGAACTGCTGACGGCCATGGGCGAGGATACCGCCGGGCTGACGCTCTCGGGCCTGACGCGCAAGGCGGTGCGCCGCCTGCGCATGACCGACGCGCCGCTGGTCATCCTCGACGAGGCCGACAAGCTGTCGGATCGCGTGCTCAACGCCTTCATCACGCTCTACAACCAGCTCGAGGGCATCTGCGGAATCGTCCTCATCGCCACCAGCCATCTCGAGAAGAAGCTCGTCAGCGGCGTGCGCCACAACAAGCAGGGCTACAACGAAATCTGGAGCCGGCTGGGGCGCAAGTGCGTGCCGCTCCGGGGCGTCTCGGCGCAGGACATCGTCATGGTCTGCCAGGCCAACGGCGTGGACGACGAGCGCACCATCGACGCCATCATCGCCGACTCCGACCAGGACCTGCGCCGAGTGGCCCGCCGGGTGCACGCCGCACGCCGTCAGGCCGCATCGCGCCAGGCCGCAGCAGCGGCAGTCAAGGAAGGAGGCCTGCAATGAAGCGCGCCTACAACATCCACCAGATCCGGCAGTACCGACCCACCGTGCTCGACTTCGACGGCGCGTGGCTCGACGCCATAGGCCGCCCCGAACGCACCGGCTCGTGGCTCATCTGGGGCAAGTCGGCCAACGGCAAGACCCGCTTCGCCCTCCAGCTGGCGCGCTATCTGACCCGCTTCTGCCGCGTCTGCTACGACAGCCTCGAAGAGGGCCTGAGCCTGACCATGCAGAACGCCATAGAGCAGGTGGGCTTTGCCGACGACCGCGCCAAGCGCAACTTCAACCTGCTCGACAAGGAGCCGCTGTCCGACCTGGCCGAGCGGCTCTCCAAGCAGCACGCGCCCAAGATCGCCATCATCGACTCGGTGCAGTACACCGGCCTCTCCTACACCGACTACAAGAACCTGCGCGACGCCAACCCCGGCAAGCTCTTTATCTTCATCAGCCACGCCGACGGAGCCGAGCCCAAGGGCAACGTGGCCGGCAGCATCAAGTTCGACGCCAACGTCAAGATCTACGTCGAAGGATACCGCGCCTTCGCACAGAGCCGCTACGGCGGCGGCGCACACTACGACATCTGGCCCGCCCGCAGCGCCGAATACTGGAACCAATGAAAGCCTCTCAAAAACGATAGAAACCATGAAGACACCGACCGAAGACACACCGAAGACACGCCGAAGCGTCGCCGAAGACACACGCCGACGCGCCGCCATCGCCGACATCCACCGCATGAAGGCCCTGCTCGGCCTCACCGACGACGCCTATCGCCAGATGCTATCGGGCTGGGGAGTGGACAGCAGCGCCCTGATGACCGACGCCCAGCTCGCCGAGCTCCGCACCCGCCTCCACGACCTGACCGACCCGCGCACCTCGCGCACCGGCCGCGTCAGCCGCAAGCACGGCTCCGAAATGGTACTCTGGCGACGCCGCGTCTACGCCGTGGTGGGACAGTGGCTGCACGCCATGGGCTACCCGCCCACCGCGCAGGCCATCCGCACCACCGTCTGCCGCGCCACTCATGCCGACAGCTTCAACAGCGTCAGCCTCAGCCAGCTCAAGCAGGTCTACCACAGCTGGTGCCGCAAGCGCGACATGGCTGTCGAGGCCGATGTCATCCTCACTCTCCGAAACGTTAACCTCAATTAAAACCGATTCACCATGAACGACACACCGCACACCCGCACACTCACGCCGGCCGAGCTCCGCGCACGCCTCATGGCGCGCCTCTTCGAGCTCAACGACCGCATCCACGACCACGCCGAGCTCATCCGCCGACAGGCGCAGGCAGGCCTCAGCCTCTCCGACACTCTCTTCGACCGCGGCCTCAGCCTGCACGGCAGCCGCGTCGAACTCTGGCACAAGCTCGCCGCCGAAGACTGACCCCCGCGCCTACCATCCGCAACCGTTCACCCGCAATGCAAGCATCCGAAATGATACAGTACTACAAAGCCTCGCTCGCCATCGAAGCACAGGCACTCATCGCACACGGCATCATCAGCCGCAGCGCCTACGACAAACTGGCCGAACGCCAAGACCTGCGCATAGTGCGCCGGGGCTGCCGCAACACGTGCGCCCTCGTCGACTACGAGAGCATGCCCAACCGCATCAAGCAGGCCGTGGTGGCCGCCTTCGGCAACCCCTACGACTACGTGGCCGACAACGCACTGCTGCACCACCTGCAGCCCAACCCCGCAGCCGCCGAGTGGCTCGAAGCCTACCGGCCCGACGGCGTGCGACACCTGCGCACGCAGGCCGTGTGCCGCTATCATGCCGAAGCCTGCATACTCGACGCCATCGGCCGACTGCTGACCTCCCGACGCTCGCGCTCGTCGGCACTCGGGCACCGCTCGGCACGCCTGTGGGAAGAACTGGCACGCCTCGTGACGCTCGTCGACACGCTCCGCTGGCCGCACTCGCTGCCGCGCAACCCCCGAAGCCTCGAACGCAAGTACAAGGCCTACATGCAAGACGGCTGTGCCGCACTCGTCCACAAAGGCTATGCCAACAACAACGCCGCCCGAATCACCGACGACGCCGACACCCGCGCACTGCTGGCACTCGTGAGCGACCCGCGCAACCTCTCCGACGCCGCCGTCGTCCGACTCTACAACGCCG
>CALYZD010000177.1 GCA_945607565.1 uncultured Bacteroidales bacterium | reverse complement strand
CTCTGTGTCAGCGATTCGATGAGCGAGCGCAGGCGCAGGCGCACCGAGCCGGGGCTGCTTATCTCGTCGACGCGGATGACGGTGTGGTTCTTGCCGGCGGCGTTCAGGATGTTGGCGGCTTCGTCCATTATGAACGAGTCGGGGCCGCAACCGAACGAGTTGATCTGTATCAGCTGCACGTTGTCGGGCAGCGAGGCCACGCCGTGCGCCGCGTGGATGACGCGGTTGGGATAGGTCCACTGCGAGATGTAGTTCATTTCGAGGCACTTGTTCTCGTCCTCGCGGAATATGTCGTCCGAGATGATGTCGGCGCCCAGGTCGGTCACAATCTGTGCCACGCGCTGGTTGATGAGCGGGTCGATGTGATAGGGGCGTCCGGTCATCACGAATATCATGCGGTCATTTTCGATGTCTTTTTTCAGCAGCTGCCGCTCGCTGTCAATCAGCGTGTTGCGAACGTTCATCTTGGCGTCGATGGCTTTGCGGACGGCGTGCTTGACGGTGCGTCGGCTCACTCCGAGAGTGGTCAGATAGTTGATGCAGCTGTCGGTGATGGCTTTGCGGTTTCGGAACGAGACCACGGGCGTGTCGAACCTGACGCCGTATTTCTGTTCGGGGTTGATGGCCGAGCGGATGACGTCGGGGTAGCCGCTCACCACGGGGCAGTTG
Organism: uncultured Bacteroidales bacterium; assembly: GCA_945607565.1. Classification (GTDB taxonomy): domain Bacteria; phylum Bacteroidota; class Bacteroidia; order Bacteroidales; family Marinilabiliaceae; genus CALYZD01. Next base: position 2,749 of record CALYZD010000177.1, on the reverse strand, counting down.
AAGCAGTTGGTGTCGTGCTCGTGTTCTTTCTGCTCCATCACCACAAGCGGGTAGAAGATGCGGTCGACGCCCTTGCCCACAAGGTTCATTATGTGGCCGTTGGTCAGCTTGGCCGGGAAGCAGATGTTGTCCGACATTATCGAGAAGATGCCGCCGCGATAGAGCGCCGTGTTCGACTCGTCGGACAGCACCGTGCGCAGGCCGCAGGCGCCGAACAGTGTCTGCCAGAACGGGAAGTTCTCGTAGAGGTTCAGCACGCGCGGGATGCCGATGACGGGCGTTCCCGGTGCGGCCGATGTGGCCTCGGCGTCGGTGGCGAAGGTGAGGCGGTATTTTTCTTCAATCTGGTTGTGCCCGGCGTTGTCGCTCTTGGCGCGGCTGTGGAAGATGCGCTCGCACTTGTTGCCGGCAAAGCTGGTGTTGCCGTTGGGGAAGCGGAAGCGTATCACCTGGCAGTTGTTGGTGCAGCCCTTGCAGTTGAGCGTGTCGGTGCGGATGTTCCTGAGCTCCTCGATGGTCTCCATGCCTCTGAAGCTCGACGGGCGCCGGTCGATGCCGTATTGGTCTATGACATAGAGCGCCGCGCCGTAGGCACCCATCAGTTCGGGCGCGTCGGTGGTGTGGACGCTCTTGCCCGAGAGCACTTCCATGGCCCGGAGCACGGCGCGGTTCTTGAACGTTCCGCCCTGAACCACTATCGTGTCGCCCAGTTTGTTGAGATTCTGAAGTTTAAGCACCTTGTAGAGGCAGTTCTTGACCACCGATATGGCCAGTCCGGCGGCAATGTCGCCAGGGTCGGTGTCCTGACGCAGCGATTCCTTCACCTTCGAGTTCATGAACACGGTGCAGCGCGTGCCGAGGTCGCAGGGATGCTGGGCCATGCAGGCGCTGTGGGCGAACTGGCCCATCGTCATGTTCATGATGCCGGCAAAGCCCTGCAGGAACGAGCCGCAGCCCGACGAGCACGACTCGTTGAGCTCGATGTTCGACACCGCTCCGTTTTTGATGAATATCGATTTGATGTCCTGCCCGCCAATGTCGAGGATGAACGACACGTCGGCCGACACGTAGTGCGCCGCCTTGAAGTGCGCCATGGTCTCCACTATGCCGTGGTCGATGTCGAAGGCGGCCTTTATCAGGTCTTCGCCGTATCCGGTCACGCAGCTGCCAAGGAAGGTGGCCGTGGAGTGGCGTGCGTCGAGTTCGCGCTGGAACAGTGTCAGGGCCTCTTCCACCTTCAGGAGCGGGTTGCCGTCGTTGTTGGCATAGCTCTTGAAGAGGATGCGTCCCTGCGCGTCGGTTATCAGGAATTTGGTGGTGGTGGAGCCCGAGTCGATGCCCATGAAGACGTCGTAGTGCGTGTCGGGTTCTATCGGCCGGTGTTCAAGGCGCTTGATGTTCAGGTTCTTCTCCCATTCGGCATATTCGGCTTCGCTGCCGAAGAGTGGCGACAGGAATTGTTCGCCGCCGCCCGTCTGCTCGCGCTCGAGCATCTTCAGTATGTCGTCGATGCTGTGGGTGCTGTCCGTCGGGGCCGAGAGGGCCGCTCCGCGTGCCGTGGTTATCTCGGCGTGCGGCAGCACTATCAGGTCTTCGTCGCGCAGGCCCATCACGCGCACGAACGCGGCCCGCAGCGCCGGCAGGAAGGTCAGCGGCCCGCCCGTGCACAGCACCGGTTTCACGAATTCGGCTCCGCGCGCCAGGGTCGTCATTGTCTGCATGGCCACGGCCTGGAAGATGCTGGCCGAGATGTCGGCCAGGGGTAGGCGCCGGCTCACAAGGTTCTGGATGTCGGTCTTGGCAAAGACGCCGCAGCGCGACGCGATGGGGTAGAGGTTCTTGTAGTGGAGCGCGGCGTCGCTCATGTCCTTGGGCTGTATGTTGAGCAGCGTCGCCATCTGGTCGATGAAGGCGCCCGTGCCGCCTGCGCATGAGCCGTTCATGCGGATGTCGGGGCTTTTGCCTTTGCGGAAGAACACCATCTTGGCATCTTCGCCGCCCAGGTCCACCAGCGTGAAGTCTTCTTTGTCGAGTTCTTTCATCGCCTTGCTGCACGCAAGCACCTCCTGCACAAACGGCAGGCCGCTGCGCTCCGACAGGCCGATGCCCGCCGAGCCTGTGATGCACATGGCGAATCCGGCATCGCCGAACTGCTTCTTGAGCTCGGCCAGCTGCTTGGCTATGCAATTCCGAATGTCGGCAAAGTGACGCTGATAAGTGCTGAATACGGTTTCGTTGTTATTGATGTCCAACACCACCATCTTTATGGTGGTCGAACCGGCATCGACGCCTATTCTGTATCGTTTTACGGCCATTTTACTGTGTCTGTTCTTGCTTCTTAGAATAACGTGCAAAATTATTCAAAATTGACTAAACAGACTTTTGACCTCCTCATTTTAGCTTTTTTTAGCTATCAACCGCCCTCCGGGCTTGTTCAGTTGTTCGTTTTTGCCTTTGGCGTGATGTTTTGTTCTATTTTTTTTGGGGGGGAGGGGATGTTAGTTTTGTTGTCCGTCTTCATCTTTAATCTCAACTGCATTAATGGAAAATTTATTGGCATGAAGTAGGCACTAAATTTAATTCCGCCAACGAGTTATTAGAAATAAAATATCAACAACATAAATGTAGACCTCGGTTTATCAGGTCCTCAACGATAATGGTGGCATTGGGTTAATGTTCGAGACCGAGGGCGACCGCTTGCCAACACTTTCAAATCCGATTATGGCTATTTCTCAGATGGCTTCCGCAA
>CALYZD010000176.1 GCA_945607565.1 uncultured Bacteroidales bacterium | reverse complement strand
AGCAGCAGGTGCGTGGCGGTCAGCCCGGAGATGTTGTAGCCCACGGCCTCGCCGTCCTTGTTGCGTGCGGCTCGTTCGACGAGCGTCCGTGTGCGCATCAACGTCATGCGTCGGTTCTCCTCGCCAATGAGCTCGCGAGCGCGCTCGTCGAGGATGAAGTCGAGGTCGACGTCGGCGGCGGCCACGTAGCCTCGGGTCGGATAGTCGGCGAAGGCTCTCTGTCGCAGCACGTTGATGTCGTCGGCGGCCTTGTCGGGGCTGCCGCTCATCAGGTAGGCTTCGGCGCGCAGCAGATAGGTCTCGCCCAGGCGCATCATGCACCAGTCGTGGATGGCGGCCCAGCCGAAGGTGTCGTCGGGGGCAAAGCAGTTCCACTTGGTGCAGTAGGGCGGGAACTTGTAGAGCGAGTCGCCCTCGGCCACTCCGAATTCGCCTGCGCGTATTTCGCGGCCGTACTGTTCGGCATATTCGTCGGCGGGATTGTTGTAGTAGATGTGGCGGCGGATGTTGAAGTTGGAGTTGCGGATGTCGCCCTCGGCGTAGAGGCGGTTGTAGACCCAGCTGCTCAGCCGCAGGCGTGCCAGTCCGCGTCCGCCCAGCGAGTCGCAGAGCTGCATGGCGGCGAACTGGTAGTAGGCGGCCGTCCAGACGCGGCGGTGCTGCGGTGCGCCGGTGTATCCGCCGGTGACCTTGCTGGGGTTTCCGATTTCGTAGGTCCAGATGGTCTCGGTGTTGCCCTGCGAGCGTCGCATGTTGCCGTGGATGAACATGTCGTGATAGTAGTCGCCGTCGTTGGCCAGGTCCACGCCGTAGCGTGCGCGGATGAGCTCGAAGCGCCCGCTCTCGATGATGTCGGTCAGCGGGCCGATGGCGTCGGCGGGCCGGCCCATGCGCAGGCAGACCTCGCCCAGCAGCTGCTTGGCCATGTATCGGTTGGCGCGGCTCTGTGCGGCGGTGGCGCCCACGTCGGGCAGGTTGGCGGCGGCGAATGTGAGGTCGGACACTATGAGGTCGTCGACCTCGCTGAGCGGTGCGCGGACATAGTCGGTGCGGGCGCTGCTTGTGGGCTCGGTCACGAGCGGCACTCCGCCGAAGAGCGTGGCCAGGTGGTTGTAGGCGTAGGCGCGGAAGAATCTGGCCTCGGCCGAGGCTGCCGCAGCCGCGTCGGGCGCGAGCGTGGTCTGGCCGCCGTCGAGGCTGGCGATCACGATGTTGGCGTTGTTGATGAGCTGGTAGCAGATGGTCCACATGCGGCTGGGGCCGTTGGAGCTGGGCGACATCTTGGCATACTGGTAGAATTCGGTCTCGACGCCCTGAGGCTGTGCCGGAGTGGCCACGTCGGTGCCTACCTGCCAGCAGCAGAGCCATCCCTGCCGGTCGCTCCAGCTCCAGAACTGGCTGAAGATGTTGTGGAGCCCCACCAGCGACGCCTCCACCCCGTTGGCGTCGGTGAGCGTCTCGGGCGTGTACGACGATTTGGGCGTCTCGTCGAGAAAGTCGTCGGAGCAGGCCGGCGTGGCGAGGGCGGCCAGTGCGATTGATGCTAAGGCAATATATCGTTTCATGTTGTTCTGATGTTTTTGATTATTTGAGTGTTAGATTGAGTCCGAAAACAAAGCTGCGCACCTGCGGGTAGTTGGTCTCCCAGTTGCCCGAACCGCGTCCGTCCATGTCGGCTTCGGGGTCCCAGCCCACCCAGTCGGTGAAGGTGTAGAGGTTGCGGCCGCTGGTGTAGACGGTGAGCGCGTCGATGCCGAATCGCTTCCAGCCGGCGGTGTCGAAGGCGTAGCTCAGGCTGACGTCCTTGATGCGCGTGTAGCCGGCCTTGCAGGGGTAGCCGTATCCGCGCGAGTTCTTGTACATCAGGCCGGGGCGGCTGTTGCTGCGGTTCTCGGGCGTCCAGTAGCCCACTTCGCGGGGCGTGTTGCGGCGTCCGGTCTCGTCGGCATACGACAGGTCGTAGTTGTTCTTGTAGTGTCCCTGCACGGTCTGGATGAAGCAGCTGAGCGACAGTCCGCGCCACGTGAAGGTGTTGGTGATGCCGCCCGTCCACTTGGGTCGGATCTGGCCTATGATGATGCGGTCGCCGGCTGCCGTTATCTCGCCGTCGCCGTTGACGTCGCGGAACTTGAGGTCGCCGGCCACGGCATTGTCGTCCCAGCCCTTGTTGAGCCCGGCGGCTATCTCATCCTCCTGCCACACGCCCACCATGTCGTAGTCGTAGATGACGCCGATGGGCTCGCCGATGAACCACTTGTTGCCCGTGTCGTCCTGCCCGTCGCCATAGAGGTCGACAATCTCGTTGTGGTTGGTGGCAAAGACTATGGCCGTCTGCCAGCCGAAGTGCTCGGTGCGGATGTTGTGCGAATTGAGCGTCAGCTCCACGCCCACGTTCTTGGTCTCGCCCATGTTGGCATAGACGCTCCCGAATCCGCTGACGCGTGGCAGGTTGCGGCGCAGCAGCAGGTCGGTGGTGCGCGTGGCGTAGACGTCGACGGTGCCGGTGATGCGGTTGGAGATGATGCCGAAGTCGACTCCGAAGTTGAAGCCGCGCGTCGTCTCCCAGGTCAGGTCGGCGTTGCCCAGGGTGCTGGCCGCCACGCCTATGGTGGTCTGCCCTTCCATGGCCACCGCGTTGGTCGATTCGGTGGTGATGGTCTGATAGACGCTGATGGCCTCGTTGCCCGACTTGCCGTAGCTCAGGCGCAGCTTGAGGCTATTGAGCCAGTCGGCGCCGGCCATGAAGCTCTCGTTGTGCGCGTTCCAGCCCAAGGCCACCGACGGGAACACGCCATATTTGCTGGTGTTGGCGCCGAAGACCGACGAGCCGTCGCGGCGGACGGTGAAGGTGAACAGATAGCGGCTGTCGAACGAATAGTTGAGGCGGCCCATCTGCGAGGCGGCGGCGTAGTGGTCGGCATAGGAGCGCGACGTGGCCGTGGAGCCTGCCCCCAAGTTGTTGAACGACAGCAAGTCGTTGGTGAAGCCCTGCGCGCCGTTGGTCGACTGCAGATAGTCGCGCTCTTGGGCGCTGTAGAGCAGCGTCAGGTCCATGTGGTGGAGGTCGGCGAAGTCGCGCTGATAGGTCAGGATGTTCTCGACCGTGTAGGCCCGCGTCTCCGACGTCACGATGGAGGCCGTGCCCACATTGTCGTTGGCGGCGCGGCCCGAATAGCTCGAATTGCGCGTGGGCAAGAAGTTGCAGCCGCCGTTGAGCTTGTATTTCAGCCCCTTGAGCGCGTCGAGCATCACCCCGAAGTCGACCTCGGCATAGCCGTTGAGGTTGATGTTGGTCTGACGGCGCTCGGCGTCCTTGAGGCAGTTGAGATAGGGCGTGGCATAGAGCTGCTCGGGCTCCATGGGGTAGATTTTGTAGTTGCCGTTCTCGTCATACTTCTGCGCGTAGGGGCTCATGGCCGATGC
>CALYZD010000175.1 GCA_945607565.1 uncultured Bacteroidales bacterium | reverse complement strand
TGGGGCGACCTGACCCACAAGATGGGCTACTGGGTCGACATGGACGACCCCTACATCACCTACGACAACCGCTACATCGAGTCGCTGTGGTGGCTGCTCAAGCAGATCTACGACAAAGGCCTGCTCTACAAGGGCTACACCATCCAGCCATATTCGCCGGCCGCAGGCACCGGCCTGAGCAGCCACGAGCTCAACCAGCCGGGCTGCTACCGCGACGTGAAAGACACCACCTGCACCGCCCAGTTCCGCGTGGTGCGCAACGAGCGCAGCGAGTTCCTCTTCGACGGCACAGACACCGAAGCGGCCTTCCTCGCCTGGACCACCACCCCATGGACACTGCCCTCGAACACGGCGCTGTGCGTGGGCCCCAAAATCGAATACGTGCGCGTGCGCGCCGCCAACCCCTACTCGGGCCGGCCGTGCGTCTACATACTGGCCAAGGAACTGCTGGGCAGCTACTTCGGCCCCAAGAAAGTGGAAGACTTCGAAGTGCTGGGCAGCTGCATGGGCCCCGACCTGACGGGCATCGAATATGAGCAGCTCATCCCGTGGGCCAACCCCGGCGAGGGCGCCTTCCGCGTCATCGAGGGCGACTACGTGACCACCGCCGACGGCACGGGCATAGTCCACATTGCCCCCACGTTCGGCGCCGACGACGCCTTTGTGGCCAAGAAGGCCGGCGTGCCCGGAATGACCTTCGTGACGGCGCGCGGCGAGACACGCCCCATGGTCGACATGACCGGCAAGTTCTTCCTGCTCGCCGACCTCGACCCCGAATTCGTATCCGCCCGCATCAACACCGAGCTCTACCGGCAGTTCGAAGGCCGATACGTCAAGAACGCCTACGACGACCGCCTGACCGACAAGGACGAGACGCTCGACATAGCCATCTGCATGATGCTCAAGCAGCAGGGCCTCGCCTTCCGCATCGAAAAGCACGTCCACAACTACCCGCACTGCTGGCGCACCGACAAGCCCGTGCTCTACTATCCGCTCGACTCGTGGTTCATCCGCACCACCGCCGTGCGCGACCGCATGATCGAACTCAACGACACCATCAACTGGAAACCCGCCTCCACCGGCCAGGGACGCTTCGGCAAATGGCTCGAGAACCTGCAGGACTGGAACCTGTCGCGCTCGCGCTACTGGGGCACGCCCCTGCCCATCTGGCGCACCGACGACGGCCGCGAAGAGGTCTGCATAGGCTCCATGGCCGAACTGATGGAGGGCATCGAGAAGTCGGTGGCCGCCGGATTCATGAAAGAGAACCCCTACAAGAACTTCCGCGTGGGCGACATGTCGGCCCAGAACTACGCCCCCAGCAACATCGACCTGCACCGACCATACGTCGACAGCATCATACTCGTGTCGCCGTCGGGCAAGCCCATGAAGCGCGAGACCGACCTCATCGACGTCTGGTTCGACTCGGGCGCAATGCCCTACGCGCAGGCCCACTACCCCTTCGAGCACAAAGACGACCTGCCCTTCCCGGCCGACTTCATAGCCGAGGGCGTGGACCAGACGCGCGGCTGGTTCTTCACGCTGCACGCCATAGCCACCATGTGCTTCGACAGCGTGGCGTTCCGCAACGTCATCTCCAACGGCCTCGTGCTCGACAAGAACGGCAGCAAGATGTCCAAGCGACTGGGCAACGCCGTCAACCCCTTCGAAGCCATCGAGAAATACGGAGCCGACGCCGTGCGCTGGTACATGATAACCAACTCGCAGCCGTGGGACAACCTGAAGTTCGACATTGCCGGAGTCGACGAGGTGAAGCGCAAGTTCTTCGGCACGCTCTACAACACCTATTCGTTCTTCGCCCTCTATGCCAACATCGACGGCTTTGCAGGCAGCGAGCCCCAGGTGCCCGTGGCCGACCGCCCCGAGATTGACCGCTGGATTCTGTCGCTGCTCAACAGCCTTGTGCGCGAAGTGACCGAAGCCTTCGAGAGCTACGAGCCCACACGCGCAGGCCGCGCCATTCAGGACTTTGTGATGGAGAACCTGAGCAACTGGTATGTGCGCCTCAACCGCAAGCGCTTCTGGGGCGGACAGATGGACACCGACAAGCTGTCGGCCTACCAGACACTGCTGCAGTGCCTCGAGACGGTGGCCCAACTCGCGGCCCCCATCGCACCCTTCTTCGCCGACCGCCTGTTTGCCGACCTCAACGCCGTGACCTGCCACTTTGCCGACACCACGGTGCACCTCGCGCCCTTCCCCACAGCCTGCGCCGAGCTGATAGACACCGACCTTGAGCAGCGGATGCACTACGCGCAAAGCCTCTCGTCGATGATTCTGGCGCTGCGCCGCAAGGTCAACATCAAGGTGCGCCAGCCGCTCAACAAGATAATGGTGCCCATCCTCGACGACACCTTCCGCCAGCAGATAGAGCTCGTCAAGCATCTGATACTGACCGAAGTCAACGTCAAAGAAGTGCAGTTCCTCACCGACACCGAAGGCGTCCTCGTCAAGAAGATAAAGCCCAACTTCAAGACCCTGGGCCCCAAATACAGCAAGCTGATGAAAGGCATCGCGGCCGAGATGGCCAAGATGACCTCGCACGACATAGCCACCTTTGAGCGCGAAGGCCGCTTCGAGCTGACGGTGGGCGCCGAGAGCGTCTGCCTCGCCCCCGAAGATGCCGAGATAATGTCGGAAGACATACCGGGCTGGCTCGTGGCCAACGAAGGCCGCCTGACCGTGGCGCTCGACATCAACGTGACGCCCGAGCTGCGCGAAGAGGGCATTGCCCGCGAATTCGTCAACCGCATCCAGAACATCCGCAAGGACTCGGGATTCGACGTGACCGACAAGATACGCATTGCCATCGGCCGCCACCAGGCCATCGACGAGGCCATAGGCCACTATGCCGACTACATTGCCTCGCAGACACTGGCCGTGGCCGTGGAGCTGACCGACGCTCTGGCCGAGCCCGAGGCGCAGCGGGTGGAGATAGACGACGAGATAGCGACGCTCGTCAGGGTCGAGAAGATTTGACAACCAACCATAAATCAACCTAAGAAGATAACCTAAACCGTAATTCCCATGTCAGAGAAAACAAGGTATTCGGACGAAGAGTTGCAGGAGTTCAAAGAAATCATCCTCGAAAAACTCGAACTGGCCAAGCGCGACTACGACCTGTTTCGCAACGCCATAACCCACGGCGACGGCAACGACACGCAAGACACCTCGCCCACGTTCCACGTGCTCGAAGAGGGCGCCACGGTGCTCTCGAAAGAGGAGGCCGGCAAGCTGGCCCAGCGCCAGCAGAAGTTCATCCAGCACCTGCAGGCCGCCCTTGTGCGCATCGAGAACAAGACCTACGGCATCTGCCGCGAGACGGGCAAGTTGATTCCGAAAGAGCGACTCAGAGCCGTGCCCCACGCCACGCTGAGCATCGAGGCCAAGGCCAAGCAGAAAT
>CALYZD010000174.1 GCA_945607565.1 uncultured Bacteroidales bacterium | reverse complement strand
GTGTGCGGACGGTCGGGAGACCGTCCTTCCGTGCGTCCGTGCGTCCGCGTCATCATCCTCCCACCACAAACACCGGCACCGGTGCCTTGACGTACCAGTAGCTGATGCCTTCGGGGTTGAGCGCGTCTATCTCGGCGGCCGAGGCGGCGGTGGCGGGCGTCAGGCCGTGGAGCTCGTAGGCGTCGACCACTGCGGCGTCGGTCTTGCCGCTCACGGTCGGCACTTGCAGGACGGTGCCGGCCGGCACCTGGTCGGAGAGCACGAGGTCGTTGGCCAGTGCCAGGTCGTAGGCCAGCTCGGCGCGTCCGTAGACTTGCAGGGCCAGGTCGAAGAGTGTCTGGCGGTCGATGGCGGTGATGGTCTGCATGGCTTATTCCACCTCCATTTCTATTTGTCCGTCGGCCACTTCGAGGCGGCTCACCTTGAGGCCCACGGCGGTCAGCTGCTTGCGCAGGCGGGTGAGCCAGAGGCCTTGGTGCGGTGTGCCCTGCTGGCGGAGGGCCTCGCCGCCGATGAGGGGCAGCTCTTTGATTTCGCCGCGGTTGGCGGTGGTCACTATGGTGGCCACGGTCGTTTCGGGCCGTGCGAGGGCGAGGCGGCCGCCGTCGAGGGCCAGGTCGTCGGTGTCGGGGTCGAGTGTCAGGGCGGGGTTCATGGTCGGGGTGTGTTAGAGTGCATAGTTAACGTCGTTGACGGCATCGACCAGGGCGCGGGCCACCATGTCGCGGATGTCGGCGGCGCCCTGCTGGAGGGTGGTCGAGTTGACGGTGAAGCTCTCCACCACCTTGTCGATCGTGATGTCGATGCGCTTTATCTGGCTCTGCTGAGCGGTGGCGCGGGCGGCCGTCTTGCCCACGGCCTCGCCCACTCCCACGGTGGGGCGGGCGGCCTCGACGGGGCGGGCGGCCTCTTTGGGCTTGCCGGTGGCGGGGTCGGTGGCGGCTTTTTCGGTCACCTCGACCTTGGCCTCGCCCTCGGTCAGGTTGAGGCGTTCGCGCAGGCCGTGGAGCATGTCGGAGCCCTTGGCGGCGAGCTTGCCCAGGCCGGGGATCTTGCTCAGCAGGTCGAGCAGATGCTGCAGGGGCAGCAGCAGCACGTCGAGCAGCACGATGCCGATGCGCTTGAGGCCGCCGATGATGCCGCCGTCGGTGAAGGCTTTTTTGATGCTGTCCCAGTGCTTGACAAAGGCGGCCACCACCCAGCCAATGGGGCCCATGAGCATCAGCACCGTCTCGCCCCAGGTCTTGAAGTTGTTGATGCAGGCGCGGATGCCGGCCACCAGCAGCCCCACCAGCAGCACGATGCCCGTGATGATGAGCCCTATGGGGTTGGCGGCCATGGCGGCGTTGAGGGCGTGCTGTGCGGCGGTGAGGGTGCCGGTGACGATGGCGGCCGTCCGCTGGACGATGGAGGTCTGCAAGATGGACTTGCGCAGCATGTTGAGGCGCAGGCTCAGCAGCCTGACCGAGGCGACCGGATGGCTGAGCATGCGCCCCATGCCGGCAGCGACGCCGGCGAACTTGCCGCCCACAACAGTTGCCAGTTTAGCGGCCTCGCCAAGGGCCACGAATTTTTCCGCGCCCTCGCTAAGCACCACACTCACCGATGCCATGGGGCCGAGTGCCGACCCGATGCTTATCATCACGTCGTCGATGGCGGCGCGCGTGGTTTCGAGCTGGTGGGCCCACGTGGCGTTGCGTATCTCGGCCTGCTCCTGTGCGGCCTGCGAGTCGGTGACGGCCTCGGTCATCTCGCGCACGGCGTCGGCGTTCTGTATCAGGTAGGTGGCGGCCGTGACGTTGGCCACGCCGAAGGTCTTGGCCAGAAACTCGGTGTCGTGCAGGTGGGGCTGCAGAGAGGCCAAGGCGTCGGAGAGGTCGACGACGCTGGTGTCGATGCCGAGGCCGGTCTTGAGGCTCAGCAGCACGTTGCGCAGTGCCGTGCCGGCTTCGGCGCCCTTGATGTTGGCCGCCCCGAGCACTTCGAGCGCGCCCGCCGTGTGCTCCACATCGACGCCGAGGCTGGCGGCGGCAGCGCCCACCACCTTGAAGCTCTGCGCCAGGTCGACCACCTCGCTGGCGCCGGCGCGGCTGCCTGCTGCCAGCACGTTCATGACGCGGTCGGCATCTTGGGCGGCAAGGCCGTACTGGCTGATGGTGGCGGCAAGGCTGCCCGCGGCGTCGTCTATGGTCAGGCCGGCGGCCTGCGCCAGGGTGGCGCTCTTTTCGAGTATCAGGCCGATGTCGTTGATGGGCGCGTCGAGCTGCCCGGCAAGGACGGCAAATGCTCGTGCCGCCTCGCCCGCCCCGAGGCCGCTCTCCTTGCCGATGCGGCGCGCCATGTCGGCCACGCGGTCGAGGTCGTCGCCCACCACGCCGGTGATGGCCGAGAGGTCGGCCATGCGCTGCTGGAACTCAATGGCCGGCGCCGCCGTCTGCATGATGGTGTCGCTGACGTGCGAAATGGCGTCGGAAACAGACTTGAGTTTGATCAGCGAGTCGGTGTTCTTGTCGAAGACCTCCTTCTGCTTTTTGGCGGCGTCGACCACCTTCTTCACCACGTCTTCTACGCCCTCAAGCGAGCCGGTTATGTTCTTGGCCGCGCCCGAAATTTCGTCGATAAGTTGAAGTTTTACCTCTACTGTATTGCTATTTGCCATAGGTATTTATATTTTTGGCGTAGATAAAAAACTTGATAGTCATGATACTTTTTCTTTACTTATTAGGAGCATTTACGGCCTACAGTATGGCGAGCGAGATGGGCGTATTCGGCTACAAGGAAAAGAAAGAGCGTAGAAACAGGAGAAACAGGAAGTAGCCTGTTTTTTGTTTCGTCCACATCACCCGCCCCCATGCGCCACACAGTGCGCGTGGGGGCGGTTTTTCTTTTCGCGTGCACCGCCTGTGCACGTCCGGTGCACCGGCGGTGCACGGTGTGGTGGTGGCGGGGTCACCCTTTGTCGGCAAAGAGGTGGGCAATCATCTCGGCCTGGTTGCGCAGTCGCCACGTCTCGATCCAGATGGCTTCGGCGCACAGGCGGGCCCACTGCTGCTCGTCGAGCGTCGAGGGGTCGGTGCCGAAGTTGGCGCGGATCAGGGCGTCGCCTTTGAGCAGCTCGTCGGCCGGGTGGTCGGTGCCGACGCTGATGGTGTACCCCGTCAGCAGTTTTTTATGGTCGCGCGCACTTGCCCGATGACAGTGCCGAGCTGCCCGACGGCGGCCACAAAGAGCGCGGCGTCGGTGCGCACCTGCTCGGCTCCGGCCACAAAGCAGTTCTCGACCATCACCTTGGCGGCCTGCATCTCGTCGGTCTTGGCCATCTTGGTCATGGCCGAGAGCACCGCCATGTCGGGGCGGCGGAAGTAGGCGGCATAGAGGTCGCCATCGTCGTCGACCACGATCTGATAGATGCGCCCGTGCTGGGCCTT
>CALYZD010000173.1 GCA_945607565.1 uncultured Bacteroidales bacterium | reverse complement strand
TCCTTGGGGCGGTCGGGAGGCCGTCCTTCCTTGGGCGGCCGGGAGGCCGTCCTTCCGTGCTATCCTTTTTTCTTCTTGAGCAGGCCGTCGTCGCCAAGTGTGAGCGAGTGCTGCACTGTGCCCAGGAAGGTGATGTTGGTCTGGTTGAGCGTGACCTGTGCGCGCAGGGTGTCGAGTTGCGCCTGGAGGTCGGCCACTTGCGCACGCAGGGCTTCTATTTCGGCGGCGGTGGCGCTGAACTTGCGGCCAAGGAGGTCGCCGAGCATGGTCATGAGTTCTTGCATGGTCGGGTGTGGTGTGGTTCAATGAGGGGCGGTCTGCGGACCTCCCGTGTGAAAGGACGGCCGGGAGACCGTCCTTTCTTGGAGGCGTCGCTTATCCTATTCGTAGAAGAGGTTGTCGGCCGAGCCTACAGCGGCATCGAATGCGGTGACGAACTCGTCGTAGGTGCCCAGGTTGTCGAGCTTGGCCTTGTCGGCGGTGGACATGAAGCCGTGGGTCTCCTGCGTGGCGTCGGCGTGGTCGTGCTCGGTGACGGCGTCGGTGATGGCCGACAGCGCGTCTTCGTGCGTCTTGAGCATGGCGGCTATCTCGCCGAGCGTGTCGAGGGTTTCGGGGGCGGAGTTGACGAGGTCGGTGATCTTCTGGTCGGCGTAGGACTTGGCATCGGCCAGGGTCGACTCGGCGGTGGAGGTGATGAGTGCCTTGATGGCGGCGAACTTGGCGGCCAGGATCTGGCCAATCTGCTGCATGAGTGTCATTGTGGTGTGTGTTTTAAAGGGTTGATTGATTTGATGTCAGTTAAAGAGCCGGGGATGGGAGCCGGATGGCCGTGGTGACCGTCCGGCTCGCCCGGGGTCAGATGTCGGCCAGTGCGGCCTCGAGTTCGGCGGGGGTGCCGATGAGTGCGAACTTGCGACCAATGAGGTCGCCAATCTGTGTCATCAGTGTCTGATCCATGGTGTGTGCGTTTTAGATGGGTTATTGATGGGTGATTAATGTGCGATTGAATGCGCTGCTGTCAGAGGTCGGCGATGTCGAACGAGGGGCATGCTTTGGCTGCGAACTCGCGGTGCCCGTGGACGGTGGCGCGCGGGAAGCGTTGGAGCAGGTCGGCCACCAGCCGGCGCAGTGCGGCGCGCTGTGCGGGCGTGCGTGTGTCTTTGGGTCGGAGGCCGTCGGCGGTCATGCCGCCCACGTAGGCTATGCCTATGGAGTTGGCGTTGTGTCCTTGGCAGTGTGCTCCGGGCGTTTGCAGGAGTCGTCCGCCTTCGACGGTGCCGTCGAGCATCACCACGTAGTGATAGCCTATGTCGTTCCAGCCGCGGTCGCGGTGCCAGCGTCGGATGGTGTTGACGTCGACGGGCCGTCCCTCGGGTGTGGCGGTGCAGTGGATGATGATTTCGGTGATCTTGCGCATCGGTGCGGTATTTTTTCAACAAAAATGGGAGGGAGTGTCGGCGGCGCGCCGGCATCCTGGGGCGGCCGCTACCACTCACAGGGCGTTAAACGCCGGTGCACAGCCTGTGCACAGGCCCGCCGGGGTGCGGCGGCATTTCGATGGGGTCCGATACCGGGCCCGCCGGCAAACCCTCCCGTCTCAACTCGGTTTCAGCCTGGGTCAGGCGGCGCCGACGCTCACGGCTATCACGCCCTTCTTGTCGGCGCGGATCACGGCACCGCCGGCGCGCACCAGGGCCGACAGGATGTCGCCATAGTAGAGCGGGTTGCGGTCGTCGGTGAAGAGCTCGGTGGCACCCAGGGCGCGGCTGACGCAGTCCTGCTGCCATGCCAGGGCACCCACGGCGTCGGAGCCCAGGCCGGAGCGCTGGTAGACGTCGAAGCCGTAGAGCTTGCCCACGGTGCCCGCCTGAGCGTCGGCACTCTGGATGAAGGCGTTGCTCTCGGTGTCGGTCAGCGAGCGCAGGAGCTCGGCATACTGGTCGGCCGTCAGCAGCAGGCAGCGGCCGGTCTGCGGGATGTCTTGGAGGTTGAGCTGCCTGGCCAGGTCGAGCACCGTGGCGCGGTCCACCTTAGCGGCCTTCGTGGTCTCGGCACCGCCGATCCAGGCGCTCAGCAGGTCGAGGTGTACCTTGTCGGCCAGGGCGGCGCTTACCGAGCCCACTATCGAGCGGCGCTTGTCGTAGCTCAGTTCGACGGCTTCGGCGTTGGTCAGATGCACGGGGTCGGTGGTGTATTCGGCGATCTGATAGGTCAGGTCGCTATCCTTGCGGCTCTCGGCCGTGGCCGGATATTCGGAGCGGTTCTTCTTCACGGCCGGGGGGTTGCCCGCGTTGGGCACGTGGACGGTGCGGTGGGTGACGAATGCCGAGTGGTCGACCGCGCGGGCGGCGAACGTGTTGTCGGCAAAGAGGGGCTCCACGATGTCGGAGAGCCAGATTTGTTTTTGTAGTGCCATAAGTGGGTTTGGGGGTTTAATCGTTAGGACTCGTGTTGAAGCGCTCGCGGAACTTGGCGGCGAACAGGTCGGGGTTCTCGGCCTTCAGGCGCGGCAGCAGACCGCGGCGGTCGAGTTCGTCCCACGTGAGCGAGGCCAGCGTCTGGTCGGCGGGGCGCGGTGTGGGGGTGGGCACAGCCTTGCGGGCGGGCAGGATGGACAGCAGGGCTTCGAGTGCCTTGGGTCGGCCGGCATAGTCGGCCGCAAGGCAGTCGGCAGCCGGTGCGCTGATGCGGTGCTCGTCCATGGCTTTGTCGAGCAGTCGGCGGATGACGTCGGCATCGGCGTCGGCCCGGAGCTTGTCGAGTTCGGCCTGAAGAGCGTCGGCTCGCTCGGCGCGCTGCTTGAGGTCTGTCAGGTAGGCGCGCAGGGTGTCGTCGTCCTCGCTGCGGAGGTCCGGAAAAATCTCTTTGAAGTTCATATCTGATGGTTTTAACAGGTGGGCAGACAGGTCGTGCAGCAGGTTGTCGTTCTCGTCGTAGAGGCGGCCCAGGGCGTTGTAGTTGCCCGGGATGTCGACCAGCGACACCTCGCGCGGGAACCACTCCAGCACCGTGGGGCCGTCCTGGCCGGGCAGCTTGTCCTCGGGCCTGTCGGAGATGCTCAGGGCCACTATGTGCCCCACCGAGGCCGCGTTGATGAATCCCTCCTCTATCTGCTGCGCAAGGTCGGGGAAGAGCGTGTCGTTGACCACCGGCACGGCATAGAGCGCATCGCCCTCGACGCGAAAATCGGTCCACTGCACCGCCACGCCCCGCTCGCGCTCGTGCTGCAAGAAGCCCACGGCGGGGCGGAAGCGGTCGAGTTGCAAGCCGGAGGTCAGCAGGCGGTAGCCGTAGCAGTTGACGGTGCTGTCGGTCAGGCAAAATTCGCGGTTGATTCGGATCATGGTGCGTGTGTGTTTGGTTTTGACGCGGCAAAGATGCCCACGCCTGTGGCCGGGTCAAAACAGTTGCGCCGGATTGACCCAACTATTTTTTTGCG
>CALYZD010000172.1 GCA_945607565.1 uncultured Bacteroidales bacterium | reverse complement strand
CTCGTTCTTCAGGTCGCCGTCGATGGTCTTGGGGCAGCCGATGACCTGGATGCCGGCCTTCTTCTGCAGATAGTATTCGGCCAGCACACAGGCGTTGGTGTTCGAGTCGTCGCCGCCGATGATGATGACGGCCTTGATGCCCAGCTTGTTGCAGATTTCGATGCCCTTGTCGAACTGCTCGGTCTCCTCGAGTTTGGTGCGGCCCGAGCCGATGATGTCGAAGCCGCCCGTGTTGCGGTATTCGTCAACGATTTCGGCGGTCAGTTCGATGTATTTGTGGTCGACCAGGCCGCTGGGACCGCCCAGGAAGCCGTAGAGCTTGCTGTCTTTGTTGATGGCCTTGATGCCGTCGAAGATGCCCGAGATGACGTTGTGGCCGCCCGGTGCCTGTCCGCCCGACAGGATGACACCCACGTTGATGGCCGGCAGTGCTTCGGCCTTGTCGGCCTGTTCGAAGGTCACCTGAGGCATTCCGTAGGTGTTAGGGAAGAGTTTCTTGATGTCGTCCTGGTCGGCAACCGACTGTGTGGCCTTGCCTTCGACGATTCTGGTAGCTCCCTTGATCGATGCGGGAACTTTGGGTGCATAAGCACCTCTTGCGATTTGAAGCGCGCTTTTGCTCATTTCTTGATTGTTTTATGTGTTTGTGTGACTATTTAGGTCCCTGAAAAAAGGTCGTTTCTCGGTGTCGGCGCCGCCATCGCATTGCCGGCCGTGGCCCGAAGGCGGCGCAAATTTCAGCATTTTTTTTCTAATATCCATGTGCGCTCAGCGGCGTCCTGCCTCGTTGCGCAGGTTCACTATGTGGCAGGCGGCCATGGCGGCGGTCTCGGTGCGCAGCCGCGACTGTCCGAGCGTGGCCTCCACAAAGCGGTGTGCGCGAGCCGTTTCTATCTCGCGGTCCGAGAAGTCGCCCTCCGGCCCGATGAGCACCACCACGTCGGTCGCGGGCGTCACGGCGTCGAGCAGGTGTGGCTTGGGATTGTCGTTGCAGTGCAGTATGAAGCGGCCGCTCTCGGTGCTCTGGCGCATCAGCCGGTCGGCCTCCACGGGCTCCGAGATAAGCGGCAGCCTGTATTTGAGCGATTGCTTGGCGGCGGCCGTGGCTATGCGTTCGAGGCGGTCGAGGCGCAGGCGCGTGCGCTCCGAGTGGTCGCACACGATGGGCGTGATGCGGTCGATGCCCAGTTCGGTGGCTTTCTCCACAAACCATTCGAGGCGGTCGATGTTCTTGGTGGGGGCCACGGCGATGTGCACGCCGTAGCCGCGTCCGGGCATCACGGTCGCCTCGATGTCGGCAATCAGGCACCCGCGGCTGTCGGCCTCGGCTATGCGCCCCGTGTAGAGCGTCCCGCGGCCGTCGCAGATGCTCACGGTGTCGCCCGCACGGTGCCGCATCACCTTGATGCAGTGTCGGCTCTCTTCTTCGCAAAGCATGCCCGAGAGGTCAAACAGCTGGTCGATAAGGAGTTCCATTGTGGCGCGGGGTTTGGGGTGTCAGAGTTCGGCGAAGCTGTAGATCATCTTGGTGCAGATGGCTATGGTGACCGTCAGCGTCCAGAAAATGACGGCCACGGCGGCCGGCGATGTGGCGAATGAGCGCGCCAGTCCGCTCTTGAGCGTCCGCTTGTTGTGATGCGGGATGACGATGAAGCGCATGATGCTGCGCAGATAGAGCTGATAGGCCACGGCGCCCACCACGATGCCCAGCAGCATGCCGGCCACGAGGTCGCCCACATAGTGCACGCCCAGATAGGCGCGCGAGTAGCAGTTGATGAGCGCCCACGCCGTCAGCGCCATGCCGAGGGCACGGTTGCGGACCACCAGCGTCACGAACGTGACTATGCCGAAGGCGTTGGCCGCGTGCGACGACACGAAGCCGTAGCTCCCGCCGCGGTATCCGCCAACGGTGTGGACAAGATACTGCAGCACGTCGTCGTGCGTGGGGCGCAGGCGTTCGAAGAGCGGCTTGCATATCGACGACGACACCTGGTCGCACACGAGCACCACCATCGCCACAAAGAATATGCTGACGATGCCCTGCACGTTCTGCCGGCGGAAGAACATCCACGCCAGCGCCACAAAGAGCGGCAGCCACACAAGCGTGCCGGTGTATATCCTGAAAAAGCAGTCCCAATATTGGCTGTGCATGCCGTTGATGAGCAGCAGCAGTTTCTTGTCGAAAAAGATGAGTTGGTCCATTTGTCGTCCGTTTTGAATGCGAGCGCGAAAATAGCAAATCCGTTCGTTTATCCTGCACGCATCATGCGCTTAGTGCGATGCTTTTCATGACTTTTTTGGTATGTTTGCCGCGCAGCCGGGCATTGTCAGCCACACTAATCGGCCGCCATCGTTGCGACGCTCGCTACGGGGCAGATAGTGTGGTGGTATGTGATGCTGGCGGGCTTTGCGCTGCATCTGCCGGTGCACTGGGCGCAGTGCCTGCTGTGGCGCGGCTACGTCCCCGGCGCGCTGACCACCGTCCCGGCCGCGCTCTACTGCGTGTGGGCCTTTGTCAGCTGTGCCGGCAGCCTCAGCCCGGCCCTGAGCGTGGCACTGGCCTTGGCGGGACTTGCGGTGATGGCCGTCAATCTGTGGCTGATTCACGAGCTGATGCCGCGTCTCTGGCGCCTGACGGGCGGAGACGGCGAGTGATTGTGAGTGCATAATTAATCAACTGATAATCAATCTGAAGAAATGATAAACATAGCCATTGGACTTCTGATTCCGTTTGTGGGCACCGTGCTTGGCGCCGCAATGGTGTTCATGCTGCGCTCGCGCCTGAGCGAGGGCGTCAACAAACTGCTGCTCGGCTTTGCGTCGGGCGTCATGATGGCGGCCTCGGTGTGGTCGCTGCTGATGCCGAGCCTCGAGATGGGGCGCGCCGGCGGCGGACTGCCGTGGATGCCGGCCGCCGTGGGATTCATGTGCGGCATGGGCTTTCTGCTGCTGCTCGACACGCTCATCCCGCACCTGCACTCCGGTTCCGACCAGCCCGAAGGTCTGCCGTCGGGCTGGAAGAAGACCACCATGCTGGCCCTGGCCGTGACGCTCCACAACGTGCCCGAGGGCATGGCGGTGGGCGTGGTCCTGGCGGGCGCGGCGGCCCACACGGCCGACGTGTCGCTGTCGGCAGCGCTGGCGCTGTCGGTGGGCATCGCCATTCAGAATTTCCCCGAAGGCGCCATCGTGTCGCTCCCGCTCCGCTCGGAGGGGCTCACGCGCCGGCGCGCCTTCGGCATCGGCGTGCTCTCGGGCGTGGTCGAGCCGGTGTTCGGACTTGTCACCGTGCTGCTCATATCGGTCATCACGCCCGTGCTGCCCTATCTGCTCGCATTCGCCGCCGGTGCCATGATCTACGTGGTGGTCGAGGAGCTGATACCCGAGTCGCAGGCCGGCACGCACTCCAACATAGCGACCGTCGGCGTGGCCTTCGGCTTTGTGCTGATGATG
>CALYZD010000171.1 GCA_945607565.1 uncultured Bacteroidales bacterium | reverse complement strand
TTCTGTGCCGATGTCCGTTTTTCGTGGAGATGCGAATGACGGACATCGGCACAAATTTTTTGTCTGCCCCATAAATTGCCCATCAATCACTCATTGACTGGTCATCTATCACCCCCCGAAAACCTCATCCTCGCCCCGCACAAAAGCACAAAAGCCCCGCAGACCGGAGTCTGCAGGGCCACGAGCATATTTGTAAAGGTTTGGGTTGTCTGAGATGGTCAGCGCTTGAGGTCGATGACCATGGCTGTCTTGCCGTCGATGCCGAGGTAGCTGAGCGAGTCGATGGCGTGGCCGCTGACCACGTCGGTGCCGGAGGTGAAGCCCGCGAGGACTTCGGCGTAGTCGGCGGTGTTGAGCGTCTGGCGCGAGGTGCCGTTGTTGAGTATCACCATGACGGTCTGCTCGGGCGCTATGCGGAAGTAGACGTAGACGTCGTTGACGGGCAGGAAGTGGATGAGGCGTCCGCGGCGCAGTGCTTCGCTGTGCAGGCGGAAGTTGAAGAGGCGCGCGGTGAAGTCGAACATGTCGTTCTGCTCGGGGGTGCGGCCTGCGGCGGTGAAGGCGTCGGCGGCATCGCCCGGCCATCCGCCTGCGAAGTCTTCGCGGATGAAGCAGTGGCCCTCGAAGCCGTTGCCGGCCATCAGGACTTCGGTACCGGTGTAGAGCTGCGGGATGCCGCGCACGGTGGCCAGGAAGGCGGTGGCCAGCTTGAGGTT
Source organism: uncultured Bacteroidales bacterium (assembly GCA_945607565.1). GTDB lineage: Bacteria > Bacteroidota > Bacteroidia > Bacteroidales > Marinilabiliaceae > CALYZD01. The sequence continues at coordinate 2,752 of CALYZD010000171.1, read as the reverse complement.
CTCGACCTTGCCGCCCACGAGGTTGAGGAGTCGGCCCACGTCGTGGTTTTCGCCGAAGACCACCATGTTATCGGGGTTGGGATAGAGGTAGTCGTCGGCCAGGGCGTCGTAGAGGCGCATGATGCCGGTGCTCCAGCCGCTCTCTTCGGTGAAGGCGCGGCTGATGGCGTCCTGCAGGGGGAAGTCCATGAGCGAGGGCAGGTTGGAGTTGAATCCGTCGGAGGCGGGGAAGTCCTTCTGCCAGTAGCAGAGCTTGGAGGCCTGCGAAATCCAGACTTCGCCCACGGTGTTGAAGTTGGGATATTCCTGCGCGAGGCGTGCCTGCCAGCGTGCCATGCCGTGCTTGTCGGGATAGGGGTAGGTGTCCTGTCGGATGCCGTCGAGCCCGACGGTTTCGATCCACCAGATGCTGTTCTGAATCAGATAGTTCTGCACGTATGGGTTGGCCATGTTCATGTCGGCCATCGAGGTGTCGAACCAGCCGCGCGTGGTCTTGTAGAAGTCGTATTTGGAGACGTGCGGGTCGGCCACGGTGGAGAGGCGGAAGCTGCTGCGGCCGTAGGTGTCGAGCGAGTTGAGCCAGTCGGTCATGGGCAGGTCTTTCATCCACCAGTGGTTGGTGCCGCAGTGGTTGAAGACCATGTCCATAATCATTTTCAGGCCCTTGGCGTGGCACTGGTCCACCAGCCGCTTGTATTCGTCGAGGGTGCCGAGGCGCGCGTCGACGGCATAGTAGTCGGTGATGGCATAGCCGTGGTACGACGACTGCGGCATGTTGTTCTCCTGCACGGGGTTGAGCCAGATGGCGGTCATTCCCAGCTGCCTGATGTAGTCCAAGTGCTGCTCGACGCCGGCCAGGTCGCCGCCATGACGGCCGTAGGGCGCGTCGCGGTGGACGCCTTCGAGCATGGCGGGCAGGGTGTCGTTGGTGGTGTTGCCGTTGGCAAAGCGGTCGGGCATGATGAGGTAGATGGCGTCGTCGGGGCCGAAGCCGGCGCGCTGTGCCGAGCCCTGTGCGCGTGGCTTGAGTTCGTAGCGTGCGCGGGTCACCACGCGCTTGTTGTAGCTGAAGACGATGTCGAACGAGCCGGGCTCCACGGTGTCGGCCAGGCGGAGGTTGACGAAGAGGTAGTTGGGGTTCTCGACGCGTTCGACGCTGCGCACCTCCACGCCGTGGTAGCTGATGCTGACTTCGGTCTTGCCGATGTCGCGCCCGTGCACCATCAGCTGCAGGTCGGGGCACTGCATGCCCACCCACCAGTTGCTCGGCTCCAGGTGCCTGATGATTTTGCCGTCGGCCTGGGCTGCGGCGGGGCCCGAGATGGCGAGCATGGCTGCGGCGGCCGCTGTCAGAAATAATCTTTTCATGTGACTTTACGTTTTTTGCGTTGGTTAAAAGTGATGACTTCTATCGTTTCACAATCCGGCGCTCGCGCGCGTTGAGCTCTATGTCGGCTCCGCAGAGCACGAGCGAGATGTTGTTGTCGGCCAGCGAGATGAGTTCGATTTCGGATGCCGTGACGCGCACCTCGAGGTCGTTGCCTCGGAAGGTGATGCGGAAGGCGTATTCAGTCCACTGCGGCGGGATGACGGGGTTGAGGCAGAGCCGCCCGTTGCGGATGCGCTTGCCGCCGAATCCTTCGACAATCGACATCCACGTGCCGGCCATGCTGGTGATGTGGAGGCCTTCGTGCGCCTCGTGGTTGTAGTCGTCGAGGTCGAGGCGCGACGTGCGCAGATACATCTCGTAGGCCTTGTCGGTGCGGCCGATGCGGGCTGCAAGGATGGCGTGGATGCAGGGCGAGAGCGACGACTCGTGGACGGTGCGCGGCTCGTAGAAGTTGAAGTGTCGCTCGATGGTGGCCGTGTCATATTCGTCCTCGAACAGATAGATGCCCTGGAGCGTGTCGGCCTGCTTGATGAAGCACGAGCGCAAGATGCGGTCCCACGACCAGTGCTGGTTGATGGGCCTCTGGTCGGCCGGCAATTGGTCGGCGGTCATCTGCTCCTTGTCCATGTATCCGTCCTGCTGCATGAAGATGCCGAGCTTCTCGTTGTAGGGGAAGTGCATCCGGGCCACTATGTCGCGCCAGCGTGCGGTCTCGGCCTCGACGTCGAAGCGGAGGTCGGTCAGCACGCGGCGGTAGGCCACGGGGTTGATGCGCTCCACCGTCTGCAGGGCCTCCATGGCGTATGTCAGGCACCAGTTCGAGAGCTTGTTGGTGTACCAGTTGTTGTTGACGTTGTTCTCGTACTCGTTGGGTCCGGTGACGCCCAGCATCACGTATCGGCCGCGCTCCTCCGAGAAGGTGATGCGCTGGCTCCAGAATCGGGCTATGCCGATGAGCACCTCCAGTCCGTAGTCGGCCAGGTAGGCCGTGTCGCCGGTGTGGCGGATGTAGTTGTAGATGGCGAACGCGATGGCGCCGTTGCGGTGTATCTCCTCGAAGGTTATCTCCCACTCGTTGTGACACTCCTCACCGTTGATGGTCACCATGGGGTAGAGCGCTGCGCCGCCGTCGAAGCCCAGCTTGGCCGCGTTCTCGATGGCCTTGGGCAGATGCTTGTAGCGGTAGATGAGCAGCTGCCGCGTCACCGAGGCCGGCGCCGTCGAGATGAAGAAGGGGATGCAGTAGGCCTCGGTGTCCCAGTAGGTCGTGCCGCCGTACTTCTCGCCCGTGAAACCTTTGGGCCCCACGTTGAGGCGCGCGTCGGTGCCGGTGTAGGTCTGGTTGAGCTGGAAGATGTTGAA
>CALYZD010000170.1 GCA_945607565.1 uncultured Bacteroidales bacterium | reverse complement strand
CAGTATTCCGCCCAAGGCAAAATGAAAGCCGCCGGCCGGGGACGTGCCCAGCCGACGGCTTGGAGTTTAAGTTCAAATCTAAGTGTTTATCTCACTGCCACTTTGACGGTGCTGACACCGGCTTCGGAACCGGCCAGACGCACAATCCACACGCCGGCGGGCAGGCCGATGAACTGCGTGCCGCTGACGGTGCAGCGGGCTGCAAGGCTGCCTGTCAGGCCAAAGACCTCGACGCTGACCGGGCCGGCCGATGCCACGCTGATGCCACCGGCCACGCTTGCTACGGCCGCATCGGCTGCTGGTACCGGCACGCATTCGATTGCGGTCGGGTCAAGCTCGCGGATGGGATCCCAGCCGTCGGTGCCGCAGGTGAAGTTGTAGGGGGTTATTGCCGTCGCGTCGGGCAGAGTGGGCTCTGAGAGCACGGTCGACCAGGTTACGCGGCTTGCGCTGTTATCCTCGCCGCTCTCTTCGATGGTGCCGTATTCGTAGCAGCGGAGCGAGCCGGTCGAGGAGCCCACGAGGCCGTCGTTCCAGCCTGCGGCCTGGATGAGCGAGTTGCCTTCGGAGTCGGTGCCGACGGTGGTCTGATAAAAGACGGTCTCGGAGGTGCCGGACCACGGACGGCCGAACGTGCCGGGCTTCGACACTTTCGCGGAAGCCGTCTCTACACCCGGCGTGGCCGAGATGACGTTGCACTTGTAGAGCAGATAGCCACGCTCGCCGGCAGCCTGCTGGGCGGCTGTGATGTGAGCCACGTCGCTGGAGGCGTCGCTGGTGTTGAGCACAAGGTTACACTTGTAGGCCGTGAGCGTCATGCCGCCGAAGATGTAGTCGGTGGCACCCATCAGGTCGCACTTGTAGGCAACCACGCGGCCGCCCACTCCGCCGAAGAACGAGTCCTGACGACCCACTATGCAGCAGTTGCGGAGCAGGGTGCGGTCGGCATTGTTGGCCACGGCAAAGGCGCAGGCGCGCTCCACATAGCTCTTGTCCTGAACTGCGGTGCTGCCGACTGCTGTGGGGCGGTCGGGCATGCTGGCCACCACCTTCACAAGCACGTCTTCGGCCTCGCGCGCGGAAACGTATTGGTTGAACGAGTTCTCGAAGATGATGTTGCGGGCCTCGAAGCCGTTGCCCTTGACAACCACCGTGGCGTTCCACCATGTGCCGGTGCCGGCGCCGGGGTTGGTCGTCGTGGCGCTGCCGTTGACCTTGTTGACGGCCAGCGTCTCGGCGCTCCAGCGGTAGTCGGCGGCCATGCTGTAGTAGCTGTAGCCGTGGCCGTAGTAGGACGTGATGCGCACTGCGTTGGCGTCGATGTCGACACCGTTGTTGGTGAGGGCGGTGCTGGGCGTTTCGCTCGAGTTGATGAACGAGACGCTGTCGATGTCGACAAGGAGCATCTCTTCATAGTTGCCCGGATCTATCATGATGTTGATGCGCGTCGTCGGGTTCTGCAGACGCATCAGGCGCGCATGGGCCAGTGCCTCGCCGATGCTGACGAAGTCGCGACCCGAGGGGCCTACGGTCAGTTCGCTGCGGAAATCGACCGTGGGCAGCACTTCGATGGATACGATATACGAAGAGCTGAAGCTCAAATTCGATTCCGAAGTGGCATTGGGATCGGTCCATGCCGTCGTATTGATTTCGACCGTGCCGGCGCCCTCGCCCGTGTAGGTGTAGGCTGTCGATTCGATTGTTCCGGTCGACTTGGACTTTGTGAAGAACTCAACGCCGCCGATGGTGCCATTGGCCGTGAAGCAATACGACACCTTGACCGTGGACGGGCCGCTTACGGGCACCTTCACGTTGCCTGAGCTGCCGCAAAGCAGATACGTCTTGTTTTTCTGCGCGCCGCTGAAGTTCAGGCCGTTGTACCAGCCGAAGTTCACGGCAGTGTCGTCGAAGTCGTCCGAGGCAAAGCTCCACGCGCTGACCTGTTCGAAAGGAACGGTGGTCTCGGCTGCGTCGCCGTTCACGGTCAGGTTGGCCGCAAGCCCCTGTGCGTAGATGCCCGGATAGAGCACGCGGACGCTGTAGAGGCCGTCGCGCAGCTGGATGCCCTCGGTGCCGGTGAACTCGTAGACATAATCGTCGGCGAGATTGGTGAAGATAATCTTGGATGCGCTCATGTCGAGCTCGGAAACGTTGACGTTGACCGTGATGTCATAGGTCGGCTTTTTCGTGAATGCGAAATCGACACTAATGGCGTTTGCGGAATGCAGAAGAGAAGTGGTTTCACTTTCGTAGTCGTTGATGCCGTTGACGGCCACATCGTATTCCACTCCGCTTTCAAGTTTCAGCTCATAAGTGCCGTCGTCGTTGATTGTCATTTCGGGCTGATAGATTTTATCTTCGACGGGCGTGAAGACGAACTGAGCCTTGGCCAGGACGTCGGAGCTCAGCCCGGTGATGCTGCCGCTGATGGTGACGATGTTGACTTCTTCGATGATGATGTCGTTACTCAGGCTGCTTGCGGTGAACTCGGCACCCGAAGAGATGATGTATCCGTTGGCATTGGCCAGCGACACTTTATAGTTGAAGCCCTCGATCAGGTTGAGGGCGGAATAGTTGCCGCCGGAAAACTCGACCGTCTTGGACTGGCCCGTCTCCTTGGCCGTGAAGACCAGCGAGGCGCCATCGGGCAGCGCGGCGCCGGTGACAGCGCCCTGGACCTTGATATAGTTGAAGCCCGTGCGCATCAGGCGGCAGACCACCAGCTTTTCGTTGAGCGTGTAGAACTTGTGGACGCCCGTTTCCGACGCATAGTAGGTCAGCTTGCCGCCGGTAGCGGGAATGGACGGCGACAGCTCTTCGGTCGTGCCCGACGGAGTGGCCATGGTGTAGTTAGCGTTGCCGCCATTGCTGGCCAGCACCATGTCGAGACGCTGGTTGGCTTCGAGGTTGATGGTAAAATAGGTGTTTGCCGTCGAAGATGCGTTAGAATAGATATATCCCGTGTAGGTCACGTCATCGACCTTTATGCTTTTGCTGTCGTAGCGGACAGAAGCCAACGCTTCGTTCGTGGTGCGCAGGCGGTGATTGACCTTGTCCGACACAAAAGCCACATCGCTGTCGAAGGTGACAGAGCCGATTGATTTTTGCGTTTCTCCCGACATCTTGCCGCTGCCTTCGATGGCCGCTATGATGCTTTCGGCTGTCAGCTTGTTGTTGTAGGTATCGGTCGAGAGCTGCTCGGCGCCAAAATCCCACACGTCGGTCTTGCCGTCCCAGCCGGATTCCTTTTCGGTTTCGGCCGGAATGGCTTCGGCCACCACTTTGGAGATGTAGATATTGCCGGCATCATAGGTCAGCTTCAGAGTGGCCGCTGCCGAACCGGTATATGTCAGCACATAATCGGCCGGTCCAGAGATTGCCTTTTTATCTACCTCAGCATCGTCGGCAGCAAGAGTGACATTGGCACTGCCATTATAAGATACGGTGACAGTCACCGAAGTCGGGCCGGACACTCCAAACGACATGGTGGCATTCGCGTTGGTGTATCCACCATAAGTGGCTCCATGATATTTGAACAAGCTCAAAGCCATCTCCGACTCGCCGTCGGTCGCTTTGTAA
>CALYZD010000169.1 GCA_945607565.1 uncultured Bacteroidales bacterium | reverse complement strand
GGCGCCGCCACCATCTTCAGGTTCCGCCGGGCGATAATGGAAGACTGGGGCACGCGCTGCTCGTGGCTGAAGGACTGACGCCGGCCGGGCGCTATTTCTGCGCAAAGTGCTCCCGGATGTAGCCGGCCACGTATTTCTTCAGCTCATCGCCCTCGCAGACGGTCACGTGGTCGAGCAGGCCCACCACGAACCGGCCGGGCGCCTCGCAGCCGTAGACGTCGGCCGACAGGGTCCAGTTTTCGCCGCCGTCGGTCGATGTCAGATATTTTTCGCTCAGCGGATACTCGTCACGGAGGATGTTGCAGGCAGTGTTGTCGAGCCCGAGCACGATGTGCATCGCCTTGGCGCCGCTCCAGTTGAAGATGTCGGTCCCAAGGGCCCTGTGCTCCGACTGGTGCGCCCACGGCTCGTTGAGCAGGACGATGTCGGCCGCCCTCGAGTAGCTGAACTGCTTGCACTGCCGGTCTTCGAGGTCGTAGCACCACACCAGCTTGCCGCCGTCGATTTTCCTGAACGGCTCCACGCGGCGGTCGCGTATGCCGGAGGCCGACGAGTATCGCTTCAGGCACACGGCCTTCTTCTCGGCAATGGCCTTCTCCACCGTCCCGAACTTGCCGGCGTCGGCCTTCTTCATCGACAGCTTGAGCGCAATCATCCTGGCCTTCTCGTCGTCGCGCATGGCCTCCGACTCGCCGAAGTTCCTCTTGTAGGGCACGCCGTCAAGATAGACAAGCCCGTCGGTGTAGGGACGGACCTTGACGGCCACCACGCGGCCCTCGAACATCACCTCGAAGTCGAGAAAGTCGAGAATGCTCTGCTCGAATGCCTTCTTGGCCTCGTCCTGGATGCAGCGGATGTAGGCGTCGAGCGAGCCGTTTATCCAGCCCAGGTCGTTGTCGAGGCCGACCACGTAGCCCATGTCGTTGACGCCGAGATAGAGCGTGCCTCCGATCATCGAGTTGAGGAACGCGCAGATGCCCCTGAACACGTTGCGGCTCTGCTTGGACAGATTTGGCTGCATGTGCTGCGACTTGTCGGGCGGGAAGACGAACGACGTCTTGAACTCCTTGGTCTTGTCCTCCATGCCGAGATACTCCTCCTCGTTGTCGTCGAGCGACGACTGGATGTCGCTGTCGATGGACAGCTCCCTGACCATCTCCTGCTTCAAGTCCGACATGGTCTTTTCGGGCACGATGTCCTTTATGCGCTTGTAGGACTGGAGGATGCGCGCCAGCCTGACCACCGACTTGTCGGTATCGCTTTGTATTATGTCCGACAGCAGCTGCGAGTCCTCGCCCTCGGCGTTGATTTCCTTCAGCACGCTGACTATGTTCACGCATCGCCTCACCGACCGTTCGGCGGCTATGTCGGCCGATGGACTGAGGTCTTTCATCTCGGAGTGCCGGCCTTTGGCAAAGAGCACAATCTGCTCCAGATAGCTTGCCTTGAGTTCGAGGAAGTCGATTTCGCGCTCGTCGGAGGTTAGTTCCGACAGCATCTGGCAGAAGCACAGCGCCTTGTAGATGTCGGACGCTCTGGAGAGCGACTTCTGATAGTTGTAGAGCACTCTTTCGAATATCTTCACCACATCGGCGCCTATGGTCTTGCGCTCCCGCCTTTCGGGCGCGTCATAGTCGGCCGTGACCAGCCTGTCGCGGATGAACCGCCCCTTGGGGTCGCGGAAGTCCTCGTCTTCGATTCCGGACTGGTCTTCGTCTATTTTGCCGTTAATGGTTCCGTTGGGATTGACATTGGTGATGCAGATGTAGGCACGGCTGCCTAAGCTATAGTTTTCAGGCCGACTCACATACAGATACACTCCATTGGTGGCGAGCCAGACGGGGCGTGAGGCCCTGTCGATGACATATTCGCACGGACACACCCAGCCCACCTCCACTTCTTCGAGAATGGCGCGGAGAAACTGGGCCGACAGCGTGAACGTTCCGTCTTCCGTCAGCCGGGCCTCCATGCAGTCGTCCGCCCTGAGGACTTTGGACAGGTCTTCGAGCGAATAGAAGAACAGTCCGTCACCCTTTACTATCCGCCCCGAAATCCTTTCGTAGTTCGGGTCGGCCGTTTCCACCTCAATGACGCCATACCTCACGGCCGTCACCCTGACCGTCATGTCGTCGTCGGCGTGGTATTTCTTCAGCGGCGGTTCGGTCGGGACGGTCTTTCTCTGGCTCTGCCTGAACTCCTTGGCGAAGTCGCGGATCTTTGCGACGTCTGACGAGTCCTGCTGCCTGAGCCTGTCGTCGTTGGGCGTCCACACGCTGAGGCGGTCGTCGCATATCTTCATGCTCTCGGCCATCTTCTGGCCCTGCAGCTCCCATGTCTTCATGTTGACCGGCATCACCGAGACGCGCTCGCCGCTGATGCGGAGAAGCCCCTTGCCGGCGAACCAGAGCGTGTCTTCGATGGGGCCGCCGAAGGTTGCGCCGTTGATTATCTTGTGGCACATGGCGTCGATGTTGAGGTCGGCAAGGTCGCTCCAGCCCAGGCCCGTCATCCCCACCTTGTGCGAGAGTGACATGAGCGCTTTGGAGAACAGGGCCTGCGAGCGGGCCTGCGCCGTGGCCTGCGAGATGCAGGCGAGCAGGCTCAGAAAGACTGTGCTCTTCTGCCCGACCGGCTCGGGATAGCACAGCAGCCACGCGCCCATGAGGCGGATGCGGAACTGCATGACGCCGGTGTCGGCATTGAGGGTGGAGGCCAGAGTCGGCACAAGCTGCTGCACCTTGCCGTCGAGCAGTTCGCGGGCGGCGGCATAGAACGGGTCGCTGCCTTTGTTGCTGGCGTTTTTCTGCAAATAGTCAATCAGGTCGCTGAAGTTTTCTTCGTCAATCCGAAGCCATGATGGTGTGTTTGCCATTGTCGTCCGTTTTTTTTCGGGTTTTGTCGTGAATGTCGTTCCTTTTTCTTTGTTTGGGCAGACATGTCGTGCGCATGTTTTTTTACAATAATAGACATCTTTTCGGGATTTGTGAGGCATCGGCGCGCAAATAGCCGCCCCGATTGCACGGCACAGGCGTTTGTCGTACCTTTGCGCCCCTGAATCATGAACCGACTTCGCATCATATCGCGCTGGCTGCTGCCGATGCTCTTTGCCGGCTATTGGTGCTGCGTCAGCCTGTTTGTGCACAGCCACACGGTGGGCGGGCGCGTCGTCACGCACTCGCACCCGTTCGAGAAGCTGCCGCACTCGTCGGCGGGCCAGCTGCTGACGCTGGCGGCGGTGTCGCATTTTGCGGCCGACTCGGCCGGAGTGTTCGCGCAGGTGCCCGAGTGTACATGGCTGACCCTGGCGCCGGCCGTCTGCCCGAGCTGCAGGCAGGGCACGGGCGCCACAGTCGCAAGCCCGCGCCTGCGCGGGCCGCCCTGCGCCGCCGGCCACTCGCGGTGGCTCTGATGGGGCTCATGGCCGCATCCCGCTTTCGTTCATCACCGTTTTTTTTATTTTCCGTGTGGGGAGACCGCTCCCTTCACGTCACATTCAAACCGAAATCAGAAAAATGACAAAATACATTTTCGGCTTGGCGGCGGCGCTGTGTCTGCTGCCAGGCATCGCTGCGGGCGGCACGCTGT
>CALYZD010000168.1 GCA_945607565.1 uncultured Bacteroidales bacterium | reverse complement strand
TTGCGGATGGCGGCGGTGAGCTTGGCAAGCGTGTCCACGTCGCGTGTGTTGATGTAGCGCTCGCCCTCGGGCCTGGCTTCGACGGCGTCGTTGAGTTCGGCCAGGTGGCGGTAGAGGCGGCTCAGCTGTGTGGCTTTGCCGGCCACCATGCCTGTGCGCATCTCTTCCCATCGGCCGTCGGCTATCCAGCGGCAGATGGTGTTCTTGCTCACGCCCACGCGCTCGGCCAGATCTTTCTGCAAGATGCCGGGCTCGCTCAGGTAGAGGTGCCGGGCGTAGTCTTTTTTCTGTCTGATGGTCAGCACTTCGGTTTCGTTTTCCATACAATCGTTATTTTTGCGTTAAAATCTCTCCTAAACAGTCAAAATGAACACGTCGACAGCACTCCGCATCCGCATGGTCAAGAAGATGGTGGCCGACCTCTACGAGCCGGGCCGTCAGGACCGCAACAAGCAGTGGGTCTTGCGCACGGCGGTGGCTCCGCTGCTGGGCATCTCGCGCCGCACCTTCACGCGCTATCTGCACACACCGGATGCCGACGTGGCGCGTGCGCTCGGCTCGGGGCGCGAGGATCGTCAGCTGTCGCTATTCCCCGATTTCTGACAGGCACACGTCGACGCTGACGCAGGTGTAGACGGTCTCGTAGGCCTTCCACAGGTGCGGCAGGTGATAGTAGCGCGTCTGGGTGCGCACCAGGCGGGTGGTCTGCGTGGGCTTCCAGCCTTGCAGCGCCCAGTGGACGCGGCCGGCCAGGGCCATGCGGTCGGCTATCAGGGCGCGCTGGTCCTGGCCGTGGTGGGTGTCGTCGTAGCAGTCGACGGCCAGCGTCACCACCACCTGCACGCTGCCCTGCTGCGAGGCGCGCGCCAGGTTGCTCCAGGTCACCTCGCGCACGTCGATGAGCACCGCCGGGCTGATGGGCGGGTAGATGTCGGACTCGTCGCCATCTTCGAACATCTTGGTCAGCTGGCCGTAGTTCTCGTCGATGGTCTGCAACTCGGGCACCTCGGCCCGCAGGCGGTCTTCGATGTCGATGATCAATCGCTCCATGGGTCACACAGCTTTTATCAGGAAGTTGAGGGCGCGCCAGGGCGGCATGTTGTTGTGGCCCGCGCCGACGCCGGCGGTCTCGGTGGAGTGCTTGTACCAGGCCAGGGCGTCGTTGTCGCTGTCGGTATCGCCCGAGCCCACCTTGCCGTTGGTGCTGATGCTGTCGCGGTTGGTGGCCTTCTTGTCGGCCAGTGTCGTGCCTCTCTCGGCCATGTAGTAGTCTTTGAACGTGTGCGTGTGCGCGGGCATCTCGTCCCTTGTGAGCGCGTGCGTCTCCTCGCCGCCGGAGGCGCCCAAGCCGTAGGTGCCGGTGGCGCCCAGCGGGAAGCGGCCCGCGAGGTCGGGGATCATCTTGCCGCGCACCGGCAGGGCGGTGAAGGGCACCTTGCCGTTGAACTGCACCGAGCTCTCGCTGTAGCCTATCAGCGAGAGCCACTCGTTCCACACCCCGCCCGGGCAGGCCGACGAGCAGGGCAGGTAGCCCCACGGCATGGCGGCCTCTATCTCGCTGAGTTTGGCGGGTGTGAGCGGAAAGGCGCCGTGCCACATGATGATGGTGCCGCAGGGCACCATGGAGTTGCCCATTTTGGTCATGTCGATGCCCACGCTGCCCAGCGCCGAGTTGATACTGGCCAGGATGTTCTCCAGCTGGCTGATCTTGGTCTGTGCTGCCGCCAGCGCGGCCTGAGTGGCCATGGTGGCCAGGCTGATGCGTGTGAACGACGAGGTGGGCACGCCGAGGGTGTCCAGGTGGGCAAAGCGGCGGGTGTGGTAGGGGTGCTGCTCCCCGTCCTGATAGGTGAGCGTCTGGGTCTCGCCACTGATGGCGATGAAGCCGCCCTTGTAGCCGCTGACAAAGGGCATGGCCTCGCCGCTCACCATCAGCCAGCCGTCGGCGTCCCAGGCAGTGCCGCAGCCGCTGAGGATGTAGTTGCCCTGAGTGTCGCCGGCCACGGCTGCCGCCAGCGATTGGTGGATGCCCAGCCAGCAGTCTTGCATGGCCTGGAGGCGGTCGACGCTCATGGGCAGCCCGCCGCCGAAAAATTCGAGTTTATCCATGGTTTAATGGGGTTTTAAGATGGTTTTCAGACTGTGCCGAAGCGGAGGATGTAGACGGTGCCGGCAATGCGCATATCGTCGATCGAGGCGCGGATGGCGGCCTCCAGCGTGCGGATGTCGTCGGGTGCGCTGACGATGAAGTCGGTGTCGGCCGATGTGGCGTCGACATAGTCCTCGTCGAAGTGGAGCGGCGTGGGCTGACGCTCGGCGTCGGTGTCGGCGTCGGCGTCGGCCCAGAGGGTGGTGCGCAGGTAGAGGGTGCCGCCGGTCTCGCTGATGTCGTCTTCGCGGTAGATGTACCAGCGGCTGTTGCCCTCGCCCGTGCCGATGACGATGCGGCGGCGCTCGGGGTCGAAGCGGTCGTTGAGCAGGCTTTCGAGGCTGCACACCTGGCCGGTGTGTGCCAGGCGGTAGTAGGTGCCCCGCGGCGTGCCGCAGTGGGTGGTGTGGATGGTGTCGTGCTGCTGCTGCAGGGCCGACACGGCGCATCGCAGCACGGCGCACACCACCGGCCGGCGCAGGCACACGGGCAGCAGGCCGATGCAGATGTCGGTCAGGTCGAAGGCTTTCATGGCTTGAAACGATATTCGATGGTGGAGGCCCAGTCGTCGGAGCCGAACGAGACCACGAAGTAGCCGCTCTCGGGCGTCACGCGCATGTCGACGGTGCTCAGCTTGTTGTAGCCGTCGGAGCCCTGAGCCTGTCCGTCGGTGGCCACGGCGGCGGTCGATGCCTCGACGATGTGTGGCACCTCGACGCCCTCGACGGCTTGCAGGTAGTCGGTCAGATGCTCCAGGACCAGCTCGCCGTTGAAGGGCAGGCGGCGCAGATAGTCGCGCACGGCCTCCTCGACGGGTCGGCGGGGCTCGGCAATGAGCGTGCCGTCGGCGTTGTAGACGGTGCCGTCGACATAGACGACCATGATCAGCATCAGGCGGTCGGGTCGGCGCGAGATGATGGTGGTGCGGATGCCGGCGTCTTTGATGCGGCCCAGGTATCGGCCGAAGGCGTCGAGCCTGTTCTGCGACAGGGGGGCAAGGTTGCCCTCGTCGTCGGTGGTGGCCACCTTGAATATCAGTCCGCCCTCGGCGGCTTCGGTCACGGCGCACTGGCTGACGGGCAGCTCGGTGTCGGCGTCGGCCTCGGTGGCATAGTCGGCCGTGGCGTCGTCGACGGCCTCGCCATAGCGGAAGGCCAGGGCGCGCTCGCGATACCAGTGCAGCGTGTGGGGGCGCAGGGCCTCGACGGTCCGGGTCACCTGCTCCAGGTGCGTCTCGGTGAGGCGCTCTATCAGGTAGGCGCAGACGGCGAAGACGTAGAACAGGATGCTCTCGATGCTGGCCCGGCTGAAGTGGGCCGAAAACTTGGTGTCGCTGCCGAATCCGTAGGCGGACTGTGCCGCCGTGTCGGACATGAAGGCGTCGGTCATCGCCTCTTTTATCTCTTCGATGGTTCGTGCCATATTACAAGTATTAGCTTCAAGGAGGGACGGCGTCCCCGCCGTCCGTATTGACAGGTGTGCGGACGGTCGGGAGACCGTCCTTCCGTGCGTCCGT
>CALYZD010000167.1 GCA_945607565.1 uncultured Bacteroidales bacterium | reverse complement strand
CCCGCCGACAACGGACGCCGGCAGATGCTGGCCACCGCCGGCGCGCTGCTGGCCGCCCGCACCATAGCCTCGCAGACCACCAAGCTCGACGGCGGCCTGGCCGTGATTGAAGACAAGCAGATACCGCAGCGCGACACACGCATAGTGCCGGCCGGCGCACTATCCATACGCCACCTTGAGCGCCACTGCACGGGCTGCCAGCTGTGCGTGGCCGAGTGCCCCAACGGAGTGCTGCGCCCGTCGTCGGACCTGCAGAGCTGGATGCAGCCGCACATGTCGTATGAGCGCGGATACTGCCGGCCCGAATGCACCCGATGCTCGCAGGTGTGCCCCAACGGCGCCATCGGCCCCATTGGCCGCGCCGAAAAATCGTCGACGCAGATAGGCCACGCAGTGTGGATAAGCCGCAACTGCATCCCGCTGACCGACCACGTGGCGTGCGGCAACTGCGCACGGCACTGCCCGGCAGGCGCCATCAGCATGATTCCGTCCGACCCCGACGACGACGAGTCGCTGCTCATCCCCTCGGTCGACACCGAGCGGTGCATAGGCTGCGGCGCGTGCGAGAACCTGTGCCCGGCACGGCCCTTCAGCGCCATATATGTGGAAGGACACGAAGTGCACCGAACCATCTGACACTCACCCCAAACCCCGACCAACAGACCAAAGCCATGGAACAGAACAACAAGAAGATAAGCCGACGCCAGTTCATCCGGACACTGGGCGCGGCAAGTGCGGCAGTGGCCGCCGGAATGGCCGGATGCACCGGCAAGGCCGACCGCCCGACCACGGGCAGCGCAGCCGCAGCGGCCGGCAGCGGCGGAATGACCTACCGCATCAACCCCTCGACGGGCGACCGCGTGTCGATACTGGGCTACGGCTGCATGCGCTGGCCCACCCTGCCCGACTCCGAAGAATATGACCAGGAGCAGGTCAACCGCATGGTGGACTACGCCATAGCGCACGGCGTCAACTACTTCGATACGTCACCGGCCTACTGCAAGGGGCAGTCGGAACGCGTGACCGGCATAGCGCTCAAACGCCATCCGCGCAGCGCCTACTACATTGCCACCAAGCTGTCGAACTTCTCGCCCGAGACGCACTCGCGCGAAGCGTCGATAGCCATGTATCACAACTCGTTCAGGGAACTGCAGGTCGACTACATCGACTACATGCTGCTCCACGGCATCGGCATGGGCGGCATGGCGGCCCTGCACTCGCGCTATCTCGACAACGGCGTCCTCGACTTCCTGGTGGACGAGCGCAAGGCCGGCCGCATCCGCAACCTCGGCTTCTCGTATCACGGCGACATCGAGGTATTCGACTATTTGCTGGCCCGCCACGACCAGTATCACTGGGACTTCGTGCAGATTCAGCTCAACTACGTCGACTGGCGCCACGCCAAGGAAATCAACAAGCGCAACACCAACGCCGAATACCTCTACGCCGAACTGCACCGGCGCGGCATACCGGCCGTCATCATGGAGCCGCTGCTGGGCGGACGCCTCGCCAAGATACCCGACTATCTGGCATCGCGCCTGCACCGGCAGGAGCCCGAGATGAGCACCGCCTCGTGGGCCTTCCGCTACGCCGGCTCGCCCGAAGGCGTGCTGACCGTGCTCAGCGGCATGACGTATATGGAACACGTGATAGACAACGTGCGCACCTACTCGCCGCTGAAGACCCTGACCGACCGCGAGCTGGAACTGCTCGAAGAGACCGCGCAGCTGATGCTGGGCTTCCCCACGGTGCCCTGCACGGCCTGCCAATACTGCATGCCCTGCCCCTACGGGCTCGACATACCGGCCATCTTCGCGCACTACAACAAGTGCCTCAACGAAGACAACGTGCCGTCGTCGATGCAGTCGGACAACTACCGGCGCGCACGACGGGCCTTCCTCGTGGGCTACGACCGCAGCGTGCCCAGGCTCCGGCAGGCCGACCACTGCATAGGCTGCCGACAGTGCGAACCCCACTGCCCGCAAGGCATACACATATCGGCCGAGCTGCACCGGATAGACAACTTCGTGGAGCAGCTGAAGCAACAGACCAACTAAGAGAGAGCATCGGGCCGCCCGAAACGATACGAAATGTGATGAATGTTCTTATTTTTGCGTTCTGAAACACCAAAAAAGAGCCGCTATGAGAAAGATGGACAACGCACAGGCAATGATGCGCAAGCTGCAGCGCGGACGCTACACACTGGTGGTGGACAGCGGCAACGCAGTGCGCGACTATGAAGGCCACGGACTGACGGCACTGCACCACCTGCTGGCCACCGCACCCCGACTGCTCGACGGAGCCGCCGTGGGCGACAAGGTGATAGGCAAGGGAGCCGCCGCACTGATGGTGCTCGGGCACGTGCGCTGCGTCATAGGCCTGGTGGTGAGCCGCCCGGCACTCGAACTGCTGCAGCGCAACGGCATCAGCGTGACCTGCATCGACCTGGTGCCGCACATAATGGGAGCCGGCAAGACCGGAATGTGCCCGCTCGAAGAGCTGTGCGCCGACATCGACACCGCCGACCGCATGAAGCCGATAATAGACCGGTTTGTAGAACAACAGCAGGGGCAGCCGCAGTGACGCGCCCCGACGACCTAACCGATACACACAAACAAAAAAAACATAAAACGACCATGAAAACACTGATGTTTGCCGGCATAGGCATGCAAGAGATACTGTTCATCCTGCTGATAGTGCTGCTGTTCTTTGGCGGCAAGAAGATTCCCGAACTGATGAAAGGCCTGGGCAAAGGAGTGCGCAGCTTCAAAGACGGCATGAACGGCATCGAGACCGACACCGAAACCACCGGCAAGGAAGCCCCCGAAGGCGAAAAGAAAAATGAATGACGACAGTTCCACATCTGGCACCTTCTGGGAGCACCTCGACCAGCTGCGCGGAAGCATCTGGCGCATAGTGGTGGCCGTGACGGTGGCCGCCTGCGTGGCCTTCTGCTTCAAAGACACGCTGTTCGCGGCAGTGCTGGCGCCCAAGCACGACACCTTCGTCACCTACCGGCTGCTGAGCCGCGTGGCGCAATGCCTCGTGCCCAACGCCGCCCCGCCCTCCTTTGCCGTGGAGCTGATAAGCACACGCCTGGCCGGCCAGTTCCTGATGCACGTGCGCATAGCCATCTTCGCCGGAATGCTCGCCGTGGCGCCCTACATCCTTTTCGAACTGTTCCGATTCGTGTCGCCGGCACTCTACGAACACGAGCGACGCTACGCCACACGCGTGGTGGCATGGGGCTACGTCATGTTCATAGCCGGACTTATGCTGAGCTACTTCCTTATCTTCCCGCTCACATTCCGCTTCCTCGGCACCTATCAGGTCAGCGCCGAGGTGAGCAACTGCATAACGCTAGACTCCTACATCGACACGCTCATCATGCTCAGCTTCATGATGGGGATAGTCTTCGAGATGCCCATACTGTGCTGGCTGTTCGCCAAGCTCGGCTTCCTGACGGCCGCCTTCATGCGCCGCTACCGCCGCCACGCCATAGTGGTGCTGCTCATCATCGCCGCCGTCATCACCCCGACCTCCGACGTGGTGACGCTGCTGCTGGTGGCCATGCCCATGTATCTGCTCTACGAGGCCGGAATACTCGTGGTGGCACGCACTCCGGCAACGAAATGAAAAAAAAATGTTGGACCATTGACGCGGGCAACGCATTAATTGCACGTGGCGTTGCCATGGG
>CALYZD010000166.1 GCA_945607565.1 uncultured Bacteroidales bacterium | reverse complement strand
GAAAATCGGGTACGGACTCGGATTCGGGCGGGCGCAGCGCGCCGCTCCGCGGGCCTGAGGGCCGGGAGTGGCGGTGCGGGGCTGTCAGGGAGGGTCAGGGCCAGCTTGTGTAGCAGCAGTCGGCGAAGACTTCGAGGACGTCGGCGGGGGTTATCCGCTCGAAGTGGCTCTCGATGGGGACGACGAAGACGCCGCCCACCTCGACCGATGCCGGGCTGACCATCAGCCGGCCGGGGCCGTCGCCGTAGCGGCGCGGACGCATGGCGCGGCGCGGCACCACGATGAGGCGGCAGAGTCCGTCGTCGCACTCGCACAGGGCGTTGATTGGTGGTTCGGCGCCGGGCGAGCCGAGCATGGCGAAGAGCCGGCGCAGCAGCAGGCCGATGCTGTCGGCGCTGCGCCCTTCGATGCGGCAGGCCAGCCGTCCGAGGCGCGCGGTGGAGGTCAGGACGGCGTCGGCGTGGGCGTCGATGGTGTCGACGAGGCCGGCGGCGGCAAGGGCGGCATATTCGGACGGGAGCGGCAGCAGCCCGCGCGGCACGGCCTGGAAGTGGGCGTGGTCGGGGGCCGAGGCTCCGCAGCCGGCGCCGTTGAAGAAGACGGTGTGGCTGCCGAGGGCGCGGGCGGCTGCGAGCATGTCGGGCAGGTAGGGCGCGAGCAGCTGCGGCGTGTGGGCGGTGGCGGCTATGGTCAGGTGGCGGTCGAAGATGGGATAGGGGTTGACCAGTATCTCGAAGCGGCCTGAGCCGTCGAGGGCAAGGGCGAGCTGCTCTGCCGGGCGGTGGGCGGCGCACAGGAAGCACGGCCGCGAGGCTATGGCCTGCGCGCGCACGTCGGCCGCCGTGGAGCGGATGCGCGCGGGGTTGAACTGCAGGCGCACTTCGAAGCCGTCGAACGCAAGGCGGCGCGTGCGCATCAGGCCCAGAGCTGCGTTGCCGGCGGCGGCCATGGGCCACTGCCGCATCTGCATCTGCCAGAAGTCATCGATCATTGACGTGCCTCCTTGCCATTATTTCGATGGTGCGCAGCCGGTCTTTGAAAAGATTGTTGCGGTTGACGCGTTCGGTGTCGAGGTTGGCGTCGGAGTTGCCCTCCCAGCGCCGGCACAGATAGAGCGGCTCGAAGATGCGGCCAATGGTGTGGGCGCGCCCCACGGCAAGGCCTGCGGCGTAGTCCTCGCCATAGCTGACGTTGGGCATGGGCAGGCGCCGGAGCACGGGCGTGAAGAATGCCCTTGGGGCGCCCAGTCCGTTGATGCGCAGGGCGTTGTTGTGGCCGTTGGCGTCGGTCCACTCGGAGTGGCTGATGATGCCGGGCGGCAGGTCGCGGAGGTCGAAGTCGACCAGCTTGTAGCTACCCACAATCATGGCGCAGCGGCGTGTGCGGAAGGCGGCCACTATGCGGCTCAGGACGTCGGGGGCGATGTAGAGATCGTCGCTGTCGAGCTGGACGGCGAAGCGTCCGCAGCGACTGTCGGCCACGGCCGCGTTCCAGCATCCGCCGATGCCCAGATCGGTGCGCTCGGGGCGGATGTGGACCACGCGCGGGTCGGCGGCGGCCATCCGGGCTACGATGTCGGTGGTGCCGTCGGTGCTGTGGTTGTCGACCACGATGACGTTGAACCTGAAGTCGGCCTGCTGGCCGAGTGCCGAGGCTATGGCGTCGGCTATGCTCCGGCAGCGGTCGCGCACGGGAATGATCACCGAGGCTTCGACGTCGAACGGCTCGGCGTCGAGGTCTTCGGCCACGTTCAGCTGCGGCAGCCACGCCCCGACGGCCTTGAGGTGTGCCGTGCAGGCGGCCTCCATTTCCTTCTGGACGTCGGCGTTGCGGGGGTCCACGTAGTCGAACTGCTTCTGGCCCGAGAGCCTTGTGTCGGAGTCGGTCTGGGTGTAGAGGCATTCGGGCAGATGCACGATGGCGTGCCGCCGCGACACGCGCAGGCGCAGGTCGTAGAGGGCGGCGAAGCGGTAGTCGGCGTCCATGGCGGCCACGGCCTCGGCAAAGGCCTTGGCGGAATAGGCCACCAGCGGTCCGAAGTCGAAATCGTCGCGCAGGCTGCCCGGCTGATAGTCGATGACGGGATGCGGCTCGACGCGGCCGCCGCGCATCACCCGGCGGTCGGAATAGACCATGCCGGCGCCGGTCTGCATCAGCACGGACGACATCCGCTCCAGAGCCTCGTCGGTGAGGCGGAGCGCCTGATGGCCGGTGCAGACGCACACCACGTCGCTGCCGGCGGCGTCGATGGAGCGGAGACCACGGGTGGACGTGAGCCCGGGCAGGGTGTGGCAAGCGGCTCCTCTGACGTCCTGAGCCGACTGCGACAGGAAAAGAATGTTCATTGTTGACAATATTTTGATTGACAGACATTTTTTGGTTCGATAGAGAGATTGTGCGCTCAGCGGCCCACGGCCACGCGGCAGCGGCGGGCGCCCGACACCACGATGTAGACGCCCGCCTGCGGAAGGACGACGGTGTGCGTCGGCGCGGCGGGCACTGACGAATGGACGCGGCGGCCGGCAATGTCGAACACCTGCAGGCGTCCGCCCGCCAGACCGCTGACCGCTATGGCGCGGCTGCCGACGCTGCGGACGGCAAAGGGCGTCGGCGGCGCGGCGTGAGCGACCGATGTGGGGTCGACATTGTCGACGGTGGTGGCATAGTAGGCCAGACAGCCGTTGGATTCGGAGCCGGGCGTCAGGTCGAGAGGGCTCCGGTTGAGGATGGTCTTGAGCGACGTGCAGCCGTAGAAGGCCTTGTCGCCCACGGAGGTCAGCGTGCTCGGCAGCATCAGGGCGGCAATCTGCGTGCAGCCGTAGAAGGCCCACGAGTCGATGGTGCGGAGGCCTTCGTTCAGAATCAGATAGGTCAGCCCGGTGCAGCCGTAGAAGGCCGCGTGGCCGATGCTTGCTACCGACGACGGGACACTGACCACGCCGAGCGCCGTGCAGCCCTGGAATGCCGACCGGCCTATGGACGTCACCCCGCTGCCGATGGTGATGTCGGTGAGCGACGTGCAGCCCGAGAAGGCGGCTTCGCCGATATGCGTCACGGCGTCGGGGACGACGATGGTTTCGAGCAAAGTGCAGTTCTGGAACGCCGAGGCGGGCAGGTCGCCGATGGCGTCGGGCAGCTCGACGTTGCCGCTGATGGCTCGCGGCGCAAAGACGAATGCGAGCGGACTGCGCCGGTAGAGCACGCGGTCGGACGAGAGGAAGACGGGGTTGGCCTCGTCGACCGTGATGGACCGCAGCGACGTGCAGGCCGTGAAAATGCCCGTGCCGATGCTGGTCACGGTGTGCGGCAGCGCAAGGCCGGTCATCTGGCGGCTGCCGATGAAGGCGTCGTTGCCGATGGCGGTCACGGTGTAGGTCCGTCCGCCATAGACCACGGTGGGCGGGATGACGATGTCGCCCACATAGAGCGTGCTGCCGGTGGCGTCGTACATCCAGTCGTCTTCGGCGCCGCGATAGGTGACCGAGGCCGTGAGCGACGATTCGTCAAAATCGTAATAGATGCCGTCCACTGCGGTGTCCGAGGCAAGCGTCGGGACGGCGACCACACTCGCCATGAGGGCAAGACTTAGAGCCATGAATGATGAGTTGCGCATGATTCCGTGTTTTTAATGGTTAAACATCTGACATTCGAATCAGGATAAAACGCAAACATAAGAAATATCGGAATCACCGCCTCGGGCACGCCCGAAGTTGACGCGCCGGAATCGGCCTCCGC
>CALYZD010000165.1 GCA_945607565.1 uncultured Bacteroidales bacterium | reverse complement strand
TATCCACCACCGACGAAAAGAATATTGGACAGCGGCACATCTTTCAGCTTGTAGGTAGCAGAAATGTTTGACGCTCCGGCCGCAGATTCCTTATCTTTCATGTGGTTAGGGCTGTACTGACCACGAGGTATATCTTTGAAAATAATGCAGTTGGCCAGTCTGGCAGCCACCACGTTATCCGTCTTGGCAGTGGTGAAAATGCTGCCTATCAGACGAATCAATTGGAACAACGGACCGTTGAATGTGGCATTGCTATTATCAGCTCTCATGTCAATCGTTGCATTGCACTCGCGGTCGAAGAGAATCTCGTTCGTTTTGGTCGATTTGATTACGTATCTGACATCAGCCTGAATTTTAGGCGCAAACACCGACCTTTTCTTCCATTTCTTGATTTCGGAAAATACCACGGCATCGGCACCGAACAGATCGTGGAACTTGTTGAGCGGCTTGTCGATGAACTCCTCTGCATCGTAGGCGCCCTCGGCTTTCAGCACGTCCATGCCAAGTTGAGGCGAAATGACGTAGAAACCGCATTCGGCAAGCGGACGGCTGACGGAGGTGTAGAGCAGGTCTTTGGCCTCAACGTCTTGTGTGTTGTTGATGGGCGGCATGACAAGGAGAGTGAGAGGCATGTCGTTGTAGAGGCTAGCATAGTGTTCGCCTTTCGTTGTGATTTTCTGCGAACCGCCGCACGAAGTCAGCAGGACAACAGCCAGCAGTGAAAAAATTATTTGTTTCATAGTTATTTCGTAAGTTTTTCGATTAACGGTTCAATGAATGTTTTCGACTCAGGATAGAGTTCGATTTCTTTCTTCAACATTTCCAAGCCACGGGTACGGAAACAAGTCTCGTAGTCGTCGGTTTTGAACCACTGCTTTTGCGGATCGGTGGCATTGTCTCTGAACGTTGAAGCGGCATCGGGCTTGAGAAGCTGATAGCCATACTCGGCACACAGGCCGGGAGGCGGCACCTGACGGATTCCGCCGGGCTTCTGAATCAAAATTTCGTAACCGACAAGCAGATTGCAAAAAGCCGCCGGAGTAGCTTCTTTCTCGTACTTGTGAAGCCATACCTCATACAAGGTGCCGGCCTCCGACTGATAGGCCCCACCATAATTGTAGAGTGGATACAACTGCGTACCGCTGCCGCACGAGGTCAACAATGTTAGCGCGGCCACCGCCGAGATGGCCACAAATTGCTTTTTTTTCATAATCTCATTTTTTGTTAATATGTAAATCAATCATTTTGTGTTCCTGAGCCGATAGGAAGACTTTATGCTCGTACTTCGAATCCATGTATGTGGAGTAGTTGTAGTAGCCGGACTTCTCCCTCTCCTTCATCGAAACTACCACGGTGTGCTTGCCCGGCTTGACGTAGATGGTGTTCTTGGCCGTCTTCTTGATTTTGGGATTCTTGCGCCAGTCCTGGGTCTTGACGGTGCTCAGCTCGTAGGTGTCCTTGCCGTCTACAGTCACTTGAATGTGCTCAGCCTCGTCCCAGAGGAACGAGATCATCGCCTCGTCGGCCTTGCCCGACGACACCGAGTAGGTGCCCGTGCGGCATGACGCCAAAAGCAGCGTGGCGCACAATGCAGCAATAAACTTCTTCATAGCTTATAATTATTTGTCTGATACATAGTATTTTCCAAGATTACCGGCGTCGATTGCCGAGCCGTCGTAGGAGCACATCGAAACCTCGGTCTCGGGCGTGTCGCCCACCGACGAAAGGACTTTGACGGTGCCTATTTTCTGGCCGGGCAGCTCAATGTCGAGGCCCGTCTGCGGATTCCTGACCACCTTGCCCTTCTCGTAGACATTGAAAGTGTCGCCGTTTTCGAGGCCCTGCGACCGTCCGCCGGAGATGATGTAGGTGCCGGCCTCGGCCGAGAGGATGTAGGAGCGCCACGGCTTGTCCATGCACTTGTTGATGATGTTCTCGATGAGCTGGCTTATGGCGGCGGAGATGGCCTTGTCGCTGAGAGTGGCGTCGTAGTTGGCCGTGCCGCCCATGCCCATCACCTTTTTGTTGGTCACCTCGGCAAAGCCCTTGGCCTCGTCGGAATAGATGATGAGCGAAGTGGCCACGTCCACAAGGCGGATGCTGACGCCGGCCTCCACGGTCTGCGTCTTGCTCCTGCTGAAGGCTTTCTTCTGCCCCTCGGTCTTGCGCCCGAACTCGGTTATGGAGCCCAGAATGATATAGTCGGCGCCGACTTTCGACATGTCGGAACCGGCCTCCTTGACGAGCACGTCCAGGTCGTCGCGCTCGAGCAGGATGAACTTTTCGCTGGCGGCAAGCTTGGCCGACAGGATGTCCATGGCCTGCTTGCGCATCGGGTCGTTCTCTTTGTCGTAGAAGTAGCCCTTGGCGTGCTGGGTCTCGTTGCTGAAACGCCCGATGGCCACTTTCCTTTTGATAGATTTCTCCTGAGCCGTCAGGGGCAGCGCCGTCAGCATCAGCAGTGCGACGATCGGGCACACAAGCCTCCCGGGCTTCGAGATAAAGCCGATAGATAATTGCATATCAATAAAAGATTTAAAAGATTTTTGCCAACTTGGTGAGGATGTCAAATCGTCAGAAAACGTATCCTACACTGAAACACAGACTGTTGGACAGACCAGCCAGATCTTCGCGCTCCAAATCCAGATCCCACGGTTCGATAGTGCCCTGCTTGTAGGTCACATCAAGGAACGTCTTGCCGGCAAACCAAAACCGGCAGCCTGCGTTGACGCCAAAGTCGAACCGTTGCGGAGAGTATTCGTCAAAATCGTCAAAGACCTTGGACTCAGCATCCACGCCATCAACTTTATGTTCAATCTTCCCGGACAAGTCGAGCGACACGTAAAGCCCCACATGCGGATTGACTGCAAAGGGCGACGACCCGATCTGAATGCGTGAGTTGAGTTCGAACGGGCAGTACTGAAACATGAAACGGCTTTCGTCGTTTTCCAGAAAATGGATTTCACATCCTTCATACAATACGTCTTTCCACTCCGATTTCGAGCCTCTGGTTCCCATGCCGAAGTTCATACCCCAAAGAAACAGGCCTTTTTCACCCATTGGCCTCAGAAATCCGAACATCACCTCGTAGCCGACGTTGCGCTTGAAATCGCAGCCATATTCGTATTCCGACGAGTAAGAAAACTTGTTGAGCGACAAGCCGACCTGCCCATACCATTCTGTCTGTGCCTGTGATGCCAGCGTCGCAAAGGCCAATGCGATTGTTAATAAAAGTTTTTTCATTTTCTGATTTTTAGTTATTGCATACAAAAAGCTCTGAACCAGCATTTTTGCGTTACGAAATGCCGATTTGTCCTTTTAGACGCTGCTAATATATATATATGCAAAAGAAATTAACACACTTTAACACAATAAGGTGTTGTTATTTTAGGGTTTGGGGATATAAAATGGGACAAAACATGACAAACATGCGATGGTTTTCGACCAAGCACAGCCACACCGTTGTCAAATTGTCGTCCACCGTTGTCCAAGTTTTTTCAAGACAACACAATTCAAGGAAAGACGGCCTTCCGGCCGTCATGCGAAAGCTGCTTGTGCAAGCGGCAGGATGCCGCTTATCCTGACAAAAAAAAAAAGAGACCCAACACATTGTTGAGTCTCTCTTCAGAAGAAGGCGGCGACCTACTCTCCCACATCGTATCGCAGTACCATCGGCGCGGGCAGGTTTAACTTCTCTGTTCGGAATGGGAAGAGGTGGAGCCCTGCCGCTATAGCCACCTGAATATGCCTTGTTGTTTTATTGACTTACACGAAGAATCGACAGCCATACATACCGCTGAAACTCAAAAGCTC
>CALYZD010000164.1 GCA_945607565.1 uncultured Bacteroidales bacterium | reverse complement strand
GATTCTTTCATATAGAACTGCATTTCCAGAAAATCATCACACTTGAGTAATTCCAGATAATGACTCCAAGTCAATTGGTGAGACAGTGTCTCACTTTTTGGGAAGGTCAGATAGAACTTGCGCATATAGATAAGGTTGGAGCGGCTGAATCCTTTGCCTCTGATTCGAGTCAGGTCTTTGGCAATGTTTGTGATAAGTTGCTCTCCATAACGTGCTTTTGCGTTGCCGCCCTGTTCAAACTCTACGATATATCTACCTGTCAGCCAGTTGGCTTCGAGCAGTTCGGTATTGACGGCTATGGCCGCTTTGCCCTTCGCTTCATCCCACAGATTCGAGATATGTGCAATAAGTCTCACATATTCAGCGTCGTTGGCTTGATGCGCTCGGATGTCAGTCTTGTCACATCACTATTCATATCATACATTATCTTTCTGTCCGACTAAACCGGAAACTACGGAAACGCCACGCCCGACAGCGATTTCACGGCCGCCGACGGTAACAGCTTCAGCTCGTCGGTTGTCTTTTTTTTTTTGACGATTCTAAGGTAGCCGAAAGGTACGACCCAGCAAGCGGGGGCAGGCTTATTTTGTAGGTTTTAGGGGAAAAGTTCAGCAAGCCACTTTTGAAAAAAAGGCGTCCCCGCCGCTTGAGAATCATCATTCTTCAAGCGGCGGGGGCGTTGCCGACGGGAGTGCGGGGCCCGTCACCGTTCAGCGGCTGTGGAGGCCGCACTCCTTGTGGTCGGGGCTCTCCCACCACCAGCGTCCGGCATGGCTGCGGAAGTCGTGGAAGGCGTCGGAGATGGGTCGGATGACGTGCTGCACCGGCAGTCGGAGGGGTCGCAGGGGCGCGGTGTCGTCGATGGGCACCGTTTCGAGCAGGCCGAGCAGCGTGGGGCCGTCGTACCATGGCATGTGCGTCGAGGGCTCCACCACGTTGTCGCCCAGCTTGGCCGAGATGGGTATGAAGCTCACTCCGCCTATGCCCAACCGCGCGGCCATGTCGGTGTATTTCGTCGAAGCTCTCGGCCGAGTATCCGACCAGGTCCATCTTGTTGACACACACCACTATATGCCTGATGCCCAGCAGCGATGCTATGAACGAGTGTCGGACGGTCTGCTCCACCACGCCGTTGCGCGAGTCGACGAGGATGACGGCCAGATTGGCCGTGGAAGCGCCCGTGGCCATGTTGCGCGTGTATTCGACGTGCCCCGGCGTGTCGGCAATGATGAATTTGCGCCGCGGCGTGGCAAAGTAGCGATAGGCCACGTCGATGGTGATGCCCTGTTCGCGTTCGGCGCGCAGGCCGTCGGTGAGCAGGGCGAGGTTGAGCTCCTCGTTGCCGCGGCTGCGCGATGCCGTTTCGACGGCCGTCAGCTGGTCTTCAAAAATCGACTTGCTGTCGTAGAGCATACGGCCGATGAGCGTGCTCTTGCCGTCGTCGACGCTGCCGGCGGTGGTGAACCGCAGCAGTTCCATATCGAGATATCCTTTTTGCATTGTCTGGTGTTTGATGTTATTCTAATGGTCAGATTGACAGGCGTGTGTGAGGCTACGGCGCGGGGTCAGAAGTAGCCGGCCTTCTTGCGGTCTTCCATGGCCGTTTCGGAGCGTCGGTCGTCGGCCCGTCCGCCGCGCTCGGTGACGCGCGAGGCCGCAATCTCGTCGATTATTTCCTCCACCGTGTGCGCCGTCGACAGTGTGAGGCCGGTGCAGGTGATGTCGCCTATGGTGCGGCAGCGGACGTCGCGGTATTCGACCTTCTCGTCGGGCCGCAGCCTGATGCAGGGCTCGGCGGCCAGCCAGCCTCCGTCGCGCATGAAGACGGCGCGCCGGTGGGTGAAGTAGATGCCGGGCATGTCGATGCGCTCGCGCAGGATGTATTGCCAGACGTCCATCTCGGTCCAGTTGCTGATGGGGAAGACGCGGAAATGCTCGCCTGCGCGCACCGCCCGTTGAAGATGTTCCAGAGTTCGGGGCGCTGGTTCTTGGGGTCCCACTGGCCGAACTCGTCGCGGTGCGAGAAGAAGCGTTCCTTGGCGCGCGCCTTCTCCTCGTCGCGCCGTGCGCCGCCGATGGCCGCGTCGAAGCGGTGCTTCTCGATGGTGTCGAGCAGCGTGGTGGTCTGCAGCTTGTTGCGGCTGGCGTTGTAGCCCGTCTCCTCGCGCACTCGCCTTGTGTCAATCGATTCCTGAACGCTGCCCACTATCAGGCGCGCGCCGAGTCGTGCCACCAGCTCGTCGCGGTAGGCGATGGTCTCGGCAAAGTTGTGGCCGGTGTCGATGTGCAGAAGCGGAAACGGGATGCGGGCCGGATAGAAGGCCTTGCGCGCCAGATGC
The DNA here is from genome assembly GCA_945607565.1 of uncultured Bacteroidales bacterium. Taxonomy (GTDB): domain Bacteria; phylum Bacteroidota; class Bacteroidia; order Bacteroidales; family Marinilabiliaceae; genus CALYZD01. Next base: position 1,585 of record CALYZD010000164.1, on the reverse strand, counting down.
GTCACCACTATCGAGTCTTTGCCGCCCGAGAAGAGGATGACCGGCCGCTCGAACTGCTCGGCCACCTCGCGCAGGACGTAGATGGCCTCGGCCTCCAGCTCGTTGAGATGCGTTTGTTTGCGATTGCTCATGATTGATTATGAATGTGTTATGATCGTTTTTTCAGGATGATTTTTTTTCAGGATGATTTTTTCTCTGGGCGGATGCTCCCACGGCTCAACTGAAGACTCCCGCCAAATAGTTCTGAGTCAGCTCGTTTTGCGGGTTGCGGAAGACCTGCTCGGCCGGCCCCTGCTCCACCACCCTGCCCATGTAGACGAACACCACGTGGTCGGCGATGTGCAGAGCCTGCCGCAGCGTGTGGGTGACCATTATTATGGAGTATCGCTCGCGCAGACGCACGAATAGGTCCTCCACGGTCTTGCTGGCCTGCGGGTCGAGCGCCGACGTGGCCTCGTCGGCCAGGATGTATTCGGGCTCCACGGCAAGGCTGCGCGCAAGGCACAGGCGCTGCTGCTGGCCTATCGACAGGCGCGTGGCCGGCTGGTGCAGCCGGTCGCTCACCTCGTCCCAGAGGCCCACCTCGCGCAGATAGTGCTCCACCACGGCCTGCAGGCGCCGCCTGCCGATATGTCGACGTGCACGCCCGGATGGAGCTGCTCAAAGTCCTGCGCCCACTGCACCGCAAGCGGATAGAGCCCAAAGGTGCCCGAGAGCGACAGTTCGCCCTCAAGACCGTCGGCACCGCCGCGACGAGCGCCGCCGCACGAGGCCAGAGCCGCGCACAGTGCCACGGCTGCCAATTGCTTATGTTTCCTGATGTTCATGTTCGTTGTGATGTTTTGTGTTGATCAGTCATTAATCTACACCGCAAAGGCAGAGTATAAGCGCAGCGCCGTCAATCCGTATTTATACCCAATCTACACTACGTAGGTGTAGATTATCGGCGGGCCGAAAGCGGCGTCCAGTTGCACGGGTGGGCAGAAATGGCTAACATTGCAAGGCTTGCGCGGCGTGGTCGGCGCAGGCATCGGAACAAAACTCTTGACGAACCATGCTATCGAAAAAGACAAGATATGCCATGATGGCGCTGTCGGTGCTGGCAGGCGAATATGGCAACGAGCCGGTGGCCATAGGGCGCATAGCCCGGTCGGAACACATCCCGCAGCGCTTCCTCGAAGGCATCCTGCTGACGCTCAAGAACCGCGGCATCCTCAGCAGCACGCGCGGCAAGCAGGGCGGCTACTATCTGACCCGCCACCCGGCCGACGTGTCGCTCTACGACGTGGTGGTCTGCTTCGAAGGCACGGTGAGCATGCTGGCGTGCGCCTGCGAAGTGCGTCACCGTCCGTGCGAATTCTGCAAAGACGAGCAGAGCTGCCCCATCCGCAAGCCCTTCTCCGACATCAACCGCCACGCCATCGACACCCTGTGCGCCACCACGCTGCAGGACATCGCCACAAACAGCTGAGCATGAGCGAGCGACCCTGCCCCGCCCCTAATGCACTATAAACCATACTTTTGGCGCAAAGCTCTATTGCGTGCGGCGGCGCAATGGCGTTCTTATGTATCGGACTTTCAAATC
>CALYZD010000163.1 GCA_945607565.1 uncultured Bacteroidales bacterium | reverse complement strand
AGGAGTGCGCCGGCGCATGGATGGGCGGCACCATCGACACCACCGGAGCCGTGGCCGCGTCGGGCACGCTGCTGGGCGAAAAGGCCGCGCAGACCGCCATCATCGTCAAGTCGTCGCAGAACGTGCTGCTGGGCATAGCGGCTTTCGCCATCTCGCTCTTCTGGACCTACCGTGGCAACCAGAGCGAGGAGAAGCCCACCCTGCGGCTCATCTGGAGCCGGTTCCCCAAGTTCGTGCTGGGATTCGTGCTGGCCTCGCTCTTCTTCAGCCTCTTCTTCGACATGGACAGCGCCAAGAGCGTCGGCAAGGTGACCAAGGGATTCTCCAACACGCTGTTCAACATGGCGTTTGTCTGCATTGGCCTCGAGACCCGCTTCGGCCAGATATTCGGCCACGAGAACAGGCGTCCGCTGGTGGCGTTCCTGAGCGCCCAGACGTTCAACATCATCTTCACGCTTGCAGTGTCCTATCTGCTTTTCAGCGTGTTGCAATAGTAGGTGCACACCGTGGCACACTCGGGGGGCGGCAGCAGTGCCGCCCCTTTGTCGTCTGGTGGCGGGCGTGGCCGGGGCTAACGGGCCGGGGTGGAGGCCAGGTCGGAATGGATTGAGGGAAGCGAGCGGTGCAGATAGGAGCTGAAGGCAAAGGCGTTCCACACCATGCGCGCATATGGCTCACAGGCCAGCGAACGGAAACGCCACATTCGTACAAAGCGGCGCGCTATGCGCCTGGTCTTGTGCCACAGGCCGGGGGTCGACACGGCGGGCTGAGGGCCCATGGTGTCGGCCAGCACAAGGTCGGTCAGGCGGCTGTCGGCCGAGAGGGCCAGAGCACGCAGCCCCTCATGACCGACGCTGATGCCGAGGCAGCGGACGGCCAGCGCCGTGAGCACGCCCACAAAGCGCGACAGGTGCGCATCGTCCATCATGGACAGCACGCGCGGCCAGTCCACGCGGTCCTGCTCGGCGCGCAGAAACAGGGCCCAGTCGAGCACGTAGCGCATCCGGATGCCCTCTTCGATGAAGTGCGACTGTGCGTGCCTAGGCATGAAGAGCGCGGTGAAGTCGGCCGAGGGCGACAGCATGTCGGTGTCGCCGATGGGCGTGCAGGGCCCGGCAAACAGTGTGGCCAGATGGCGCTCGGTGCGCAGTCCGCGCCGCGTGTTGCCGAAACTTGTGAAGAAGATGTGATTCTCGACCGGTATGCCCCTGTACGACAGCCGCGTGTGCTTGTAGGCACCCGGGCACAGCGGACGGCCCATCTCGGCCATGGCGCTGTCGGCCGCCTCCCTGGGGCCTCTCAGGAAGCAGTCGATGTCGCCGAACTCGCGGTGCAGCGGGTTGGCATAGTACTGCGCAAAGGCCTGGCCCTTGAGCATCACCGCAGCCACGCGCCGCTGCCACAGCCGCCCGGCAATGTCGGCCGCCACCGCCCGCATCCGCCCCATGACGCGCTCGGCATTAGTGGCGGCAGCAAACCAGCGCACGGCCACGTCGGCGTCCGGCGCGTCGGCTTTGGGCAGATTGCGCACATAGCCGAAGGTCAGCGCCGTCAGGCCGTGCTGCACGCTCGTGTCCATCAGGCGGCGCCACTCGTCGGCCGTGGCCTGCGCGAGAGCGAGCGGCGCGTGCCTATTGATGCCTGCAACAGTTCGAAGAAGATGTCCATGGTGTCTGCCGGTTTTGATGACTGTAGTTTGCGGCAAACTTAACATTTTTCGGCACAAAAGCCGACACGCGCCGGCCTGCAAATACAAGCCGACAAGGCATCCGCCATTGCGGCGGGCGCCTTGTCGGCTTGTCGGCTGACGCGCGTCGGTTCAGCGCGTGGCGAAGAACCGGGCGAAGGCCCGTGTGGCGTAGAGCTGGTCGAGCACGCCGCCTGTCTCGCGCGCCGAGTGCATGCCTATCATGGGATTGCCCATGTCGACGCCCCGGATGTCGATCTGCGAGGTCAGGATGTTGCCGAGTGTGGAGCCGCCGGCCATGTCGCTGCGGTTGACGAACATCTGGCAGGGGACGCCGGCCTCCTTGCAGATGCTGCTGAAGACGGCGCTGCTGTCGGCGTCGGTCATGTATTTCTGGTTGGCGTTGATTTTTATCACCGGTCCGCCGTTGACCACGGGGTGAAGCACGGGGTCGTGCATGGAGGGCTGGTTGGGGTGGAGCGCGTGTGCCTGGTCGGCCGAGACCATGAAGGAGTTGTAGAGCATGCGCTGGTGCTGCTCGGGCGTGTGTCCGAGGTGCTGGCTGATGCGCTCGAGGATGTGGCGCAGCACGGGCGAGGCGGCTCCCTGCTTGGTGCCGCTGCCCACCTCTTCGTTGTCGAAGATGCAGAGCATCTGATAGTTGCCTGCCTGTGCGGTCTGCACAAGGGCGCGCGTGCCGGCAAAGACCATCGAGAGGTCGTCGAGCTTGGGCGAGAGCACCAGGTCGCTGCCGGTGCCGAAGATGGTGCCGCGCTCGGTGTCGTAGAGGTAGAGGTCGCAGTCGAGCACCTCGTCGGGCGCCACGCCGGCCTTGTCGGCCACAAGGTGCAGCAGGGTGTCGTCGGCGGCAAACCCGCAGTCGACGGCGGCCACCAGCAGCGGCATGTCGGTCTGCCGGTTGAGCGCCACGCCATCGTTGACGGCGCGGTTGAAGTGTATGGCAAGGCTGGGGATGACTCCCAGCGGGCGCTGCAGGTCGACCAGGGTGCGGCGCGGCCTCAGCGGGTCGGCGCTGCGCGTGACCACGCGTCCGGCCACCGACAGCGGGCGGTCGAGCCAGGTCATCAGTATGGGTCCGCCGTAGACTTCGGTGTTGAGCCGCAGCAGCCGTCCGTCGGTCAGCATTTCGGGTCGCGGCTTGATGCGGAAGCCGGGCGAGTCGGAGTGCGCCGTCACGAATCGGAAGCCTGCGTCGGCAGCGTCGGCCGTGCCCAGCGTGAAGGCGAAGAGGGCCGACTGGTTGCGTCGCACAAAGTAGCGTCCGCCCTGCGCTATGGTCCAAGGCTTGCAGAGGCAGAGCTCTTCGAAGCCGGCCGCCGTCAGCATGGCGGCTACGTTGTCGACGGCGTGGAATGCCGACGGGCTGCGGTGAATGAAGTCGAGCATCAGTTCGGCTTCGTCGGTGAATTGTTTCATGATGCCAAAGGTGTGTGGTTAATGTGTTCAATGTGTGCGGCGGCGGCAATGCGTGCCGTGCCTTTGGCGCAAAGGTAGTGCAAAAAGCGATAGGCCGGCGCGTGCGGCCTGCCGACCCAAAGCCGCGCATGATTTGACGTTCATAAACATTCACATATCGTGATTAATCATTCTGCATTGATCTTTCGAGCAGCAGGTCTAATTGAGCCTGAAGTTCCTCGCGCTTGGGAAGATAAAGTTGGTAACGCGCCACAAAAAGCTGATTGTCTATGCCTTGCAGAGCATATTCCATCAATATTTCATCCTTCTTTGCGCCCAAGACAATTCCAATAGGCGGATTGTCGTCCGGCTGGCAAATCTCATTTTTGAAATAATTCAGATAGAGATTCATTTGGCCAATGTCACCGTGCTTGATTTCTGCACGTTTCAAATCAATCAAGACATAACATTTCAGAATGGCATTATAGAATACCATATCCACTTTGAAGCGTTTGCTTCCTATCGGTATGACGTACTGACGTCCCATGAAGGCGAAACCTCGGCCCAACTCCAACAGGAATTGTTCCATGTTGGTTTTCAGTGCGTTCTCCAATTCAGATTCCTTGTACCGTTTTCGTTGTGGTATGCCGGTGAACTCCAGAACGTATGGGTCGCGAATGATATCAGCAGGCTTCTGAACCTGATGTCATTCATTTGCAAGACAAAGAACACCTTCTTTGTCCGTGCTGAGCGCAAGTCTATGGAACAGAGATGAATTGACCTGGCGTTTCAGTTCTCTCACCGACCACTTGTCTTTGATGGATTCTTTCATATAGAACTGCATTTCCAGAAAATCATCACACTTGAGTAATTCCA
>CALYZD010000162.1 GCA_945607565.1 uncultured Bacteroidales bacterium | reverse complement strand
CCTCGGTCGTCGAGAGCTGCAGCGTATTGCAGGCCGGTGCCGTCACGTCGACCACGGCAGGCGATGTGCCCACGGTGTAGACGCCCGCCATCGTCACGTCGCAGATGTTTGTGCCCGAAGCCTTTACGGTGTAGGCGCCTGCCTGCGCACTGTTGACCGCAAAGGTCAGCGCACCGCCGTTGCCCGCCTGAGCCGTGCCCACGGCCGTGGCGTCGCGGTAGAGCTGATATGTGATTCCGGTCTGCGAGCCGGTCAGCGTCACGGTGATGTTGTTGCCGGCGCAGCTCGTGCCTTTCAGGATTTCGTATTTCGCTGGGATGGTCACCGTGCCGGTCATCTGCATTCCGGCGTCGCTGATGTCGCACTTGGCCACCACCTTGTAGACGCCGGCATCGCTTATGCCGAAAAAGTTGAGCTGCGTGCCCGTGCCCACTCTGGTGTCGACGGGCGTGGCCGAGCCTTCTTTATAGAGGTAATAGTTCACGTCCTTCTCGCTGCTGCTCAGGCTGATGCTGTTCGATGCGCCGTCGCAGACGCTGCTGACCGTGTAGGCCGTTGTGGGCATGGCGTTGACGGTGTAGACCAACGAGAGGTCCTGCGAGCATCCGCCGGCCTCGGCCCTGAAGGTGTAGGTGCCGGCCTGGTCGGCCGTCCATGCGAACGGCGTCGTGGCGCTGGTCACCGGGCCGTAGGTGCCCACCGTCACGCCGTCGCGCAGCATCTGGTAGGTCACGCCCATCTGGAGGTTGTCGAGATAAATCTTGTTGCCGCTGGCGGCGCACTCGGTCTGTCCGTTCTTGTCGAGCGTCTCCTTGCCGTCGGGGATGGTCACCGATATGGTGCCCACCACGCCGCAGTTGGGGTCGCTGATGGTGTAGGTTCCCGACGCCGTGGCCTTATACACTATCTCGGCCGTCGACGACGACACCTGCGAGGCCGTGCCCGGCGTGACGCTGTAGCTGACGCCGGCCGTCGGGTTCAGCAGCCTGAACTGGCCGCACTCGCCGGCCACCGCCTGCACCGTCTTGGTGCCCGACACCGTGTAGTTCCACGATTTGCAGACCGAGCCGTTAGGCGCGTAGAGCGAGATGGTGTAGACGCCTTCGGTCGACATCACGGCCTCAAGGTCTGCCGGGTCCTGGGTCAGAGCCATGCCCGTGCCTTCCACTTTGAGGCCGGCGCCTTTGGCAAAAGCCAGCGCGCCGTTGGTCGAAAAGGTGACTTTCTTGCTCGACAGGCACCCCGATGTGGTGGTCAGGTCGGTTATGTTAGATGCGATGAAAGCACTGCCGCTCATGGTGGCAGTGCCCGCCGAGTTCGACGCCTGCACGGTGTAGACGCCGGGCGCCGATACGCTGAAGATAATGGTCTGACCCTGAGTGGATGCCAGCTGCTGGTTGGTGGTGGCCGCGCCATCCTTATACAAGGTGTAGGTCACTCCGACCTCGCTGCCGTCCAATGTGATGTTCTGAGCACTCCCATTCCACAGACACATTGCCGGGCCGGTCAGATTGTAGACGGTTGGCGGATTGACCGTGCCGACTGTGCCGAGTGTGTTTGTCACCGTGGTTGCCACCGCTGTTCCGCCGTTGAGCCTTACGTTAAAGTCAAGTTCGGTTCCGCCGGCGCTGCTGTGGTATAAATATTGGCGTGCGGGACCATCGCTCTCCCCGCTCAAATCAACATAGAACTGATCGCCGGAAGTATGCGTCAGCGTCAGCTTTCCTGTTGGATAGGAATAATTTCTTGTCGTAGTATTTGCACCTTCAGGGTCGTGAATGACAACACCTACCGTAATTGACGAAGCCGAACTTCCGCCCTCGATGTTGAAATAGAGTTTTCCGCTCGAGTCGTCGCCGTCATACACCACGTCGGTAATAGTTCCGTCGGCTGCAAACGTTTCCGGCAACATTGCAAACGATGCTACTGAAAAAACAAGCGCAGTCAGCACGCACCTCATGGCCGCCAACCTGCTTCCCAAGAACGTTGTCAAAGTCCTCATATATATCATACCTTTTTTTCTACTTCATTTCGGCAGTCGCCTGCGCGGCCGCCCTTTTCTTTTCAATTACCTCTGCGCGAGGCATATATATTGCACCTTTCGGCACTCGTTGTTTTCAGTCGTCACACTATCCGGCAGGCATTGCCGGGCAGCATCTTCACCACTCCCATCAGCTCCAGCGACAGCAGTGTCGAGTTTATCTTTCCTATCGGCATCTCGCAGCGGACGCTCAGCGCTCCAAGCTGCATTTCGCGCTCGGCCAGCAGCACGGTGTATATTTTCCGTTCCTCGTCGCTCATCTCGAGCGGCAGGCTTTCCTGCACCGGCTCCGATGCCCGCGTTGCGTCTGCGATGTCCCAGCCGGCCACGGCCTCAATGTCGGCAGCGCTCTCCACCAGCCGCGCCACATCCCTTTTTATCAAATAGTTGCAGCCTCTCGACATTTCGTCGGCCGGGCTCCCGGGTATGGCCACCACGTCGCGGTTGTATTCAAAGGCGGCTTTGGCCGTAATCAGCGAGCCGCCGTCCACGTCGCTCTCGACCACCAGCAGCACGTCGGCCAGTCCGGCAATTATCCGGTTGCGCTTCACAAAGTTCTGAGCCTCGGGGCGCGTGCCGCTCATGAACTCGGTCACCATTCCGCCGCCGCTGCGCACCATCTGCGCCGCCACATCGCGGTGAAGCGACGGATAGACGCGGTCGAGCCCATGCGCCACCACGCCCACTGTCGGCACTCCGCTCCTGAGCGACTGCCTATGCGCGCAGACATCAATCCCATAGGCCAACCCGCTCACAACCAGCAGGTCAGGATGCCGAGCCGACAGCTCTGCAATCATCTGCTCGCACTGCTCCTTGCCTCGCTCGGTCGGGCGTCGCGTCCCGACCACACTCAGCACCTTGGCGGCGTTCAGTTCCACATCGCCCTTCACATAGAGCATCGTGGGTCCGTCGTCGCAGTTGGCCAGCCGCACCGGATAGTCGCTGTCGGTGAAAAACATCGGCCTGATGCCATAGCGTTCAATAAATTTCAGTTCCTCCTCGGCCCGCGCCATCACATCGCCTTCGCGCAGCGACTTGATAAGCACCCGGCCCACACCGGGCACCCGGGCCAAATCCGCAGCCTTTGCCGCAAATATCTTCCTGACGTCACCGAAATACCCGACCAGATTCTTCGCGACTATCGGACCCACTCCTTTGATCAGGCCCAACGCTATCTGGTATTTCAAGTCAGGATTTATCACCGTCTTAAAATTAGTTAATTCAGCACGATGTGTATTCACATAAATTCACAAAAACACACCTTGCAAAAATCGACCTAAAAATAAATTTATTTTCAGAAAAAGGGAATAGACTACATAAGTTTTGCTTCAAAAACGCAATCCAAAATCATGTTTATAACACGGTCATTTCATGAACTTTACGCTGCGGCTACAAACATAACATCTGCGAGCCGGCGTTCGGGCTCGGCCATTAATTCAACTGAATCAGGCAAATAGCGCAGTCAGTCGCAGCTCATGCGCATTCCGGCCGGCGTCAGGCGCAGCTCGTTCAAAGACGCAATTTTTCGATTTTTTAAATTATCGAACCATAACCAAAGAAAGTTATTTACATTTGTTTTACCTAACTGATTTATTGTAACTTAACTAACACACCATGCATTTTGTCATAATTTTGCATAAACATCAGTCCTTATCATAAAATCGTGACGTTTTTGAATGGATAGAAAAATGCGCGTACAACCTCGTTAATCAACCTCGCGCATTGGTTGTATATTCAACTACTTTTCTACTACTTTCCGACTACTATCATTCTACTCCGGCCTATCCTGTGGCCGCAAAAACCACAGCGGGCCATAATGCGCGAAAAAAGGCAATTTATCAATATTATGTTTAGTAATGATACGCCGTTCCAGTCCACCGCCAAACAACGCCGGCATGGCCTGCCGAAACGGCAGTTTACACTTTTTAAGATTCTCAGAAAAGCGGCTGACAGACTCGTGTAACCTT
>CALYZD010000161.1 GCA_945607565.1 uncultured Bacteroidales bacterium | reverse complement strand
CGTTGGCGTCAACTTCGGGCGGCGCAAGCGGAACATCACCGAGTGGAAGGTGGAGGGCAGGGCATAGTCCATAGCCGAATTCCCGGTCAGCGGAATTGAATGTACTGAGCCGCCGGGCACTGCAAAGCGTCCGGCGGCTTTGCAGTGGGTGGGGCAGCAACACTTTTTATGGCTTGTTCACGATGCGAAAAGGATGGCGGGGCGGCGCGCGGGGGCAATCGGCAACTTGTCGGTTTTGGGGTGATTATTTGTCATTGGGTTGTGCAAGTGGCGGTTGCGCGGTGCGGTGCGACGATTTGATAGATGAATCTTACGCCGTTTGGCTCTGAATTTACTCCGCCCGAGGTGCCGCGCGGTCGTAATATTGCAATCGCCGAAAAGCGGTCGCGAGCAGACGGGTTAATAATCGTTAACGTGAGCGCGCCGCTTTTTTGCATCGACTGTTAATTTAAAACGCAAAGACTATATGTTTAAATGTGACTGTATGAAAAGAAGTATTGTCAGTTTGTTGCTGGCACTGCTGGTGTCGATGGGCGCGTGGGCTCAGTCGACTCAGGTGTCGGGAACAGTAGTGGATGAGCAGGGAGTTCCGTTCCCGGGCGCATCAGTGGTTGTGGACGGCACAACCCAGGGAACCATTTCCGACATGGACGGCAGGTTCGTCCTGAACGTCGATAATGCCAAGCAGAAGACTCTGTCGGTGACGTGCATCGGCTTTGTCAGCGTCAAGTTTCCGATGGCCGACCAGACGTCGGGCATCAACATTGTGCTCAAGGAAGAGACCATAGCGCTGGACGAGGTGGTGGCCGTGGGCTACGGCACCGTCACCAAGAAGGACCTGACCGGTTCGGTGGCGTCGGTGTCGGCCAAGCAGCTCGAGGTGGTGCCGGTGGCGTCGGCTTCGGAGGCCATTCAGGGCAAGATGGCCGGTGTGGCCATCACCACCACCGAGGGTTCGCCCGATGCCGACATCAAGATCCGCGTGCGTGGCGGCGGTTCGCTGAGCCAGGATAACTCGCCGCTCTACATTGTGGACGGTTTCCCGGTGTCGAGCATCTCCGACATCGCTCCCACCGACATCCAGTCGGTGGACGTGCTGAAGGACGCCTCGTCGACGGCCATCTATGGCGCGCGCGGTGCCAACGGCGTCATCATCGTGACGACCAAGAGCGGCGCCGAGGGCAAGACGCAGGTCAACCTGGGCCTGAGCTACGGCGTGCGCAAGGTGACTAGGATGGTGGATGTGCTTGATCCGTACGAGTATGTGCTCTATCAGTGGGAGCTCGACCAAAGCTCGATGAGCTACGGCCGCTGGGACGACCTTGAAATATGGAAGTCGGTGGAGGGCACCGACCATCAGGACGAAGTGTTCGGCCGCACGGGCAACCAGCAGCAGTACAACGTCAGCATCAGCGGCGGCAACAAGCAGACCAAATATTCGATAAGCTATGCGCGCAACGAGGAGAAGTCGATCATGGTCAACTCCGGATTTGTCAAGAACAACATCAACGCCAAGATCAACACCGAGCTCAACAAGTGGCTGAGTTTCGACTTTAACGCCCGCCTGACCTATCAGACGGTGGACGGCCTGAGCGGCGGTGCCGACTCGAACGAGTCGAGCGCCACGAGTTCGCTCATCTCGCGTGCGGTGGTCTTCAAGCCGGTGAACGAGCTGACGGCCGACAGCGAGGACGAGGAGAACTCGATGAACGCGCAGTACACTCCGCGCCAGCGTCTGGACGACACCTACAAGAAGAAGGCCAAGTTCCAGCAGAACTACAATGCCGGTCTCAACTGGCAGCCCGTCAAGGGCCTCAAGTTCCGCAGCGAATACGGCTACGGCTACACCACCCAGAACACCGACCAGGTGTGGGGCAGCCGCGCTTCGGTCAACTCCAAGTACGGCTACTCGGGCGCGCCGCAGGCTCTGATGACCAAGGTCATCAGCAAGAGCTGGCGCAATGCCAACACCGTGACCTACGACAACAAGAAGCTCTTTGGCGGTCGCGACCACCTGAACGTGGTGGTAGGTCAGGAGATGACGAGCGACTACGACACCAAGACCATCGCCACCTCGGTAGGCTTTGCCACCGACATGACCATCGGCGAGGTGCTGGCTGCCATGGGCAACGGCGTGGCTCTGCCCACCGAGACCTACATCGGCATCAAAGACAATATGTTCTCGTTCTTCGGCCGACTCAACTACACGCTGATGGATCGCTACATGCTGAGCGCCACGGTGCGTGCCGACGGTTCGAGCAAGTTCTCTGACGGCAACCGCTGGGGCTACTTCCCCTCGGCGGCCCTGGCATGGCGCCTGAGCGACGAGGAGTTCATGGCCTCGACGCGCGAGTGGCTCACCAACCTCAAGCTGCGCCTGAGCTACGGCACGGCGGGCAACAACCGCATCCCCGACGGCTCGATGTACACCACATTCGCCCTCAGCAGCACCTCCGACAAGCACATCTACTTCGACGAGAGCGCAGCCATCGACATCAAGCATGGCGACATCCTCTCGAACCCCGACCTGACTTGGGAAACCACCGTCACCCGCAACGTGGGCGTCGACTACGGCTTCTTCAACAACCGCATCTCGGGCAGCGTCGACGTCTACTGGAACACCACCAAGGACCTGCTGATGAAGACCACCATCAGCTCGTCGTCGGGCTACAGCTATCAGTACCGCAACATTGGCCAGACCTCGAACCGAGGCGTCGAGCTGCAGCTGGATGCCGTCCTGCTCGACAGCAAGGACTACGGCCTGAACTTCAACTTCAACATCTCCTATAACCGTGGCAAAATCGACGAGCTGCCCGGCGGCGACATGTGGCAGATGTCGGGCTGGGGCGCTGCGGTGGCCGGCAAGTCGGAAGACTTCCTGGTGGCCGAGGGCGGACGCCTTGGCGAGGTCTGGGGCTTCAAGGCCGACGGCTACTACAAGCCCGAAGACTTCGACTGGGACGGCTCGAAATGGGTGCTCCGCGAGCCCGTGGGCAACGACGCCTCGCAGATAACCTACAACAGCGTGGGCGTGGTCCCCGGCGCGCTCAAGCTCAAGACCGACGAGAACGGCGACGTGGTGAAGGTGCGCCTGGGCAACACGGTGCCCAAGGTTTCGGGCGGCTTTGGCTTGAACGGACGCTTCAAGTGGTTCGACGCCTCGATATTCTGCAACTATTCGCTGGGCAACAAGATATTGAACGCCACAAAGGTGGGCTCGAGCTTCTATGAGGGTTCCAAGAAGAACTGGAACCTCAACGACGACTTCCGCATCTCGAACCGCTACACCGTCATCGACCCCGAGAGCGGCGAGAGCATGATCTCGAAGAACTATGTGCAGACCTACGGCTACGAAGAGGTGGCCAACCGCCTCAACCAGCTCAACGCCGGCAAGTCGATGTATAACCCCGCATCGGTGACCTCGATGCCGCTGACCGACTATGCTCTGGAAGACGGCTCGTTCCTGCGCATCAACACCGTCAGCGTGGGCTACACACTGCCCAAGGCTTGGGTCGAGAAGTGCTATCTGAGCAACGTCCGCTTCTACGTGACGGGCTACAACCTCTATTGCTTCACCAACTATTCGGGAGCCGACCCCGAAGTGGACACACGCCGCAGCACGCCCATGACGCCCGGCGTCGACTACTCGGCATATCCCAAGAGCCGCACGTTTGTGGGCGGTGTCAACATATCGTTCTAACCCTACTATAAGAATCGCAACATGAAAAGCATATATAAAACCATTGTCTTGGGAATGTGCGCGCTCGGCACCGCCGCCTGCGACGACTTCCTCGAACAGACATCGCCGTCGGAACAGACCGCCACGACGGTCTTCAACTCGGTAACCTACACTCAGCAGGCACTCAACAAGGTCTACTCGGGCCTGACGCTCGACCATACCTACGGATGCCGCATCCCGCTCAACCTGTCACTCAACTCCGACATCGAGCTCATCGACGGCCTCGACGCATCGGCCGTGATAGCCGTGAGCGAACGCGGCGCCGGCAACTATAACGCCTCGCCCACCTGGACCAAGCTCGACGACAACTGGAAGAACATGTTTGCCATGATCGAGAATGCCAA
>CALYZD010000160.1 GCA_945607565.1 uncultured Bacteroidales bacterium | reverse complement strand
TTGGTCCTCAGCAGCGGTTCGCAGTGCGACGTGCCCACGGCAATGCCGCAACTGTCAGCCACCTCCTTTGCCCCGGGTACTTTGAAGAAAGGCACCGTACCCTCGTGCATTCCCGGCCATAAGGCATTGGCACGAAGGCGCATCAACAGTTGGAACACTTTTTTATATGTGTCCCTGCATATAAGACCTTTCTGCTTTCCTTTCTCGCTCCATGGCCTTGTGCTCCAGTCTTCGTCGTTGATGAATATGCCGCGGTATTCCACCGAAGCCCCTTGCGTAATGGACGTCTTGCGGTCGATGGTCAGCAGGTTTTTCCTTTCCGGCACCATGTCGCCCCACCATATCCAAGGGTTCACTCCCGCCATCCTCGACATTTCGAGAATGCCGTATGCCGTGCCTCTTCCGTTCTTGCCCACGATGACCACCTGATTGTCAATCACAGAGATATGGAATCCGTCGTATGAAGACATAAGCTTCTCTACGGGAACTCCATTCTGTGAGAGTCCCTTTAGAATCTTCTTGTTAGCCTTGTCAAGTTCCACAATCCTCAATGTCCCCTTTTTCTGCTGTACGGCATTCTTGCCCGTTACGGCAGACATGTCGTTGGAAAACATGTCAAGTGCAACCTTCACGACTGGTTCCACTTCTGTCTGCACGTTATATGCCACAGCCTTTTCCCCGTTGTACCATACGAATTCGTTTGCAGTCTGTGCCATCGCGGACGACACAGAGACAAGCATTGCTGTGCAGATTAAAAATTGTTTATACATAGTCACTCTTAGGTTTTATTTGTGAGTAAGTCCGCTTTCCGCATGGTTGGAGATGGCTATGGAGCAGTCGAACCATCTCGTCACCATCTGTCCCCAACTGGCATAGATGTCACTATTCTGGTCCACCACGGTGGAGTTTCCTTATTCATTCAGTCTCTCGAGGAATTCTACCTCGACTATTCGCAGTTCGTTGTTGGTCTTGTCGCCGTTCTTGGCTTTGAACAGGTCCAGTTCGCCGGCCTGCGCCACTGCCACCTCCACTATCTGGTCAAAGACATCGGCGTCTTGCGTGCTTCCTTTGAGGCGGATGGTGATGCGGTCGGAAAGCACGGGGCGGTCGACGAGCAGGTGGACGTATCCGAGACTGCGCTCGGTGTCGCCGCTCCATATCAGCGTGTCGCCCGCATAGATTTCCAACGGATAAGAGCGTTGGCGCCAACCTGTCAGCTTGATGCAGATGTCGTCGATGAGTGCGCGGCGCTCCAGCTTGAAGGTAATCCATGCCGTGCCAAGATGACCGTCGTTCTTCCATTCGCTCAGCTCGTTGTCGTCGAAACTTTTGAAGGCATCGGCTTGGTTGATTCCAGCCAGTACACTGTCGATGCGCACGGCCACTTTGGTGTCAGTGTATGACGGTGTGAGAGGAGTCTCGCCACGGTCGAAACGCGAAGGCAGGTTGTCGGCTGGGAAGAAGGTGCTCAAGCCATCCGTCACCTCTATTGCCTGCGTGGCGTAGCTGACGCTCTCCGCCCCTAAGCCGTCGGCCTTGGCGGTAAGGACAACATTTCCGGCAACGTCGGTGGAGCGGAGCATGACACGCGTAATGCCACACTCAACCGGCAACGACGTCTTGCCCACATAGTTGTCTTCTGCCTGCGCGATGCCGCCTCGCCATTCGGCCGGCCCTTGCAGGCTGAAGGTTATCATGTCGTTGGCAAGCGGACAGCGCATTCCGTCTTTATCCACCACCTCAACCTGCACCAAGACAAGGTCGGCACCATCGGCAAACACGCCGCGAGGGCCGTGCATCAGGGTCAGCTTCAGATGGTCAGGCTTGCCGGCGGTCCTGATGGCATGGCGGCTCATTTCGTTGCCTGCCTCGTCGTAAGAGACGGCCTCGATGATTCCGGGTTCATATTTGACGCTGTCGAAAGTGTAGAGGAAGCGGTAGTCCTGTTTGCCATATCCCATGTTCTTGCCATTGACAAAGAGCTGCACCTTGTCGCCGGCCGACACCACATACACGGGTTTTACGGTGGCGTCGGGATAGTTCCAGTGGCCGATGATGTGAGTGTGTTGCGTCTCCACGTCGACCCATCCGTCCCACATCACCCGGTGGGCATAGAAGCCGTCTTTGGGGATGCGCAGCGGGTCGACCACGCCGCTGCGCCGGTAATTCTCGGCACCGCGTCCGTGGGTTTGCGTGTCGGAGAAAATGATTTTGGCCCCGCCCGAATTGACGCGCCGGCCTGTGCCGGGACGCTCACGCCACATCTCGTACCAACGTCTGACGAACTCGATGGTGAGCATGTCTTGATTCTGGTTATATGCAGTGGCATCCATGTTCCTGTACAAGGGGCCGTCGCCGTGCTTGTGGAAAGGATAGCTGTATTCATCCCAATACTTGCGCAGGCCTTCGTCACGGCAATACTCAGTCTGTATCATCGGGCTATGCTCGCTCTTGTTTATGTAAAGCATCTCGCCGCCATATTCAGCTTCGCGAATGTCGAGCATCTCTCGTGAGCCGATGGCACGACCGCCATGAGGGTCATATTCATCCCTGATGTCACGCATTTCAATCATGTGCTCACGACTGATGGACTCGTTGCCCGATTCGTAGAAAATGACACTTGGATTGTTACGGTAGTAGATGATGACGTCACGCATCAGTTCCTTGCGCTGTTCCCAACGGCGGCCTGTCACGTCGCGCTCGGCATCACCGGCAGGAAGCATCTGCAACACGCCCATGCGGTCGCATGATTCAACGTCTTGTCTCCATGGCGCCACGTGCATCCAGCGAAAGAGATTGGCGCTGTGGTCTATCATGAGTCCATTGGAATAGTCGCTAAGCCAAGGGGCTACCGACATGCCCACACCGGGCCACTCGTTGCTGGAGCGTTGCGCATAGCCTTTAAGTTGAAGCACACGGTCGTTGAGCCACACCTTGCCTTCTCCGAAACGGGTCTTTCTGAAACCCGTTGTCGTGACCACCTCGTCTTTTGTCTGGCCGTTTACCGTCAGTCGGGTCTTCACCTTATAAAGATAACCATATCCCCAGCTCCAGAAATGCACGTCCGACAGTGGTGACGAAGCCTTCAGCATGGCTGTTTCATTCGGTTTCACGGTGACTTCCCCGCCTTTGAACGAAGCCACCTGCTTGCCGTCGTAATCCAGTATCTCAACGGAATAGCCCACCTTTGCGGCTTTACCGCTTTCGTTCTTCACCTGCGACTCGGCATGTACCACAACCTCCTTGCTCTTCACCTTGATGTCGGAGGCATAGACGTAGACGCCCGTGGTCTTCAGATTGCTGTAGAGTGGCAGCGTCTGGTAGACCTTGTCGGTGATGTGGAGCCACACATTCTTGGGAATGCCACCGTAGTTGGCGTTGAAGTTGCGGTCGTTCCATTGGAAACCGCTGCCCGTGGCTCGTTCCTTATACCTCCAGTCGTTGTCGGTGCGCACGGCAATGACGTTTTCGCCATTGAACTTGACATACGGAGTCAGGTCGAAGCCCACGGCCATCACGCCGTTCTCGTGCAGGCCGATATGCTTGCCGTTGATGTAGAAGTCGGCCCCCTGACGGACGCCCTCGAACTCGATGAACACCTTCCTGCCCTTGGCCGAGGCCGGGAGCCGGAAATGCTTGCGATACCACGCCACGGTGTCGGTCATTTGCGCAATGCCGACCTTGAAGGCTTCGTCTTCGTTGAAAGCGTGCGGCAACGATACCTTTTTCCAGGCCGCGTCGTCGTAGCCAAAGGCTTCGGCCCCCTTCGCGTCTCCCACTTGCAGCAGCCATTGCTGGTTGAAGTTGAACCGCTGCCGAGGATTGTCATCGGCCCGAGCTCCCAAACAGAAAATTCCCAACAGACATAAAGTGATTAGTTGTCCGAACAAATTCATAAAGTCTTAGTTTATAACGATTAATGATTCATTGCATTCTCGGTCGCGTGTCGGCGACGCGGCAATCTGTTAACAATGGTGAAAATACGCTACATTTTTGCAAGGAACATGGACACAAATCCAAAAGACATATAATTTCAGACATTCGTGCGAAATCATCATGTCCGATTGTCGTCCATCAATCGTCCATCAATCGTCCATCAATC
>CALYZD010000159.1 GCA_945607565.1 uncultured Bacteroidales bacterium | reverse complement strand
TTCCCCGACGCCGAGAACGACATCCGCGAGTTCACCTACGACCAGTTTGCCGACGGCACCGTGGCCTACTGGCTCAACTACAAGAAGAAAGGCTACACCGGCGAATATGGCCAGCTCTGGCGTCAGGGCGAAAAGCTGCCCGAACTGTGCGACGTGGATGACCCCAAGCCGCTCTACCGCCTGGCCGTGGCCAACACCAATGGCGACGAGGAGCACCATGTGAGCGTCAGCCGCCGCTACGCCAACGTCGACGACGAGGTGGAACTGATCTACGCAGGCGGCAACAAACCCAGCGAAATCATTATTGACGGCAGAAGTGAATGGGCTTCGTCAGACTTCATCGTTCCCCTGAAGTCTTCGACCAATAACGGCATCATCCTGATCGAAGCCGTGTTTGCAGCAAGCACCGGCATCGACGAAGCCGCAGCCGAGGCTGCAACCGAAGTGCGCGTGGCCGGACGCCGGAACGCCATCAGCATCAGCACACCGGCAGCGGTCAACGTCAGCATCCACAACACGTCGGGCCTGCTCATCGACCGCCGCACGGTAGCCCAGGGCACCACCGAGCTTGACGTGCCGGCGGGCGGCGTCTACGTCGCCACCGTCGACGGCCAGGCATTCAAGGTAGTGGTGCGCTGACGGCAAGCCGCCACACAGGCATCAGCCCCAAAACACGACACAATGCGCCCGCCCCTCCCCGCCACACGGCCGGGACGGGCGGGCGCAAAGTTTTTTTTTATTGTGCCCTCATATTAACCCTCTATCAATAACCGATTGAACGGCTGTCAATGGCCCATAAATGGCACCTTTGCTCCATCGGTGGTGGCAGCTGCCCGATGACGTTCGTCAACAAAAAAACGCCGTTGGTCAAAAACTGCCACGCCCCGCGACAGCGCGTTCATTCTTTGTTTAGATTTGCACAAACCATCTGTTAAACAATTATAAACTAAACATTCATACCACTATGCAAACAAAACATTTACTATCGCTGATGGTCGGACTGACGCTCTGCGCATCCGTGCATGCACAGCAGGACACCATCTGCATCAGCA
The DNA here is from genome assembly GCA_945607565.1 of uncultured Bacteroidales bacterium. Taxonomy (GTDB): domain Bacteria; phylum Bacteroidota; class Bacteroidia; order Bacteroidales; family Marinilabiliaceae; genus CALYZD01. The sequence goes on along the minus strand of CALYZD010000159.1, from coordinate 3,083 downwards.
CCGGGGATGAGCTCTACGAGAATCTTAGGACATACCCCACGGCCGACGGATATCCGGTATTCAAGCTCACGGCCGACATCGTTGTGGAGTTAAGAGGGGGCGAAAACTTTGATAATATTGAGATGGTATCCGAAGGAGCCACGCAGTTCAACGGCACACTCCTCGGCGACGGACACACCATCACCCACAACGGTCGTTTGAGTTCGGCATCCGGCCTCGACTACCCCTATTGGGGCGGATTCTTCAGCGCAATTGGCGAGAAAGGCGCCATCCGCAACACCAGCTTCGTGTTCTGCGGGCGTTACGATGCAACGACTTTGGCCTCGCCCGGCGACTCGCCTGCACAATATGCCGGCCTGATTACCGCCATCAACTATGGCACCATCGAGGGTTGCGAAGTCGTCTCCTCGAAATACGGAAGCGGCTTCATGTATTGTCAGTACGACACAACCACGACCTCAGTCTGCTATATGGGCGGCTTCTGCGGCGTCAACTATGGCACCATCAGCAATTGCAGCAACAACAGCAAGGTGTGGTATTCGAGAGCAAAGACCGACGACACCACGCCTGCCATGAATGAAAATATCTATCCGGCCGGCATCTGCGGCCTCAACGAGGGCTCCGTCCGGTCGTGCTTCGACGCCAACTATGCCGGGCTCAGACATTACGAAATCGGCGGCATCCGCGCCTACTACCCCGTGGTGGGCAAAAACGTGGAGTCGACCGACGGGACAGGCGGCGGCACGATTGACAACTGCCTTGCCTACGTGCTCAAACCTTACAGCGAGACGCTGCTCTACAACGCCCTCAAAGCCACCAGCGACAACATCACCGTGCTCGACCGCAACTCTGCCACCACCGACGACATAACGAGCGCCGTGTCTTCGTTTGCCAAACTTTCCGGCGACGCATTCGCCAACACCTTTGGCTCCTACAACAACGGCCTGCCCTTCCTGAAGAGCATCAGGCGCTACTATCTGCCCACCGACGGCAACGGCACTTTCTATATCAAGACGGCCGACCAGTTCAACCTCGTCAACTCATACTCCAATATGACACACCCTGACAGCTTTGTCGACGCCGACCGCGGCAGCACGTTCATCCTGCTCAACGACATTGGCAGCAGCGACGACATTGCCGCAATCGACACCGTGCGCCAAAGCATCGACGGAATGGGCGGCACGTTCAACGGCATGGGCCACGAGATTGCATTAGAGAGCTCAGAGGTGTGCAAAGGCGCTCTCTTTCAGAACGTCCACGCGGAAGGCGTAGTCAAGAATCTGGGCCTCAGTTTCTTGTTACCGTTTACGTTTGACAGCGCAATTTCCGGCTCCATTACCAATAAAAACGAAGGCAAAATCATCAACTGCTACGTCACCTACGACAATATCAACTATCTCGACATGTCCACCATCAGCAGCAGCACCGGCACAATAGAGATTGGCGGCATCGCGGCCCGCAACAACGGCACAATCCAAAGCTGCTACACCAATGTCAACATCAACCCCTATTTTATAAACATACCCAACGAGATGCCTACGGCCAGCATATACGCAGGCGGCATTGTCGCCTATAACACAGGCCAAATAGTGGACTGCTTCAACACCTACGACTCTTTTGCCGAAGAAACTGGTGCATCTCATCTGTTCGGTTATTCAAATGCAACAGAGCTGCTGACAGGCAACATTGTGGGCTACAATTCAGGCACCGTCAATATGTGCTACGGATTGAAGACGGTGACGACTATTGAGACTGAAGATGGCGGAACCACTGAAACGTACGTAGAACATCTCTGTGGCTCCAATGCCGGCACGGCGACTGTCACCGGACTCAATCCGGTTGAGAATGAACTCAACACAATAAAAGAGGTGGCGACGTTTGCGAAATATTTTGTGGTGCCCCTTGCATGGAAAAGCGGCGTCACCGAAAACGGCTACGGCTATCCCCTCCTGCGCTATGTCGAGATTGACCTGCCCGAAGAAGACGCGACCGACATAGTGGTTCACATTTCCGACACAGCCAGCGTGACCGCCATCTCGCAGCTCTTTGCCGACGCACCCGAGCAGATGCAGACGGCCACCATCATCCTCGACCGCAACATCGACTACGGCACGTCACTCACCGACGTCATTGCCGACCCGAGCAGCAACTCGACCAGCCACAGCCTGATAGGCTCCAAAGAATATCCGTTCAGCGGCACGTTCGAAGGCAACGGCAACACCATCAAGAACTATAACTTCAAGGCCAACAGCAGCGACGGAGGCGCCGACTTCGGCTTCTTCGGCTACGTGGGCGAAGACGCCGTGATAGACGGCGTGCGCCTCGACTCGTGCTCCATCTACCTCGACTGCGCCACCATCAACGCACTGATTGCCAACATCCCCGCGTCGGACGGCGACGCAAACCCGGAAGACAAGGACATGGCCGACATAGGCTTGTTTGTGGGCACCAACAAAGGCACCATCAGCAACTGCGTGGTGGTGGGCACCGTGTTCTACGACGACGAGTGCATCGAAGACCCGTCGGTAATCGAGAACCTCAACCTTGCCCTGTTTGCCGGCTGCAACGAAGGCAGCATCGACCACTGCATCATCTTCACGCCGCAGCTGCTGAATGAACCCGACGACACCGACGTGACCGGCGAGGACAACAAGGCCTGCATCGCCATCAAGTCGACCATAGGCATAGGCCGCGACAAGAAGAAGACCACCAAGACGGCCACCATCACCTCCAACAAGGCTGCGGCCGACGAAGAGGAAGACCTGCTCTTCGGCGAGGAGGCCAACAAAGACATCCGCGAGTTCACCTACGAGCAGTTTGCCGACGGCACCGTGGCCTACTGGCTCAACTACAAGGACAAAGGCTACACCGGCGAATACGGCGGCATGTGGAGTCAGGGCGAGAAGCTGCCCGAGCTCATCAACCCGCTCGACCCCAAGCCGCTCTACCGCATAGCCATCAGGAACGTCAACGGCAGCGAAAGCCAGAAGGCCACCCTGACCAAGCGCTACGCCAACGTGGGCGACCTGCTGACCCTGACCTACGCCGAAGACAACCTGCCGAGCAAGATAATAGTGGACGGC
>CALYZD010000158.1 GCA_945607565.1 uncultured Bacteroidales bacterium | reverse complement strand
ACACGCAACGACAACCCCGACGGCCGCCTCGGCCTCGACTCCATCCGCCGCGCCATCTTTGCCGGCGACCTGGCCGAGGCCGACCGCCTGTCGAACCGCTACCTAACCTCGCCACGCTTCCACGGCGACAAATATCTGCCCGTGGGCGACCTCCGCATCAGCTTCGGCCACACCGACTACACCGGCTACCGCCGCACGCTCAATCTGGCCGACGCCGTCTGGACGGCCGGCTACACCTCGGGCGGCGTGGGCTACACGCGGCAGGCCTTCGCCTCGGCCGGGCGCAACCTGATAGTGCTCCACCTGTCGGCCGACCGCAGCGGCGCGCTCAGTTTCGACATCGGCTTTGACGGACCGCTGGCCGACAGCCTCTGGGCCGACGGCTGCACCGTGGGGATGACCGGCCGGGGCGTGGAGCACGAGGGCGCCGAGGGCCGGATGCTGTTCGACGCGCGCGCCACAGTCAGCACCGGCGGCGGCACCGTCAGCCGGCAGGGCCACCGCCTGCACGTGAGCGGAGCCACCGAAGCCACCGTCATGATAGCCATCAGCACCAACCATGCCGAGCTGGCCGCCGAGGTCTATCGCCTGGCCGGATGCGAGCCGCCCGCATGGGCTCCGCGCACCCGCCCCGACGCAGCCGCCACACTGGCCGAGGCAGCGGGCATGAGCCACAGCCGTCTGCTTGCCGAGCACACGCAGGCCTACAGCCGCCTGTTCGGGCGCGTCGGGCTGGAGCTGCCGGCCACCGAGGCGTCGGCCCGGCCCACCGACCGGCGCGTGGCCGACTTTGCCAAGGGCAACGACCAGGCGCTGGCCGCGCTCTACTTCCAGTTCGGGCGCTATCTGCTCATCAGCTCGTCGGTGCCGGGCGGACAGCCGGCCAACCTGCAGGGCATCTGGAACGCGAGCGTCAGCCCGGCGTGGGACAGCAAATACACCATCAACATCAACACCGAGATGAACTACTGGCCGGCCGAAAAGTGCAATCTGCCCGAAATGCACCGGCCGCTCTTCGACATGATTGCCGACCTGAGCCTGACGGGCGCGCGCACCGCCGCCGACATGTATGGCTGCCGGGGCTGGGTGGCCCACCACAACACCGACATCTGGCGCACCACCGGCGTGGTCGACTTTGCCAACGCCGGGCAGTGGCCCATGGGCGGCGCATGGCTGACGCAGCACCTGTGGGAGGCCTTCGCCTATCGCGCCGACACGGCCCTGCTGGCCAGCTTCTACCCCATCATGAAGTCGGCCTGCGCCTTCTTCGAAGACTTTGCGGTGACCGACCCTCAGACGGGCTGCCTCGTGGTGACGCCGTCGGTGTCGCCCGAGAACAGTCCCCACGGACACGCCTCGGCACTGGCCGCCGGCACCACCATGGACAACCAGCTGCTGCTCGACCTGCTGACGCGCACCGCACGCGCCGCACGCACGCTCGGCGTCGACGAGGCGCTGCAGAAGCGCTGGGCGCAGATGGCCGACAGCCTGATGCCGATGCACATAGGCCGCCACGGGCAGCTGCAGGAATGGGGCGCCAACGACTGGGACCGCCCCGACGACAGGCACCGCCACGTGTCGCACCTCTACGGCCTCTACCCCGGCTCGCAGATATCGGCCACGCGCACGCCGCGGCTCTTCGAGGCCGCACGCACATCGCTCGTCCAGCGCGGCGACGTGTCGACAGGCTGGTCGATGGGCTGGAAGGTCAACCTCTGGGCACGGCTGCGCGACGGCAACCAGGCGCTCAAGCTCATCACCGACCAGCTGACGCTCATCGACCCCGTCAGCGGCCCGCAGCGCGGACAGAGCGGCGGCACCTACCCCAACCTCTTCGACGTCCATCCGCCCTTCCAGATCGACGGCAACTTCGGCTGCACGGCCGGCATTGCCGAGATGCTGATGCAGTGCCACGACGGCTTTGTCGACATCCTGCCCGCACTGCCCGATGCCTGGACCCGAGGCAAGGTGAGCGGCCTGCGCGCCTACGGCGGCTTCGAAATCGACATCGAGTGGGCCGACGGACGCGCACACACCGTGGTGGTCCGCTCGGCGGCAGGCGGCGTGTGCCGCTTGCAGACGACCGGCACTCCCACCGTCGACGGCCGACGGCTGGCCAAGGCCGAGGGCGTCAACCCCAACCCGTTCTACGCCACCGTGCAGGTCAAGGCGCCGGTGGTGTCGGCCGAGGCACCGGCAGCATCGGCCACTCCGGCCGCCGAGCCGCAGCTCTACGACCTGCCCACGCAGCCCGGCCGGACCTACATCATCAGCATCAGATAGAAAACCGACGACGACACGCCTCGTCGCCCTATGCGTCCTATTCACCGACAATTGTTCGGCGAATAGGACGTCTATTCGCCGAATACCCACCCAATCCGCCCCCTCCCCCGGCGGCAGGCATCGACCCTAAAGTGTTAATAAATCATAAATCAGCCAACGACAAACGGCTGGGGCTCTGCATTCGTTACCGCGCGGTAAGTTTCTCCCCGCAGCGTGCCTTGTTGCACGGGCGCAGGAAAAGACGTCTCTTTGCACCGTCACACAAAAAAACGGATAACGACATGAACAGCACAGAATTGCAGAAAGCCACGGCCGGCTACAGCGTCGGCACGGTAGGCGACCTTGCCACGTTCGAGGGCAAGGCTTTTGTCAAGGAAACAATGGGCACCACGTCGGTCGAGGTGTCGTTCGGCTCGCTGGCGCCGGGCCAGGCCGTGCCCTTCTTCCACCACCACCGGCAGAACGAGGAGGTGTATGTGGTGCTGAGCGGCGCGGGCGTCTTCACGCTGGACGGCGAGCCGATAGCCGTGGCGTCGGGCAGCGTCGTCAGGGTTGCGCCCGAGGTGAGCCGCGGCACCCGATGCACGGGCGAGACGCCGCTCGTCTACATCTGCATACAGGCCAAAGACGGCTCGCTGGAGCAGTTCACGGCCACCGACGGCGTGATTGAACACTGAGGCGCGGAAATTTTCCGGAGGCGGACGGGTGGTTTCAAGCCGCCTTTCCGCTTCTTTTGCATCATGGAAAAGAGCAAAGACACACTGACGGCCGGATGCCCGGTGCGCAACATACTTGCGCGCGTGGGCGACAAATGGTCGCTGCTGCTGATGCACCAGCTGGGCGGCGGCGGGCGGGCCATGCGCTTCACGGAGCTGCAGAAGGCCGTCCCCGACATATCGCAGAAAGTGCTGACCACGACGCTACGCACCCTTGAGGCCGACGGCTTTGTGGTGCGCACCGTCTACGCCGAAGTGCCGCCGCATACCGAGTATTCGCTGACGCCGCGCACACGCTCGTTTATGGAAGCCTGCCGCCCATGATCGAGTGGGCCACCGAGAACCTCGCGGACATCATGGCCGACCGCGCAAGGAGAGAGCGCGGCGCGTGATGAAAAAAAGTCATATCTTGCGCCCCTGACCCCAAAAAACACTACCGGACATGACCAAGACAATCCTGCTCTGCCTGATGGCCGCCGCGCCACTGGCCACCGCGCTTGCCGACGGCCGGACGCCCGTCGGCGAGCGACCGCGCATCCTCATCACCTCCGACATCGGCGGCACCGATCCCGACGACAACCAGTCGATGATGCACTATCTGCTCTACTGCAACGAGTTCGACTGCGAGGGCCTCATCTCGTCGCCGTCGTTCGGCGATGGCGACAAGAGCGAGATACTGCGGATGATCGACCTCTACGAGCAGGACCTGCCCAAGCTCCGGCAGCACAACGGCGAGGCCCTGGCGCCCGGCTCCTACTACCCCTCGGCCGAATATCTGCGCTCCATCACCAAGCAGGGTCGGCACGGCTCGGCTCCGCTGGCGGGCTACTCCACGCCCACCGAGGGTTCGGAATGGATTGTGCGCTGCGCCAGACGGCAGAGCGCCCGCCCGCTCTACATCCTCGTGTGGGGCTGCCTCGACGACGTGGCCCAGGCACTGCACGACGCGCCCGACATTGCCCCCAGAATACGCATCTACTGGATTGGCGGGCCCAACAAGAAGTGGGGCATCAACGCCTACGTCTACATTGTCGAGAACTTCCCCGACATCTGGATGATAGAGAACAACTCGACCTATCGCAGCTTCATAGCCAAATACAAGAACCCCGACCGGTGGAACGGCGGATTCTACGACCACTACGTCAGGGGGTGCGGCTATCTTGGCGCCGACTTCCACAACTATCTCGAAGGCAAGCCCAAACTCGGCGACACGCCCTCGCTGCTCTACATGATGGAC
>CALYZD010000157.1 GCA_945607565.1 uncultured Bacteroidales bacterium | reverse complement strand
GGGGAGATGGCGGGAAATGACGGGCGCAGGGCAAACGCCGCAGCGCGCGCCTGCCGCAATGTACCGCCGCACTATGACGCACGACCGTGACGCCGCGCAATGGCTGTGGCGGCGAGGCTCAGCGGCGAGCGTTAATATCTTTGTATATCGCTGATTTCGAGCGGTTTACCCCCCCCTCCGCGTGGATTTTCGGTCTGGCCAAAGAGGGCAAAGAGCGCCGACTTCTTGTAGGGCTTGGTGATGAAGGCGTTGCAGCCGGCCGTGGCAAGCTGGCTGCGATCCACCGAATTGTAGTCGAAGAGCGTGCCGATGAGCGGCATGTCGGCGCAGAGGCTGCGGATGGAGGCGATGCTCTGTGCCGCGTCGGCGCCGGGCAGCTGCAGGTCGACCATGGCGGCGTCGAAAGGCTTGGCGCGGAGCTGGTCGAGGGCCTGGGCCACGGTGGTGACGCGCGTCAGCTCGAAGTGGCGCAGGATTATCTTGAGGAGCGCGAAACTGCTGTAGTCGGGCTCCACCACAAGGATGGCGGCGCCGTCGGCGGCGGAGAAACTGGCCGTGCCGGGCGATGCGGCCTCGGCCGGAGCCGTAGGCGGCAGCACGCTGACGCACGGAATGGAGCACCAGAAGGTGGAGCCGCGGCCCTCCTCGCTGTCGGCGCCCACCGAGCCGCCCGCCGCGCCGGCTATGGCCTTGCAGATGGCCAGCCCCAGCCCAGTGCCCTGGCTGAAGTCGTCGAGCTTGGCAAAGCGCTCGAACAGGTGCGACTGCTTGCTGCGCGGAATGCCCGTGCCGGTGTCTTCGACGCTCACAATCAGGTCGTGCCCGTCGACGGCGCAGCTCAGGCGGATGTGCCCCGTGCGGGTGTGCTTGATGGCGTTGGTCAGATAGTTGGTCACAATCTGCATCAGGCGGCTGCGGTCGAAGTTGACCACGCAGGTGTCGTAGGGATTGTCGACCACAAACTCGACGCCCGGAATGGTGGCGGCTATGCGCTTGCCGAAGGCCTGGGCCACCTCGCCTATCATGTCCGAGACGTCGAAGTCGGCATATTTGAGCTCGATCATTCCGGCCTCGATCTTCGAGAGGTCGAGGATGTCGCCCACCAGACGCAGCAGCAGCTCGTTGTTGGTGTTGACTATCTTGACGAATTCGGCGCGCTCGGCCGGGTCGTCGGTGGTCTGGAGCAGCTCCGAGAAGCCCACTATGGCGTTGAGCGGCGTGCGTATCTCGTGGCTCATGTTGGCCAGGAAAGCCGACTTGAGGCGGTCGGCCTGCTGGGCGCGCTCAATCTCCTCGCGCAGCCGCTGCTGGTATTTGACGTGCACCGTATTGTTCTGACGCACACCGATATAGTTGAGCACGTTGCCGTTGCTGTCGTGATTGTTGGGGATGCAGTGGATGTGGCAGTACTGGTATTCGTCGCCGGCAAAGATGTTGAGCCGCACCTCCACCTGGCATTCGGCGTCGATGCCGTTGCTCAGCACCTCGATGAAGCGGAGCCACTCGGGCGTCGAGGCGTCGTCGGGGTGGACGAGGTCCATGTATTTGTCGATGCCCTCGCCGGTGCGCAGGCCGCTGTCGACTATCTCGTTATAGACGGTGAAAATCTTGCTCCGGTTGTCGAAGTCCCACACCATGATGCCCGAGGCCTTGAGCGCGAACTTGAGCTTGTCGACCGTGTTGATGATCTTCTTGTTGGCCTCCACCAGCTGGGTGATGTCCTTCTGCACGCCGATGTATCCGGCCAGGCGTCCGTCGACGTCGCGCATGGGGCTGACCATCATTTCCCAATAGCGGTAGCCCTTGCTGTCGAACTGTATTCGCAGTATGTTGCGCTCGGGCACGCGGCGGCCGGCAAGGATGTCGTCGTGGAGGCGGCGGACGGCGGCGCGGTCGGCCGGGTGTGTGCACGAGATGACGTAGTCGATGTCGGTGCGGCCGCCGGGGTTGAGGCTCTTGTCGCCAATGTTGACGAAGAGCCGCGTCGTGGAGTCGAACATCCAGACCCTGAGCTCGCCCACCTCCATGGCCAGCTTGAGCTTGAGGTTGACCTGCTCCACCACGTGCTGCCGCTCGACGACGTTGGTGATGTTGCGCCGGATGTAGATTATCTTGACCACGCGGCCGTCGATGTTGCGCTGCGGGGCAAGGCACGATTCGAAATAGTGGCTCCGGCCGCCCACCGGGCACGTCCTGAAGGTGACGCGCTCGCGCTCGGAGCGGCCGGTCTTGAGGCGTTCGACGGCGTCGAACATGTGCTGGCGCTCCTCGGGCACCATGAGCGACACGGCCTGGGCGAGCGTCATGGACGAGAGGTCGGTGTCGTTGTTGGGCCGGTTGACGCAGCTGATAAGGTCGGTGTCCACATCGTAGCTGAAGACGCCGATGCCGCTCAACTCGATGGCCATCTCGAGCTGCGTGCGCATCACGGCGTCGCGCAGGGTGCGGGTGCGCTCGTCGGTGACGTCCTTGAAGGTGCCGAAGATGGAGACCACGGCGCCCTGCTCGAACTGCGCTATGGAGTGCATCTCGTAGTAGCGGTAGGTGCCGTCGGGCTGGATGTAGCGCAGCACGTCGGTGTAGATCTTCGACTTGCCGTCGAGCATGGTGCGCAGCGAGGCGAGGTGAGCCTCGCGGTCGTCGGGGTGGATAAGGGCCAGATTCTCGTCGAAGGTGCGCAGGGGGACGAACTGGGCATTGCGGTGCATTCGGTAGAACATCTTTTCGGCGGGGCTGTAGCGCCAGGCCGATATGTGCCCCGACTCGAGCACGAGGTTGAGCTTGACCTTCTCCTCCATCAGCATCCGGCTTGCCCTGACATCTTCGGTGCGGTCGAGGCTGGTGACGATGACGCCGGTCATGCGCCCGCGCGCGTTGCGCAGCACCTGCACCGAGAAGTAGAAATAGTAGAGCCGGGCGTTGTCGGCCGAGAGGTGGTAGATTTCGGGGAGGTCGTCGAAGGCGTGGCCGGGGCGCGTGTCGATGCTCAGCAGACCCTCGTAGGCGCGGACGTTGCCCTTGTCGTCGACTATGCCGGCACGGCGGAAGACGGGATTGTCGAAGATGGATATTTTCCGGCCGGCGGCCTTGCTCAGGTGCGGGAACATGAGCAAGGCCGTCTTGTTGTACGACGTCAGCGCGCCGTCGGCGTCGTAGAAGCAGAGGGCGGCCACGGTGTTGTTGAAGATGGCGTCGTAGCGCTGGAGCAGGTCGGAGAGGCAGCGGTTGCGGTCGATGAGCTCAAGGCCGTTGCTCTGCGCCTTGCGGCTGAAATAGACGGCCGCCAGCACCAGCAGCGCCACAAAGACGGCCGCCACGCCGCAGACCGGATAGAACCACCCCGGGAGCGGCTGCCGCCCGTAGACGAACCACTTTTCGTAGATGCGGCTGAACTCGCCGTTGCTCATCAGGGTGAACACGGCGCAGTTGACCCGCTGCTGAAGCTCCAGGTCGCGCGCGGCAAAGCTGTAGGAGAACTGCAGCCAGCCGGGATAGAGCACCCTGAGGCTGGTCATGCGCTCCGACTTGATGAAATACTGCGCCGAGCGCTCGGGGCACACGAATGCCGCGCACGAGCCGTCGGCCACCATCAGAAGCCCGCGCATCACGTCGGCCTCCTGACGCAGGTTGCCGAACAGACGCCGGCCGGCCAGACGGCGCATGAGCGACGTGTCGCGCATGCACACGGGGCGGTTGGCCAGCTGCTCGAGGTTGACGATGGAGTCGGCCGCATTGACCACAATGACATAGTTGAGCTTGAAATAGGACGTGCCGTAGTTGAACACCGTGTCGGCCGGGTCGTCGAAGACGCAGCCCGCCACCAGGTCGACCTCGCCGGCGGCATAGCGCTCCATGACGTCGGCCCACGGCTCAAGGCGCAGGTCGTAGTCCATCTGCAGCTCGCTCATCACCGCCTCCACAAAGTCGACGTTGAAGCCGCGGTAGTTGCCGTCGGCGTCGATGTAGTTGAACGGCGGAAACGAACAGTCGCAGCGGATGGTGAGCTTTGTTCCGCCGGCGCCTCCGGTGGCCGCAGCCGCAAGGCACAGCGACCATAGTATCAGTAGAGTAGCTAACTTGCGCATGTAGAAGTCTGTATGCCGCCGCACTGTCACGGCCGATTGTTTATCGCAATATTAAGTTTTTTTATCGATTCGCAAGCCGATTGCATAATAATGTTGCGCTATTTGGCGGGCTCCGTGGGTGAAAATGCCCATGGCGCGGCGGGAATCGTTTTTTTTTGGGGGGGGGGCAGACCGCCAATGCGCGGGCACGGGAGCGGACCTGAGCGCGAAATGTCCTTTCCTGATTTTGGTTGACTCTGATTAATAATTATTACTATGTAAAGTT
>CALYZD010000156.1 GCA_945607565.1 uncultured Bacteroidales bacterium | reverse complement strand
GGGCCGCGCGTGGCGGGCTCCTCCCATGGCTTGTCGGGCCAGACGTGCTTGGGGTAGCGCGCCTTGAGTTCCTTCTTGACCTCAAAATAGGCGTTGTCCCAGAAGCTGCGCAGGTCGGAGGTGATCTGCACCGGCTTGAAGCCGGGCGACAGCAGGTGCATCAGCACGCTGTGGCGGCCCTCGTCGACGGTGGGCGTCTGTGCCAGGCCGAAGACCTCCTGGAGGCGGACGGCGAGGATGGGCGGCTCGCCGGTGGGGCGGTAGGCCAGGACGATGCGCGAGCCGCTGGGCACCTGCACGTGGGTGGGCGCTAGGTGGTCGAGCAGGCGGCGCTGGTCGAAGGTGAGGTGATAGAGTAGCGGCTCGAGGATGTCGAGCTTGCGGAGGGCTTCGGGCGTGCGGATGTCGTCGACATAGGGCATCAGCCATTGGCGGCAGGTGGCCACGAGCGCCGGCGTCGACACGTCGGGCCAGTCGGTGCCGTGCCATGCTCGCAGGCTCAGCACGCGGTTCTGCCACTGCTCCACGGCGGGCGAGAAGTTGAGCAGCGAGGCGCCTTCGCGCTCGACGGCGGCGCAGACGGCCTCGGCCACCACCATGGGCGGCAGGTTGTGGATGGGCTTGGCCTGCAGCACTATGCTGCCGATGCGCAGTTCCTGCTGTGCCGTCAGTCCGCCGCGCCGTGCCGACCACGACACGTTGTCGCGCGTGCGCACCATGGGGCGGAGGTCCTTGGGGTTGAGCGGCGATGCCATGAAGATGCGGCCCATGCCTTCGCGGGCGTTGATGCCGGCAACGGCCAGCCAGGGCTCGTGGGCCAGCGCGTCGGTGTGCGATGCCATGGCCAGGTGGCCGTTCGAGAGCTGAAACTGCGCGTTGTTGCCGGGCCGTGCCGATGCGATGCGTTCGGGATAGGCCTGCACCAGCAGCATGCCGGTGTCGTAGCTGTCGAAGGGCTCGTTGTCGGCCTGGCAGCGGACTATGGAGCGATACTGCGCGGCCGTCCTCTCGATGCGGTCGAGGGCGCGGTTGCCCTTGGCGTGGGCGCGGTTGCTGCGCAGGGCGTCGATGCGCAGGTTGATGTCGATGCCCGCCTCGCGAGGCAGGGGGTCGCGCTCGTCGAGCAGGGCGGCCACGTCGGTGGCCAGCGGGAGCAGCCCGAGCGGTCCGGCCGAGACCAGCATCTGGGCTATGCGCGGATGGCACGGCAGGGCGGCCAGTGCGCGCCCGTGGGGCGTGATGCGGCCGTCGGCGGCGATGGCTTCGAGCTGGCGGAGCAGTTCGGAGGCCTGTGCCAGCTGAGGCTTGGGCGGAGGCGTGAGCCACGTCAGGCGCGAGGCGTCGGTCTCGCCCCACAGGGCCAGGTCGAGCACCAGCGGCGCCAGGTCGGCATATTCGATTTCGGGCTTGCGGTGCTGCGCCATGCGGCTCTCGGTGGCCAGAGTCCACATGCGGTAGCACACGCCCGGGCGCAGGCGGCCGGCGCGGCCTGCACGCTGGTCGGCCATGTCGAGCGACACGGGCACGGTCTCGAGCCGTGACAGGCCGGTGTCGGGGTCGAAGCGCTGCAGGCGGCCGAATCCGCAGTCGACCACCGTGGTGATGCCCTCGATGGTGAGCGACGTCTCGGCGATGGAGGTGGCCAGCACCACCTTGCGGCGTCCGGCGCGGTCGGGCACTATGGCGGCGCACTGCCTGTGGTGCGGCAGCATGCCATAGAGCGGATGGATGGCCGCATCGGGCAGGGCGCGCCGCAGGGCCTCTTCGCATCGGCTTATCTCGGCCTCGCCGGGCAGGAATGCGAGGATGTCGCCCTGCTGCTCGCGCCAGGCTCTGATGACGGTGCCGGCGGTCTGCTGGGCGATGCTGAAGGGGTCGCAATTGTCGGTGTGGATGACGCTGACCGGATATTGCCGTCCGCGGCTCTCGACCACCGGCGCGCCCAGCAGCTGCGAGAGGCCGCTCACGTCGAGCGTGGCCGACATGACGATGATGCGCAGGTCGGGGCGCAGCACCTGCTGGCATTCGCGGCAGAGGGCCATGGCCAGGTCGGCATGGAGGCTGCGCTCGTGGAACTCGTCGAAGACCACGGCGGCCACGCCTTCGAGGCCGTTGTCGGACTGGAGCATTCGCGTCAGGATGCCTTCGGTCAGTATCTCGATGCGGGTGGACGGGCTGACGCGCGTCTCGAAGCGGATGCGGTAGCCCACGGTGCGACCCACGTCCTCGCCCAGCATGTCGGCCATGCGCATGGCTATGGTGCGGGCGGCCAGCCGTCGGGGCTCGAGCATCAGAATGCGGCCGCCGGCGAACTCGGGCTGGTCGAGCCAGGTGAGCGGCAGCAGCGTGCTCTTGCCCGCCCCGGCCGGCGCCGTGACGATGAGTGTGTTGCCCTCCGAAAGGTGGCGGCGGGTGGTGTCGATGATTTCGGCCACGGGCAGGCCGAATCGTTGTGCGTCTTGTGTATTCACGGTGTGTGCGTTGGTGTGTGGTTTGATGCGGCCGGCTGGCGGCCGGGCGCAAAAATAGCACAAAGCCGCCACTTATCGCTCTGCCGGCACGGCCCGGGCGCATCGGCACAACTGACGGAAAAAATGCGTTCCTTTGCCGCCGAAAAAAAGGAAACAACGCCATCATGAAAAAGAAACTCGTCATCTTCGACCTCGACGGCACGCTGCTCGACACGCTCACCGACCTTGCCGCCTCGACCAACCACGCCCTGCGCACGCTCGGCTATCCGCAGCATCCGCTCGACCCATACAGGCACTTCGTGGGCAACGGCATCGACAAGCTGTTTGAGCGCGCGCTGCCGGCCGAGGCCCGCACGCCCGACAACGTGGCCCGGATGCGCGAGGCCTTCGTGCCGCACTACATGGAGCACAGCCACGACGCCACCGCGCCCTACGCCGGCATCGCGTCGCTGCTGGCCGGCCTGGCCGAGGCCGGAGTGATGACGGCCGTGGCCTCCAACAAGTTCCACGCGGGCGCGCTGGCCGTGGTCGACGAATATTTCCACGACGCCGGGTTCGCCGCCGTCATAGGCCTGCGCGACGGCCATCAGCCCAAGCCCGACGCCGGCATAGTGCACGACATCATGAGCATCTGCCGCACGCCAAGCGCCGCCGACGTGCTCTACGCAGGCGACACGCCCGTCGACATCCAGACGGCCCGCAACGCCGGAGTGCCCGTGGCCGCCGTGACGTGGGGATTCCGCAGCCGCGCCGAACTCGAAGCCGCCCGGCCCGACCACATCGTCGACACGCCCGACGAGCTGCTACGGCTGGCGCTGGGACTCTGAAGGGCGAAAATGTAACGGCGGCGTAACATCCGTTTCGCCAATAATGGTGTTATTTGCATCGACACAACCAACAAAGGCATCATTATGAAACGAATACTTGTGGTAGACGACGAACCCGACATCTGCGAAATCCTCCAGTTCAACCTCGAAAACGGAGGCTACGCCGTCGACATAGCCGGATCGGCCGAGGCTGCCATGGAGCGCGACCTGAAAGCCTACGACCTACTGCTGCTCGACGTGATGATGGGCGGGATGTCGGGATTCAAGATGGCATCGCTGCTGCGCCAGAAGCCCGAGACGGCCACCGTGCCCATCATCTTCCTGACGGCCAAGGCCTCCGAAAACGACACGCTGACCGGATTCACCCTCGGCGCCGACGACTACATAGCCAAGCCCTTCTCGATAAAGCAGGTGATGGCGCGCGTGGCGGCCGTGCTCAGACGCAGCTCGCAGCCCGAACACAGGCAGCCCGAGACCATCAGCTACCGCACGCTGAGCGTCAACACCGTCAAGAAGAAAGCCTATCGCGACGGCGCCGAAATCGAACTGACCAAAAAGGAATTCGAAATACTGCTGCTGCTCATGAGCAACCCCGGCTGCGTCTACTCGCGCGAGGCCATCCTGCAGCAGGTGTGGAGCGACGACGTCTACGTGCTCGACCGCACGGTGGACGTCAACATAACGCGGCTGCGCAAGAAAATAGAACCATACAGCAAGAACATCGTCACACGGCTCGGATACGGATACTGCTTCGAAGAGTAGGCGGTCCGCCGCAGGCAATAACCACACACGACACACTGTCCGCCATGTCGTTCTACAAAAAGATAAGCATCTACTTCGCCGCGCTGCTCGTCATCTTCTGCATCGCCGTCAGCTCGTACCAGTACCGGCGCGACCGCCAGAACCGCATCGACTCGCTCAACCTGATGCAGCAGACGCAGGCACAGTTCATCCACAACTACCTGGCCAGCCACCACGACAGCATCGCCCACATGACCGACCTGGCCCGCATGCTCCACGACCAGGGCACGCGCCTGACCATCATCGGCACCGACGGCACCGTCCTGTTCGACAACCTGCT
>CALYZD010000155.1 GCA_945607565.1 uncultured Bacteroidales bacterium | reverse complement strand
GTCTTCGATTTGGGGCGGTAGTCGTCGAGCCATCTGAAGCCCTTGAGGCGCGTGGCCTCCTCGTCGAGCAGCAGCAGCGGGTTCATGTTGCCCGAGGGGCTGACGCGCATCACTATGTTGCTGATTCGGCGGTCTTTGAAGAAGAGCGTCAGTGCGCTGCTCTCGGCCCGGTTGACGCCGATGACGTTTTCGCGGTCTTTGGGATAGTAGACCGTCTGGCCGTTGCCGTCGACGTCGATGTGGTGGATTTCGTTGTTGCGGATGTAGCCCGTGATGAGTTTGCCCTTGACCTGGTTGTAGCCCACCGAGTCTTCGGGCGAGATGACGAAGGCGGCGTTGATGAGTTCGGTCTTGTAGAGGACGCGGTCGCGGGTGTAGAGCTTTATTTCCTGCGCCGTCATCTGATTGCCCTGCGCCCAGATGATGGGTGTGTGATACATGGTGGCCACGGTGTCGCGCATGTCGAGCTGGAGCGAGTCGCATCGTCCCTGCAGGTCGAAGCGGTAGAACTTGACGTTGTGGTAGGCCTTTATCAGTCGCGACGTGTCGGCCAGCGGCACCACCTCGAAGGTGTCGGCGTGCATGAAGAGCGTGTCGGTGCGGTAGACGTGGTGCAGGCGTGCGTTGAGCGTGGCCAGTGCCTCTCCGGTGCGGTCGTTGTAGAATCCGCGGTCGCCGAAGACGGTCATGTGGTCGGTGGTGTCTTCGAGCTGCATGTTGTCCCACACGCGGCCCAGGCCCGAGCGGCGGTCGTAGACGATGGTGCCGCCGCGCAGAATCTTGTCGGCCGTGGTGATGACGCCGTTGCGCAGCAGGCGGCCGTGGTCTTCGCGGGTGTCGTACCAGCCGTCTTCGCTGTAGATGACGGTGGAGTCGGAGTTGACGATGCGGGTGGGCCCCAGCATGCCCACTATTTCGGTGTGGGTGTTGTAGCGCAGGGTGTCGCTGTCGATGCGGTATTCAGGTGTGGTGACCACCACCGAGTCCTTGAAGTAGGCGTCGTTGGTGTTGGGGTAATAGTATCCGCGGCGCGAAATCATCACGTTCTGAAGGTTGACCATGCGGCCGCCGGCGAAGTAGTAGCCCACGTTCTGGAGGCGGTCGTAGTCGAGGTGCTCGGTGTAGAGCCATGTGTCGCCCTTGTTGGCGCGGACGTTGGAGCGGAACTTGGCGATGTTGCCGTCGCCGTCATATTCGAGCTTGTCGCCGTAGATGTGTATGGAGTCGTTCTGGATGACGTGGACGCTGCCGTAGCAGACCACGAAGTTGGAGTCGTTGTACATGTAGGCGCTGTCGCAGAAGAGGCGCGTGCCGCCGTGCGAGAGCTCCACATTGCCGTTGAGCGACTGGGTGTTGCGGCCTATCTTGTCGTCGTGGCGCAGATAGTCGGCCTTCTCAATCGTTATCCTGATGCGCCTTGGCTGCTGCGGCGGCTGTGCGGCGGCTGCCAGGCACGTCAGCACGGCGGCTGCGGCGAGCAAAAGATGTTTAGGCATGTTGCGGTGCTATCGGACCCAGTTCTTGTATTTGAATTCGCAGTTCTGCCACTCGGGCGAGATGTTGATGTAGGTTTCGCGCTGCTTGGCTATGATCCAGTCGTTCATGGTCTGCTTGCGTTTCTGCTCCTCCATGATGCCCTGGAGCAGGTTGTAGTCCTCGCGCATGTTGGCACGGTGAGGCGCGTGTCGGCGGCGCAGGCGCACTATGCGGTAGGTCTCGCGTCCCTTGCGCTCGTCGATCATGGCGAATGGCTTGGACACTCCGCCCTCTTCGAGTCCCTGGATGGCCTTGGCTATCTCGGCCGGAATCTGGCTGAGCTCGAACTTGACCGAGCCGTCCTGCGGGTTAATCATGGCGCCGCCGTTGGAGCGCGTGTCCTTGTCCATCGAGAAGCGCTTGGCCAGCTCGTCGAAGGTGGCCTTGCCGTCGTTCATCAGCACCAGCATGGTGTCGAGGAAGTGCTCGGCCTTGGTGCGTGCGGCGGCGTTGACCTTGGGTTTCATCAGGATGTGGCGGACGTTGATGCGCTCGCCCTTGCGGTCGATGAGCTGGATGATGTGGTAGCCGAATTCGGTCTGCACAATCTTCGACACCTTGCCCTTCTCCTGCAGGTTGAAGGCCACGGCCGAGAATTCGGGCACGAAGCCGGCCTTGGTATACCAGCCGAGGTCGCCGCCGCGCGAGGCCGAGCCGGGGTCTTCGGAGTAGAGCACGGCAAGCGTGGCGAAGTCGCGGCCCTCGGCCACCTGCTTCTGGAAGTCGCGCAGGCGTCCTTTGACGCGGTCCACTTCGGCCTGGTCCACCTCGGGGTAGATGACTATCTGGTCGAGCTCGTACTGGGCCGGCACGTAGGAGATGCTGTCTTCGGGCATCCGGTTGTAGTAGTCGCGTATTTCGGAGGGCGATATCTTGATGTCCTTGGTTATCTCGGCCTGCATCTGGTCGGTCAGCATCTGGGTGCGCACCATGTCCATCTGGTCGCGCTTGATCTGCATGAGCGACTTGTTGAAATACTCTTCGAGCTTGTCCTGGCCGCCCACCTGCTGAATGAAGTAGTTCATGCGGGCGTCCACGCGGTTGACCACGTCGTTCTCGCTCACCTCGATGCTGTCGAGCTTGGCCTGGTTGACCATCAGCTTCTGTATGAGGAGCTGCTCAAGGATGTTGCACTTCATGTCGCCGTTGTAGTTGACGCCGTCGATGAGCGACTGCTCGTACTGGTATTCGATGTCGGAGCGCCAGATGGCGTCGTCGCCAACCACGGCCACCACGTCGTCTATCAGCAGTCTCTGCGCGCCGCAGGGCACGCCGGCGGCAAGCATCATGGCGGCGGCCGCCACGCACAGCAGCGGCTTCTTATTTTTCATCGTCATAGTATCTGATTAAGTTTTCGTTGAGAGCCTCGTCATAGAGCTGGCGGTCGATTTTGCGCACGAACTCCATGCGGTTCTTATTGATTAGAATAGCGGTTATCTTGTCTTTGACATATTCGAGCGGACTGACCTCGCCCGTCTGATGGGCGTCGTAGACCGACAGGACGTAGATGTAGTGCTCGTCCTTGACCACGTAGTCGCGGCGGCCGCGCAGCACGCCTGCCTCGTTGGCTATGATGTTGCCCGGAAAATATTTCTTGACCGAGGCTAACGGCATCCACTTGTCGAGCGTCAGGTCATATTTGCGCGCGTTCTGGAACAGATATTTCTCCATCTCGGCCGTGCTGTCGTCCTTGCGGGCGCGCACCATCTCCATGAAGCGGTCGTAGTGCGGCACGCCTGCGGGCAGTATGGCGAAGATGCCGCGGAAGATGTTCTCGTTGAGGCGGAAGTTGTCGGCATTGTCGGCATAGTAGGCCGCCACGGCGTCGTCGGTCACTGCGGGGTCGAACTTCTGGCGGATGAGCTTCTGCTGGTATTTGTTGACCAGCAGCGTGGTGCGGTATTCGTCAATCAGATTGTCGATTTCGAGCATCTCGTCGTCGGTCATGTTCATGCGGGCCTTGCGCAGCTTGACCTCGTTGCTGACCCAGTGGCGGATGGTCTCCTGAGCGAACACGGCGCTGTCGGCCGCATTGGCGTGCTGGGGGATGAGCGCCCTGAGCTCGGCGCGCGTCAGCTGCCTGTCGCCCACGGCAACCACCGGATCTTCCATGACCGAGGGCTGCCGGACGCACGATGCGAGCCCGACCGCCGCGCACAGAAGAATGGTATGTTTCATCGACATCATTTTTTGCTGAGGAGCTGAATTAACGACGTGCAAAATTAATAGAATTAGACGAAAAGCAATGCTCGCTGCCGCGCTTGGCCCAAATTATCAATGTCGGGTGTCGGCGCGGCCGCCAATGGCGTCTTTTGCTCAACATAGGAGAGGCGGCGCCCCCCCACCCGCCTTTGCACAAGCAAGCCCCGCACTCGGCACGCGGCCGGGAGCGGGGCTCGATTAGTTATGAATCGGACAATTGTTAATGTAGCATCATTCGGTTGTGGTGCTTGGCGTGATGATTATCGCATAGAGGTTCATCGTGTCGCCCTTAGTTACCGTGTGCGAACCTGGGTCGATTTCGAGTGTTATCACACCGTCCCCGTCGACAGCCTGTTTATTACCGTCGACCTTGACTGTTTTAGAGGCTGCTCCGTCGGTTATCAGCGTCAGCACCGCCTTTTCGGTGGTCGTGAAGCTGATTGATGTTGCCGACTCCATTTTAAGAGCCGTGGTGTAGGTCGCGCCATTGTAGGTCTTGGATGCAACGCCAGACTTGAGGTTGCCGGTGATGGTCACGCCATTGATGGTAGCGGTGCCTTTGGTAAACGAGTCGAATGTCACTGTGACTTTGCCGCTGATGTCGCCATCGCCCGTGTCGCCACTGTCGCCGCTATCGTCGCCACTGCCGCTGTCACCGCTGTC
>CALYZD010000154.1 GCA_945607565.1 uncultured Bacteroidales bacterium | reverse complement strand
TAATTGACACAACTTTCCATTGTGCCAGTGCTGTCGTCCTCGTTGGCAAGCAACAGATCAAGTTTGTCGATATAGTTCTTCTCACAAGGGAATTTATAGGTGTATGCCTTTTTGTTGCTTCGCTGACGCTCAACATCTTTCGGGTCGGCATTGGTCAGCACATTGCCGGGGCGCTGATTGTCGTACGGGTAAAAGTATGTCACGTTTTGAAAAGGCAATGGTTTCAGGCCCAACTCTTCGGTATATATAGTTTTGTCAGTTTCGTTCAACTCTGTGTTGGCTTCGTCAATTGCCATCAAATCTCTGCCTTTGACATTGAAAAACACAAAAGCCACTTCACCACCATCTTTGGTGCAAAATTTTTGCTGAATAGCATTGAGCAAAAACATTGAATAAGAAGTTTTGGCGGCCAATCCCGATATGCCTGACACATTCAGATGAGCACCTTCAGGACCAATCAGGAAATTAGCATTCAATTCTACCTTAATATTTAGAGCTTCACCCCCTTTGTACATCTGCAAATAACCGCACACAATGGGATTCTTGACATTGTTGAGGCCCAATGCCGTTTTAATATCTTCGGGCGTACAGAGCGAAACTTGTTTTCCGTCAAGCATAGGCGAATATATGTTTCCTGTATTGCAGACAACTTTTGCCTTTACATAATTCATTCCCAGACGATTCATATTGCCGAAATTATCGGTAGTGTCACCAAAATCGCTTGAAATGTAATTCGTGAAGTGACTTGCTGCGTCGGTTACATGATTGATCTCTTCGATAACAGCATAAGTAATAGTGCTATCGTTCGGAAGATGCTTGACTTTTACGATGTCGAACGGACTTAAAATCTCGCCCTTGTCGGTCCAAAAGAAAAAATCATCTGTTGTGGACGGATATTTCTCTGTAGCAGAAATCTTGCCTATTATTCTTTCTGTACTCATAATCAAAATAGACTTAGAAAAATATTGCTGTCGATATAATGTGATTTACAGAATGTTTCGGTAAGATAGACAGGGTATAAATGGTTGGCCCACCGAGTATCTGCACCATAACAAACTGGGTAGGCTTCGCGAATAAGGTTGGCACTAATGGCATCGATTGTGACTGTTTTGATGGGGTGCGACGGTGATAACATAAGCATCTCACACTTTACTACATCAGAAAAATGCGTTTCTCGGAAGTCGCTTTTGCGTAGCCTCAGATACCAAACGGCGAAGGTCATCCCATTTGAATGCTTGGAAACGTATTTGTATGCTTTTGTGCGTTCAAACGGTTTTAGGCT
Organism: uncultured Bacteroidales bacterium; assembly: GCA_945607565.1. GTDB lineage: Bacteria > Bacteroidota > Bacteroidia > Bacteroidales > Marinilabiliaceae > CALYZD01. Next base: position 3,146 of record CALYZD010000154.1, on the reverse strand, counting down.
GGCTATTATCTGCGAAAGTTTCTTGCCCTCGTGGTTTTTGAGCAAATCGGGGTCGAATGATTTAGACACACCAACCACGTATTTATAGTTGGAACGCATATTATTCCATTGCGCCTGGTCGATATTGGAAAAACGTGGATTGTATTGCAAAGAACCGTCTTTGATGAGCCAACTGTCGCTTGACAGTTTGTTGGCCTTACAAAGGTCATTGACCAACAACTGCTCTTCATCGGTCATTTCGTTCTGAATCTGAGCAATGGCACTGTTCTTGTAACGATTCTTGTCTGTTACATCGGCAACTGTCGGACCATCGGTCTTATAGAAAAGAATCTTGCTGATTTTCGTTCCTCTTGACGATGCGAAACGGTTGGTTGCCGCCAAATGCTGGTTTATCTGCTCACAATAGGAGCGTGCGAAATCATCGGGTTTGCCTTTTGTGTGGAACTGCTTTGGCAACGAAATAACGATTTTTTTTCTGATGCCACCGTCATTCCCCAAATCAGCTTTCTTGAATGTGTCCCTGTTTGGACGGTAGCAACAACCGACAACAATCTGCCCTGCCAAAATCGGAAAGATCTTGTTCCCGATGGCAATGTCATCCACCTTATAGGTATGCCGAGATCCGTCTAAAAAGTATTTAAAATAGGGGGGTGCTATTAATCAGGTAGTTAGGTATTCTTATAGTATTAATTAACCGCACATCATCTTCTGCAAATTTACCTTTTGTGTCAATCTGAACAGTATCAGTATCTGAATTTTCGCTTGAAATAGTATCTGTATTGTTATCGTCCAAAGAAGTTTTCTTTGTACTATAACACTTGAATCCGCTCTCGTTGTGAGAATTTATGTATTCCAAAATAGCACCCATAGTCGAAACATTGGTAGGGACAAACTCTGCTCGCCGCCTGAATCGAAATGCAAAAGTAAGAAAATAGTTATTCATTTGGGCCAATGGCAGGTATCAATTAGCGGCACCGTCGGCAGACGCCTTGGCCGCGCCGCAGCCCACCGAAGCGGCCGCGATGAGGAACGGCAGTGCCATGTCGAAGTAGGTTATGTCATATTTGGGTCCGAAAAACAGCTCCCAGTCGTCGGACAGCACCATGCTGTGAATCAACGACACGCCGGCGGTGGCAATAAAGACAGCCGACTGGCCGAACATGAGCCTACGGATGTCGGAACGATGCCAAAGCGCGAACAGAATGCACAGAACGACGGTCAGCAGCGCGTCGGCTGGATAGCTATGATCCGCCTGAAGCACGAAAGGAGGATATTCGGCAAAAAGCAGCGCCTCGGCATCCCACAGCAGCAGCGGCAAAAATGTGAGAACAAATGTGAGCAGCACCACAATCGGAATGATGATGCGCTTGCTCCACATGATGCGCAGCCACGAAGGGAAAAGCACGATAAATAGCGGAAGCGCGCAGGTGAGGCGCGTTGAGACCCACAATCCGCAGATGACGGCCATGGTCCACGGGTGCGTGGCAAAGGATATGCCCTTGCTATGGATGTAGACGATGAATGCTGCAAGAAGCAGGAAGTTTGTAATGAGGTCGCTTCTGACTGATGTTTCGTACCACATGTTTATCGAAAGTGCCAGCATCAGCATTGCCAGCAAAGCCGACTTCGTGCCATGGCAATGGCGCAGCGTGACGACGAAGACAGCCGTAGCAGCGACAATAGACAGTCCCACATTATCAAGCAGATAAAAAGGAATGTGAACAACCATCCACACGGGGAAAGGCGAGGCGTAGCCATCGAGATGCGTCTGGGCGAGATAGGGGAAGTCGCCATGCATCATTGCGCCGATGACGTTGTGTATGGCCGACCATCTGTCGACCTGCAATTCGTAAGGGTCAAACTGATACTGCACCGCCACAAGCGCCGCGCAGTAAGCCGTCAGCATTAGTGGCAAGGCGTAGCGGCGGAATGCATGCCGCTCGCATATCCGCCTTGCTGTCTGCACTACGGGATATATCAAAACGAGATAGCCGACGGCAATGTAGGCAAAATGAGGAGTTAAGCGCATCGCGTATTTCAGAGCCAGAATGTAGCAGATGGCAGCGTAGAGCAATATCGACAGCAGACGGATTGAGTCGCCGCCGCCAGATTTCAGCCATGAACGATTGAAGCGGTGAAAAACCGTGGCGATAATGATAGATGCCGCACAGTACTCAACGACGTCGGCCAAACTGGCTATATGCGGCACAAACGCCGAATGCACCATATACAATTCCAACGACATGACTCCTGCCGTGGCTGATATCCTGATGCGCTTCAATGCCGGTATCAGCGCCGGCATGGCCATGAACGCCGGTGTGAATAGTAGCAGGCTGACAGACAAGATGAGATTGAATGCCGGCGTGCCTTCATAGTCTTGCACCGGCTGAAGTGCTTTCAGCGCATAAGCGACTATTGCGATAACGGTAGCAGCAATCACATAGCGTGCCAGCCGCCCCGACCTGATTATGCTCTCTATGCGTGCGGAGTGTCTTGAAACAAGACATCCTGCAACAAAACTGAACGACTTGGCGGCCATAAGTGATGGCATGAAGAGCGAAATGCCGGAGAAGACCACAAGTACGATGATGCTATGACGCGGGAAAAAGCGGTGGGCCACCAAGAAAGCCAAGTAGCAGTAAATCAGATATACAATGAAATACAGGTAAGTGTCGGACGATGGGATAAAAAAGAAGTTACGCAGCAGTTCCGTCGCGTTGAAGTCTCGAAAAGGCATGGTAAATGCGAGCCATATCCAATAAGGGAGCACAATTCTGCTGAACTTGCGGCCGACAAAACCGGCCAGACCGTTCTGCTTATAGCTCTCGCTCAACCCGTAGCCCGACAAAAAGAGAAAAACGGCCACGCACACCGCACCGACAAGGTTCAGGACACGCGGGAAACTGCTGAATGGCTCCCATGCATTCGTTATCATTATAAGAACCATTGATATGCCGCGCAGCACATCGGTGTAGTCTCTTTGCAATATAGTTGCAGGCCGCTGTAACTTATTGTCTACCATATTGTATCATGATAAATTACACATTAAAATGGTATCGGCAAAATATACGCAGCAATACCATATTACGTCAAAAAACGAAGAGACCCAACCGTGCTGGCTGGGTCTCTTCAGAAGAAGGCGGCGA
>CALYZD010000153.1 GCA_945607565.1 uncultured Bacteroidales bacterium | reverse complement strand
AATGGCCGCTATTGAGCCGAAATAGAACTCGGTGCGAGCATCGCCGTTTGCTCCAAACGGTGCAAATTTAAACATTTATTTACGTTTTGCCATGGTTTTTTTGCTTTATGGTGGTGCAATCTGCTGTGTTGATATATGTCGTTTTGGCCAGCCATCAGACCACACAGCCCGAATGCGGTCGGTCGGTGTTTAGCGCGCTCCATCAACGTTCCAATCTTCGCACCACGCAGGGTGTGACAAGTATAGCTTGTTTCGTTTTATAATTGTAAAGCTTTCGAACCACGCACCCACGCAGGGTGCGACTAAAAAGCCTATATTTCTTGTTAACAACAGCATCCAAAACCACATCAACGGTGGATAAATGCAGCATACTGTTCTATAGTTTCATGTGATATATCTCTTGTTTCTAATATTCTGGGTGTTAAGCGCTTTGTTGTTCTATATTTTGCGGCATTCACTATTTTCCCCAGCGGTTGTTGCCATGTCGAGGTATGATGTAGTCATCGTTCAGTGTCATGTCATTGACAGCAAAAACTTACCCCGGTAATGTCTTTTACGGTTCTAAAGATCTTCAGTTTCAGACAATAGTGTTTATATGTTTTACACTCTATTGTGATGACTGTTTTATCAGCGTGTAGGTTATTTTATCTGTTATCAATCAACAATTCACTTCACATCATCTTGTTTTACAGGTGTTTTTGAAATCAAAAAGGGGAGTGCGCCACACATGTTGGCGCTTCCCCTTGTGGAACTTATCGTCGTTTTTCCTTGCGTTTCGAAATCGGTCGTCTGCCACTCGGCTATTTCTTTTTGCGTTCGGGACGCGAAAATTTCTTGAGCCGTGTGGCCGAGAATTTTGTGCGGACGTTCTCTTTCCGATTCTTTTCCGAACGCTCGTGAAACGCCTTGCCGGGCACGGCCGCCGTCTTGATCAGGACGTTTTTCATCTTGAAGACCGGTTGTTCAAAGTCCGACAGCACCTCCGAAATCTCCAGCCCGTCGGGCAGTGGCAGGTTCTCGACTTGGCGGTTCATCAGCCGTTCTATCTCGCCGCGTTTGTCGGCTTCGTATGGCGAACAGAATGTGTATGCAACTCCGTGTCTGTCAGCGCGTCCGGTGCGGCCAATGCGGTGCATGTACTGCTCCGGCTCGCCCGGTAGATCAAAATTTATGACGTGCGACACGTTCGACACATCGATTCCGCGCGCCACAAGGTCGGTGGCAATCAGAATCCGCAAATTGCCTTCGTGGAAGTTGCGGACGGCTTCAAATCGCTGGTGTTGAGTGCGTTTAGAGTGGACGTAGTCGGCCGTCTCGGCAAAGTCGGGCGCAATCTGCTCAAAGACCTTGTCGGCCAGAGCCATACTGCCCACAAACACAAGCACTTTCTCCATCGTGGCGTCTGTGTGCAGGAGCTGCCGCAGCAGGTTGATTTTGGTGTTGAAGTTGGGCACTTCGTAAAATTTCTGGTCGATGTTTTCGAGCGGCGTGCCGGTTGGTGCGGCCTCTATCTTCAACGGATTGTCGAAATATACGTCCATAAGGCTCTCGATTTCATCTGTCAGCGTGGCGGAAAACATCAGGTTCTGGCGTCGTTTGGGCAGGATGTCGAAAACGCGCCCGAGCTGCGTCCTGAAGCCCTGGTCGAGCATCTCGTCCACCTCGTCGATTACCAGCCGGCGCACGTTTCGCAGGGCCAGATAGCCGTTGAGGGCAAGGTCGAGCAGGCGGCCGGGCGTGCCCACAATCATGTCGGTGCCTGCCGCAATCATGGCCGCTTGCGGCTGCATCCCGACGCCTCCGAAGACGCCGCAGCAAACGAAATTTATGTGCGCGGTCAATTTTTCGACCACTTCAACTACCTGTACCACAAGCTCTCGCGTCGGTACAAGGATCACAATCTGAGGCTGCTTGTCTTTGCTGAATTTCCACTGATTGAGGCACGGCAGCAGGTAGCCGAGTGTCTTGCCGGTGCCGGTCTGGGCAATGCCGAGAATGTCGCGTCCCGACAGCGCCGCAGGGTAGACGCGTTCCTGAATGAGGGTGGGGGTTTCGAAACCGCAATCGGCCAGTGCGCGCTGCAATGGCTTGTTTATGTTCAAATCGCTAAATGTCATAAAATTAAAGTCTTTTGCGCAAAGATAATTACAACTTTCGAGTTGCGCTGCAATGCAAACCTGTGCCGGCAGATATAAATTTGACTATATTTGAAGACAACTTCAGATGCAAAAAGAATGAGAATAGCACAGGCTGCCGCAGTATTTGTTATGCTAACATCGTGTGTGGCAAACAGTTATGAGTATGTTCAATACGAGGTTCTCCGCCCGGCCGATTACACGCTCCCGGCCGATGTAGAGCGTGTGGCGCTGGTCTGCACCGCGCCCGTCAAAGAAACGGCTAATGTCTATATCGCGCTGAACAACAATAAGTTAGCGGCCACACCCAAAGGCGTCGACACCATCGGCATTTTTGCTATTCGAACCATAGCCAACATCTTGAATAGCAGCGGATACATCAGTGCGACCTGCGACACCACGCGCGGCGATTTCGACTACATAGTCCGCAACAGTCTGAAAATTTGCGCCGCAAACAATGCGCAGGGCATCATCGTGCTTCAAAATATTGACAATAATGCAGAAATCAACTTAGAAAAAATTTATTTGGGTTCGTTCGAAAGCACATTGCTCAGTGGAACATTTGTTGGAAAATCACATCTTGAACTGACATTTGTCCGTCCGGGAGGCATCTACAAAAACTTCGAGCCCCGAAATGATACTCTTATCTGGAACGCCGAGGCGGAAACTGTCGAGCTGTGTATCAGAGAGTTGCCGGAATATGATGAGGTTGAACTTGCCTGCGCCGAAAATTCGGCACAAAAATTTGCCATGCAAATTGTCCCTTCTTGGGAGCGAATCAGCAGGGCAATCTTTGCCAACAACAATGCCGACTTCGGCAATGCCCACGAGTGGCTCAGACGCAACGAATGGTCAGAGGCTCAGAATATTTGGGGTGAAATTTATAATGGCAGAAACGTCAGAAATTCCGCGCGTGCCGCCTATAATCTGGCCATTTCGTTCGACTGCAAAGGTGATATTACGCAGGCAATAGCATGGTGCAATAATTCAATTGAAAAATACAATGCTCTCAAAAACAGCGATATAAAAGAAAAGGCCGCTGCCGAAAAGTTATTCGAAGAGATGTTGGCCCGTCAGAAAGAAATCGAACTTTTGGACAAACAAATGATCAGATGAAATCATACATTTTTGCGTTTTTGCTCACAAATTGCGCGCCCTGTTTGCAAAGCAATCAGCCGGTCGAGACCACACCGCCGCTCGAGAATCTGAGTGGAGCCGAAACGCAGGCTGTCTTGGCTATCAATCTCGATCGCGGCGACACACTGTGCTCCTATAACATTGAAAAAGAGATGACTCCGGCATCTGTCACTAAACTTTTCACAACCGGGGCTGCGCTCAAAATTCTCGGCGCGGATTATAAGTTTGCGACTAAGGCTCTGTACGACAGTGAGAAGGATGCTATTGTGGTTGTCGGTGGCGGCGACCCTACGTTCAATTCGAAATATTTTGCCGGAAACAACATTGAAAAATTTGCGAAAAACATAGCCCGGCAATTATCGCAAAGCGGCCATAAACAAATAAAAGGCGGAATAATTATTGACGATAGTCATATAGATAGGCCGTATTTTAACTCTTCGCGACTTTGGGAAGATATGGGTAATTACTATGGGAGTGCGCCCAGATCGCTTAATTACAACGACAACACTTTCGAGATTTTTCTGAATTCGCCTGCAGCAGTCGGCGAACTTTGCACCATTAGCAAAACTGTGCCAAAACTCATGAAAATGCCTGCCTGTTACGTCAAATCCTACTCCGGTACTGCCGATAGTGCATTTATCTATGGGACAGGTGAATCTGACATTTACGTCACAGGGGCCATACCTGTCGGACGAACCAATTTCAAGGTCAAAGGAGCGCTCTGTAATCCGGAACTGACTATGGCTAAGGATCTTATTGCCTGTCTTGCAGAACTTGGGATTGCAGTTACAGACAGCATTAGCTATGGTCGATGCTCACCTTCGGCCATGCTTGTTGCAGAACAATTGTCACCTCCTGTTATTGATATTTGTTGTATTACAAACAAGCGTAGCAACAATCTTTTTGCTGATGCTTTGTCGCTTGAGATGTCATTCCGCAAAACAGGCCATTCAAATTGGGATTGCGCAACGCGCACTTTGACTGATTTTTGCAAACAAACGACAGGAACTTCGAACCATTTTTATGATGGTTCAGGTTTGTCGCCGTTTACCGGCGCGAGTGCGGCATCAATAGTTGAGTTGCTAATCAGTTTCAAAAATGACAGTTGTTTCGAACAGTTCGAGAAAACTCTGGCTGTTTCGGGGGAGGACGGCACGTTGCGAAACTTCTGCAAAGACAACGGACTCAATGGGAAAATCAAAGGGAAAAGTGGCTCGATGAAAGGCGTCGTTGCCTATGCTGGCTATTTGCAAAA
>CALYZD010000152.1 GCA_945607565.1 uncultured Bacteroidales bacterium | reverse complement strand
GCCTTGCTCTTCGATGTAGGCCTGCTGCTCGGCGTTGAGGTTGACCGACTCGCCGTTCTCGTCGAGCCACCAGCCTTTGCGGGCGTCGGTCTCGGGGATGGAGGCGTAGAGTTTCTGGTTGACGGCGAATCCGCCCGAATAGGCAGCGTAGCCATAGTTGAGCGAGCCGCGGTGCGACGGCCAGTTGACGATGCCCGACGACACCACGTCGTCAGTCTCGGCCACGATGATGCCCCACATCCAGCAGTTTTCGGTGCTCGACCAGAACGTCGGGACGCTCACTTCGGCAATCGAGGCGGGCTGTGCCGGCGATGCCTTGATGGCTGCGTCGGCGTCGGCGGCCGCGTCGGCATACTTGTGCATGGCCAGGTTCATGCGGGCGCGGATGCCATAGGCGGTGGCCAGGTCGATGTAGCGCTTGTCGGGACGGCTGATGCCGGCTTCGGACGATGCCGTGAGCAGGTCGATGGCCTGGTTGACGTCGGTGGCTATCTGCGTGTAGACCTCGCTGACGGTGGCGCGCTTGCTGCCGTTGGTGGCGCAGTCGTTGGCGTTCTCGTCGGTGATCAGCGGCACGCAGGGCGATGTCTCGTGGCCCTCGTAGTTGTACTGATAGAGCTGTGCCATTATCAGGTAGGCGAATGCGCGTGTGGCCAGGCCCTGCGCAAGGAAGTATTGCGACTGGGCGTCTTCGGTGGCCGCGTCGATGTTGCCGATGACGCTGTTGCAGGCATAGACGATGCTGTACATGTCGTTCCACAGAATCTGGCATTCGTTGGTGGTGTTGGTGCGGTCGCTGAAGTCGAGGTCGCTGGCGGTCCAGTTGTAGCCGTTGTCCTGGCTCACCACGTCAAAGCCGTTGGCGTCGGTGAAGAGCATCACGCTCGGATAGCCTAAGTCGTTGTGGCGGCTGGCGCCGAGAGCGCCCGAGTTGGGCATGTACTGCGAGAATGTCGAGAAGATGGCGTTGACGCCTGCCTCCGACTTGGAGGGGTCGGCTTCGACGATCTCGGCTTTCTGTTCGGAAGTGATGGTCGAACCTTCGGGCACGGTGTCCAGATCGGTACATCCAACCACTGCCATGGCAGCGAGGGCTGCCGATGTAAATAATATTCTGGTGTTCATACGAAAATCAAGTTTAGTCGATTAAGGTTAGAATGTGATGCTGACACCGCCCGAAACGGTACGGATGGGTGTGTAGCGAGCCGTGGTGGCCGAGGTGTAGCTCTGGCGCGGGTCGAGGCCCTTGCGTGCGCTGATGAGCGCCACGTTGTCGGCCGCGAAGTAGATGCGCACCTTGTCGATGTAAATCTTCTCGAGGATGCTGCTCGGCAGAGTGTAGCCTACGGTGATGTTGTTGAGGCTCAGGTAGTCCGACTTGGTCAGCCAGCGGTCCGAAGTGCTGCTTGCATACGAGTCGTTGGCGTCCAGACGGGGCACGTCGGTGTTGGGGTTGGCCTCGGTCCATGCGCCCTTGATGTCCTTGTGCCAGTTGGTGCCGGCCGACGACGACGTGCCGCCGTGCATCAGTCGCTGATAGCCCGAGTCGAAGATCTTGCCGCCCAGCTGGTACGAGAACTGGATGGAGGCGTCGAAGCCGTAGGCGGTCAGCGATGTGCCGAAGCCGCCATAGACTTTGGGCAGCAGGTCGTCGGTGGCCTGCTTGTAGTTCGAGGCCGTGCGGTAGTCGCTGGTCTTGACGTCGTTGCCCTCGTTGTCCTTGGCCCAATACATGGCCAGACCGGTTTCGGGGTCCACGCCGGCATAGCGGGTCAGATACATGCGGTAGCGCGATTCGCCCTCTTCGTAGATATACGAGCCGTCAATCAGCTTGCCGTTCAGGTCGGGGTGCAGCTCGTTGATCTTGTTCTTGATGAAGGTGGCGTTGGCGTTGATGTCCCAGCTCAGGTCGCCGATCTTGAGGATGTTGCACGACAGATCGAGCTCGACGCCCGAGTTGCTCATCGAGCCCACGTTCATCGGGATCGAGGTGTAGCCGAGCGAGCCGGCCACGGGCTGGTTGTAGAGCATGTCGGTCGACTTGCGGATGAAGTATTCGGCCGAACCGTTGATGCGGTTGCCCAGCAGCGCGAATTCGATGCCGGCGTTGAACGAGGTTGAAGTTTCCCAAGTCAGGTCGGGGTTGCCTTTGTAGATCAGCGTACCGTCCGAGAAGACGCCGTCGGCACCCGTCATCGAATATTGGTCGAGGTAAGGATAGTAGTTGCTGTATCCGTCCATGTCGAGGATGTCGTCGTTACCCTGCTGACCGATGGAGGCTTTGACCTTCAGCATGTTGATCCACGAAATGCCTTTCATGAATTCTTCGCTCGAAGCCAGCCATGCTGCACTGCCGGCCCAGAACGTACCCCAGCGGTTGTCGGGGTGGAAGCGCGACGAAGCATCGCGGCGCACGGCACCGTTGACGATGTATTTGCCCTGATAAGTATAGTTGATGCGGCCAAAGTAGCCCATTGTCGAATATTCTTCTTTCGAGCCGCCGCCCTGCTTCTGGTCGATGGCGTTGTTCACATAGTAGCTGTCGGGGTTGTAGAGGTTCTGACCCTGAGCCCACAGGTCGGTGGTGCTGTAGTCGTAGCCATCGTAACCGATGGTGATGTTGAAGTCGTGATCCTCGTTGAGCGTCAGCGAGTAGTCGGCAATATACTGACGGTCGAAGCCGCAGTCGCGCATGTGCTCCTGAATGGCCTCACCGCCATATTCGGCACTCTGACCATAGTAGACGTTCGAGAGCTTGTTGAAGCGGAGGTTCTCGAGGTTGAGGCCGAAGCGGGCCGTCAGCGTCAGGCCCTTGAGCGGGGTGAGCTCGGCAAAGGTGCTGGCTGCCAATGCGTCGCGCAGGTAGACGCGCTTGTCGTAGATCAGGTCGCCCTTGGGGTTGGAAATCGACATGAACGAGCGGCTGAAGTTGGTGCACTTGCCGTCGCCATAGTCGTAGACGCGGCGGCCTTTGTTGGTGGCATACGAGCCGTCGGCGTTGCGCACAAATATCGGGTAGACGGGCGCAATCATGTTGGCCACAAAGAAGGCGTTGCCCGACGACGATGTCTCGGTCTGCTCGCTGGGATAGAGGCTCTCCGAATAGGTGTAGCCCACGTTGGCGCCCACCTTCAGGTAGCTCTTAATCTTGTAGTCGGTCTTGATGCGTCCGGTGTAGCGCTCAAAGCCCGAGCCGTCGATGATGCCCTCGTCGTTGAGGTAGCCGAACGACAGGTAGTAGCTGCCCTTTTCGTTGGCGTCCGAGAACGAGAGGTTGTATTCCTGACGGTTGTTGTTGACGAAGGTTTCCTCGTCCCAATCGTCGGGGGTGTAGTAGTATTCGCCGTCGGAGTAGCCGAGGGTGGCGTTGGGGTTGAGCTTGCCGTTTGTGCCAATCAGCAGCTGGCCTTCGGGCACGGTGTAGATGGTGTAGCCCAGGCCGCCGTCGGTGCCGGTGGGCAGCACCGAGTTGGCGCGTGCGTTGGCTGCCGAGGGCGACATCTTCAGGTTGTAGATGCCGGCGTTGTAGATGGCCTGATAAGCCGTCTCCATATAGGTCTGCGGGTCGGTCAGCACGTCGTAGTTGGTCACGCTGCGCGAGTTGACGCCGACCTTGGCGTCGAAGTTGATTTTGCCCTCGTTCTTGCGGCTGCCCTTCTTGGTGGTTATCATGATGATGCCGTTGGCGCCGCGTGCGCCGTAGAGCGACGTGGAGGCGGCGTCCTTGAGCACGGTCATGCTCTCGATATCGTTGGTGTTGATGGAGCTGATGCTGCCATCGTAGGGAATGCCGTCGACCACATAGAGCGGAGTGGTGCCCGAGTTGATGGAGCCGACGCCGCGGATGCGCACCGTGGCGCTCACGCCTGGCTGGCCGTTGCTCGACTGTATCTGCACGCCGGCAACCTGTCCGGCCAGAGCCTGCGTCACGTTCGACACCTGGCGTTTCTGCAATTGCTCGGAGCTGACCGCCGCAGCCGAACCGGTGAATGTGCCCTTGGTCGATGTGCCGTAGGCCGTCACCACCACTTCGTCCACCAGCTGCTCGTCGCTCGAGAGGCGCACGTCGATGACCTTGCGGCCGTCGATGGGCTGCTCCTGCTGTGCCATGCCGATGAAGGTGAACACCAGCGTGGTGGCGTCGGCGGGTACCTGGAGGGTGTACTGGCCGTCGAGGTTGGTGACGGTTCCGATGGTGGTCCCTTTCACAATTACCGATGCTCCCGGAATCGGGAGTCCGTCATCCCCGGTCACGGTGCCGGTAAGCGAGGTCTTCTGCGCGTTCAGCCCGGTGCAGAAGGCAATCACGAATGACATGATTAATAAAAGTTTTCGCATAAAAAAATAGAGGTTAAATGAATAATTATTTATGAATGGTTTGTCTGCGTCAAACGGTGGTTTAAGCCGGACAGCGGCCGGCAGTGCCGAATTGTGGCTTCGGTGTAGCTTCGGCGACGCTTCGGTGTAGCTTCGGTGAGGTTTCGGTTCGGACTTGGTTCGGACTTGGTATGGCCTTGATATGGCTGCGGCAGGTTATGGGCACACCGGG
>CALYZD010000151.1 GCA_945607565.1 uncultured Bacteroidales bacterium | reverse complement strand
ATCTTCACATCGCCGCTCAACATGCTGTGCGACAATCCGTGCAACTACGAGGCTGAGCCCGAATGCACCGACTTCATAGCCGCCGTGCCCACCGTCTGGGACGAGTCGGTGCCCATCGACGGCCGCGTGGGCGAATACGTCCTGATGGCGCGCCGCCGGGGCGACACATGGTACGTGGGCGGCCTGACCGATTGGAACTCGCGCACGGTCAGCGTCGACCTGTCGTTCCTCGCCCCCGGTCGCTACGAGATGACGCTCTTTGCCGACGGTGTCAATGCCGACGCCGTGGCCCGCGACTTCAGCCGCACCACGGCTGTGGTCGAGGCGGGCAGCAGCCGCACCGTCCGCATGGCGCAGGGCGGAGGCTTTGCCATGGTGCTCCGCCCCGTCAGGTAGGCGCGCCATCAGCCCCCGAAGGAGTCTTCCCGAAAAAAAAAAAAACGGCAGAGCCGGCACCACAACTCAGCGTGGTGCCGGCTCTGACTGTTTATGTGAGGCCCGATGCGCGGGGGTGTCATCTGATGTCGACCCGCAGCGTGTCGGCAATGTTGTCGGAGGCCGTGCCGACCATGATGTCGTAGGCTCCCGGCTCCACCGTCCACTGCTGGCTGCCCTCGTCGAAATATGCGAGGCGCTCGGCCGGCAGCTCGATGCTGACGGTGGCCGACTGGCCGGCGTCGAGCCGGTATTTGCCGAAGGCCTTCAGCTCTTTGGCGGCGCGCGTCACCTTGGAGTCGGGCTTGCCCACGTAGACCTGGACCACCTCGGCGCCGCTGCGGCTGCCGGTGTTGGTCAGCCTGGCGGTGAGCCTGATGGTCTGCGCGGCTGTGCACTGTGCCGATTGCAGGCTGATGTCGGTGAGGGCGAATGTGGTGTAGCTCAGGCCGTGGCCGAAGGCGAAGAGCGGCCGGATGTTGCGCGTGTCGTGCCAGCGGTAGCCCACAAGGATGTCTTCGAGATATTTCTCATTGATGCTGTCGCCCGGGTAGGCGATGGGGCCGAACGAGTGCGCGCCCACGTCGGTCAGCGCCACGGGGAACGAGATGGGCAGCTTGCCCGACGGGTTGACGCGTCCCGATAGCACGTCGGCAATGGCGTGGCCGGCCTCGCTGCCCAGATACCATGCCTGGACTATGCCGTCGACCGAGTCGACCCATGGCATGGCCACCGCGTTGCCGCTGACCAGCACCACGCCCAGGCGCGGGTTGGCGGCCTTGAGCTCGCCGATGAGCCTGTCCTGACCGAAGGGAAGGCCGAGGCTCACGCGGTCGCCGGCCTCGCAGTCCTGGAGGTGGCTCTTGTTGAGTCCGCCCACAAAGATGACCACGTCGGCCGTGCGTGCCGTCTCGACGGCGGCCTGCAGCAGGCTGTCGGCGTCGAGCGGCGAGGGTATTTCGCGTCCGTAGGCCGAGGGTCCGCCGGCGTAGCCCATTGAGTAGACCACTCTGGCCTGCGGGAACTGTGCGCGGATGCCGTCGAGCGGCGACACTTCGTAGCGTGCCTTGAGCTCCGACGAGCCTCCGCTGAGGGTCATGCAGCGCGTGGCGTTCTGCCCGATGACGGCTATGGTCATCTGCGTCGTGGTGTCGAGCGGGAAGAAGCCGCCGCTGTTCTTGAGCAGGACTATGCCCTCGTTGGCCACGGCGCGGGCGGTGGCCGAGTGCCGGGCTCCGCCCATGATGCCGTGGGTGCGCCGGCTCATGCTGGTGCGGAACATCAGGCGCAGGATGCGGCGCACCTTGTCGTCGAGGGTCGACATGGGCAGTTCGCCTTTGCGCAGGGCGTCGAGGTAGGGCCGGGCCAGGTAGTAGTTGTCGTAGGCCAGGGCCATGGACGATGTCAGGCCGTTGGTCCAGCTGCCCATTTCGATGTCGAGGCCGTTGAGGGCTGCCTCGCGCGTGTCGTGGGCTCCGCCCCAGTCGGTTATCACGGCGCCGTCAAATGCCCATTCGCCTTTGAGTATCTTGTTGATGAGCAGCTCGTTGTGGCAGCAGTGCTGTCCGCGCAGCTTGTTGTATGCTCCCATCACCGTCCACGCTCCGCCTTCGACCACGGCGGCGCGGAATGCCGGCAGGTAGATTTCGCGCAGGGCACGGTCGCTCACTTCCACATTGATGTGGCCGCGCCAGAGCTCCTGGTTGTTGAGCGCAAAATGCTTGACGCTGGTGGCCACTCCGTGCCGCTGGACGCCCTTGACGTAGGGCACCACCATCACCGAGGCCAGGTAGGGGTCTTCGCCCATGTATTCGAAGTTGCGTCCGTTGAGCGGTGTGCGGTAGATGTTGACGCCGGGGCCGAGTATGACGTCCTTGCCGCGGTAGAGCGACTCTTCGCCCAGTGCGTCGCCGTAGGCGAACGACAGTTCGGGGTTGAACGTGGAGGCCAGGGCCGTCAGGGCGGGGAAGGCCGTGCACGAGTCGTTGCTCCAGCCGGCGTAGCCCCAGTCGTCCCAGTTGATTTCGGCGCGGACGCCGTGCGGGCCGTCGCTGTAGTGCAGTTCGGGCACGCCGAGGCGCGGCACGCCGGGCGATGTGAATTTGGACTGTGCGTGGCAGAGCGCCACTTTTTCCTCGATGGTCATCTGCGCCATCAGGCTGTCGATGCGCTGCTCGACGTCGGTGCCCGGCTGCCTCTGCTGGGTGCAGGCTCCGAGTGCCGTTGCCGCGAGGGCCGCGAGGGCTGTCAGTGCTTGTTTCATGGTTGTGTCGTTTGTGTTTTTGTTATTTGAACTGATTGATTGTTTCGATGTAGACGAATCCGGCCTCGTCCAGAATCCGGACAATGGTGTCGCGGTCCATGTCGAGGCTGGCGCAGAGTTCGTCGAGGCTGTCGTATTCGTCGCGCAGCTTGGTGTTGACGAAGCTCAGCAGCATGAATGGGTCTTGCGGGTAGTTCATTGTGGTGTGGGATAGCTGAATGTGACTGTGGCGGGCACGCCGGCCTGCAGCCTGATGCGGCTGATAGCCTTGGCGCCAGCGGCGCGTCCGTCGATGGTTATCTGTGTGGCGCCGGCGGGCAGGCTGAGCGCTATGGTCTGTGCCGATGCCGAGGTGATGGTGGCTGTGGCGCGTCCGTTGTCCCATTCGAGCCGGTCGAGCAGGGCGTGGCCGCGCAGAGCCACTCCGCAGATGTTGCCGCGCTTCCACTGCGCGGGCAGGGCCGGCAGCAGCGAGATGCTTCCGGGAGCCGATGTGGCCAACATTCGCGTCAGCACCGACGGAAATCCGCCGCAGATGTCGATGTTGAAGAGCTCGCCCGGGTTGTGCGTGGTGGCCATGCCGTTGGTCCAGTAGAATCGCGACAGCCACGAGGCGATGTCGTAGGCCGTGGCCGCGTCGCCAAGGTTTTCGGCCGCCCATGCGAGGTGGCACATCCCGAAGGCCATCTCGCCGCCGCTCTGCCGGTAGCGCACTTTCATGCGTTCGGCTATGGTCTTGCGGGCGGCTTCGGTCAGTTCGCGGCTCCGGACGATTTCGGGGTCGGGCACTTCGTAGAGGCCGTAGAGGTGCGAGGCGTGGCGGTGTGCCTGATTGTCGCTGAAGTAGGGCCAGAGCCATTCGCGCAGCACGCCGTCGGCCGATGTTTGGTAGGCCGGCATGTCGGCGAGCATCTGCGTCCATTGGCGGCGTTTGTCGGGGTCGGTGCCGAGGATGCGGGCGGCTTCGGTGCAGTTGCGCAGCAGCTGCTTGACGATGGCCACGTCCATGGTGGCGTTGATGCAGACCTGCCAGCGGTGCTCGGCGGGGTTGTTTTCGGGCGAGTAGGATGGCACGATGACGTATCTGCCGTCGGCTCCGCGCACGAGGTAGTCTTCCCAGAAGGCCAGGGCCTCTTTCATGAATGGGTAGGCGCGGTTGCGCAGAAAGAGCGTGTCGGCCGTGAAGAGGTAGTAGTCGTAGAAGTAGCTGGCGGCCCAGCCGGCGCCCGAGTTCCAGTAGCTCAGGCACCACGTCTCGTCGAAGTGGTTGTCGTAGCCGTGGTTGCTGGTGTGGCAGGGCACGTGTATGCCGCCGGCGCCGTAGAACTGCCGTGCGTTGATGCGGTAGTGCTCCATCAGCCGCTCGTGGTAGTCGAAGTAGGCGTTCATCAGCTCGTGCATGTTGCCGTTGAGCAGGTTGGAAATCACCACGGGCAGGTTGCCGTCGTGCGTGAAGTCGGCCGACCATGGCGGAGTCCACGTGCCGCTCCAGATGCCCTGCAGGTTGGGCGGATTGGTGCCGGTGGAGCACAGCACGTTGTAGCGCGCGGCCTCGAACTGCCGTTGCATTATGCCGGGCGACGTGGCGCGGCGTGTCCTGAGCACCAGCGTTTCCGACGTCATGTCGCGCTCCTCGTCGGTGGGGTAGAGGCAGAGGCTGCACCGGTTGTAGAGCTCGGTGTGGATGGCGCAGTGCTCGGCCAGCAGGTCGGCGTAGGCTCTCTGCGCTGCGGCGTCTGTGGTGCGGCACATGGCGTCGATGTTGGACTGTGCCTTGTCGTAGAGCGGCTCAATGCCGATGACCACCGTCACCTCTTCGGCATCGGTCACCACCACGGCGCTGCCCTCGGCCCTGAGGCTGCCTCCGCGCTGC
>CALYZD010000150.1 GCA_945607565.1 uncultured Bacteroidales bacterium | reverse complement strand
CGAGATAGCTCAGCTGGTTAGAGCGCATGATTCATAATCATGAGGTCCCCGGTTCAATCCCGGGTCTCGGTACCAAGTTGCGGGGCTGATAACCAATCGGTTGTCAGCCTCGGTTGTTTTTGGGCGGGTGCTGATTTGGTTTCTTTTCATCATTCAGTTGTTTTTCAGTTGGTCGCGGAAACGCTTGGGCGACGCCCCGAAGTGCGCCCTTACGTATTTGCCGAAGAACGATATGCTCGGAAACTCCAGCATCTCAGCTATTTCCTTTATCGATTTGTCCGAGCTCTTGAGCAGGAAGCGGATGTCGTCCTCCACATATTCGTTTATCCATTCCGACGCTGTCCGGCCGCTGACGCTCTTGCACACCGCCGATAGGTATTTGGGCGTCACGAACAGGTGGTCGCCGTAGTGCTGCACCGACCGCGGCTTGGGCATCGTGCCCGACAGTTCCTGGATGAAGCGCTCGAACAGCAGCTCTTTCTGCGACATGGCCGGGCTTGTCTCGCGGCTCGGGTTCTGCATCAGCGCGCATATCTCGTACAGCGCCGACTGCAGCAGCGACTGGACTATCTTTTTGCGGAAGGGCGTGTCTTTCTCGTTTATCTTCAGCCCGATGAGGTAGAAGTAGGCGCTGCACAGCTTTATCTTGTCGTCGTCGAGGTGGAAGATGTTGCGCTTGTCGATGTAGATGGCGCGGTTCCAGATTTCGATGTTGGCGTTGAGCAGCCCTTTGAGCAGGCGGTCGCTCAGGCCCATTATCCTGCATTCGAAGTCGGGGCTCAGCAGCAGGTTGTCGGCTATCAGGCTCGAACTGTGCGCCACCACGTCGTTGGCGCGGATCTCTTTGGTGGTGCCGAAGATGTCGGCCTGGCAGCGGCCTTTGGTGCACATCAGGATGATGTTCATTTCGACCCGGAGTGTTCCCAATTTCTGTATGTCGCGCAGCGAGTCGACTATCACGAGGTCTTCGTCGATATATTTGATCAACTCCTCGTTGCAATAGTTGGGTACTGTGTTGATACTGATGTGTTTCATGGTGCATCCGGTGATTGCGGGCGTCGGTTTTACAGTTGGCAAATATCCGCAATAATGCACAATAATAATGTTCCTGAAAGGCTCTAATGTGTTCTGTTTTTCCTCTTGTGCCGATGTCTTTGGGAACACTCTCGGCGTCAGACCATGTCGGTGATGGTGCGCAGGCCGCGTGTGCATCGCCACAGCAGCAGTCCGCGGCCGGCCAGGAAGACGATGAAGGCGATCCAGATCGAGGTGTTGCCCATGCCGAGGCCGGCGTGGAGGGCGAAGAATGTAGTCAGATAAATCACTGTGGCCCAGAAGACTGTGTTGCGCATCACGGTGGTCTGCGCCGCGCCTATCAGGAAGCCGTCGAACATGAACGGGGCGAACCCGACAATCGGCACCGCCACAATCCACCCGACGTATCGGCCGGCGGCCTCAAGCACTTCGGGTTCGGGGTTGAAGAGCGCGAGGATGCTGCGCCACAGCCCGACGTAGACGACCACGTAGGCCAGCGCAACAACGGCTCCCCACATCAGCAGCCGCCTCATGCACAGCGTCAGGCGGGCACGGTCGCGCTCGCCGATGAACCGGCCCACAAGCGCTTCGGCGGCGTAGGCCAGGCCGTCGGTCATGTACGAGAAGAGGGTGAAGAGCTGCATCAGCAGCGTGTTGACGGCCAGTGTGATGTCGCCCATGCGTGCCGACACGGCGGTGAAGAACGTGTAGGCAATCACCATGCACAGTGTGCGCAGGAAGATGTCGCGGTTGATGTTGAAAAAGACAGTCAGGGCCTGCGGGTTGAGGCTCCGGCGGACGCTCGCAAGGCGGACGCAGCTCCGATAGCGCACGGCCACCACGCCGAGCGACACGGCCAGCCCGGCATACTGCGCCGCCACCGTGCCCATGGCTATGCCGGTTATGCCCATCTGGCAACCTATTGCCAGCCAATAGCTTGCCGCAATGTTGACCACGTTCGACAGCAGCGCCACCGCCATCGGCGTGTCCGAATCCTGCATGCCGATGAACCAGCCCTGCAGCGCCATCAGCCAGACGGTGGCCGGCGCGGCCCATATCCTGACGTCGAAATAGGCCTGCGCCAGCGCCCGGATGCTGTCGGAGCCGCCTATGATGGCCGCCGACACGTCCCACACCGGCCTCTGCAGCGCCAGCAGCAGCGCGGCCAGAGCCAGGGCCACCACCGTGGAGCGCAGAAGCATGTCGGCGCACACGTCGAGGCGGCGCGCGCCGTAGGCCTGTGCCGTCAGGCCGCTGGCGCCCATGCGCAGGAAGGCGCAGTTCCAGTATATCATTCCGAAAATGCCGGTGCCTACCGACATGGCGGCTATGGTCAGGGTGGCGGCTCCGGTGCGGCCGGCAATGGCCAGGTCGGCCATCCCGAGCAGCGGCACGGTGATGTTGCTGATGATGTTGGGAAGCGCAAGGCGCAGAATCTGTCGGTTCACTGTGTGGCGTGTTTTTCTTTTGCGGTGCAAAGCTAATCATAGTCGGCTTTGCGCGCCGGCATCGCTCCGCAAAAAAAAAAAACGGGATGGCGACCCGTCGGCGCGGTGCCGGCAGGTCGCCATCAGTGTCGTAAAAGACTGTGCGCGCGCTTATTTCATCAGGCTCTTGCGGACCACGGCGTCCATCTCGGCGCCGCGCAGCCCGCGGGCCACCACCACGCCGTCGGGGTCAAAGAGGATGATGTGCGGGATGCCGTCGATGCCGTAGAGGTCGGTCACCTCGCGCGACGCGCCCACAATGTGGTTCCAGTTCATGCCCATCTTTTCGATGGCTTCGCGCGTCTTGGCCACGTCGTCCCACACGGCCACGCTCACCACGTCGAAGTCGTCGCCGTGAAACTCGTCGTAGATGGCCTTGATGTTGGGCACCTCGCGCCGGCACGGGCCGCACCAGCTTGCCCAGAAGTCGACCAGCGTGTATTTGCCCCGGCCCACATAGTGCGAGAGCGACACCGACGTGCCGTCGAGCGATCCGTCGATGACGGTGAAGTCCTTCATGGCGCAGCCCGCCGATGTGGTCTTGAGCGCCTCGTATTTGGCCGTCAGCCTCGCTATCGGGCCGTAGTTGCGGACGTAGTCGCCCGCGCCGGCCATGGCTTCTTCAAATTCGTCGGCCGTCTCCATTTCCGACGCCCAGTTCCACATGGCCCACGCGCCGAGCGAATTGTCGTTCTTCCCGATTATGGGCCGCGCAATGTCGGCCAGGCCGGCCAGCAGCGCGCGGTGCAGGTCGTTGCTGACGGTCTGCTTTTCGGCAAGGCTCAGTGTGTCGAGCTTCCAGACGCTGTCGTAGGCGGCCTCGTATTGGGTGTAGGCCCTGTCCATGGCCTTGCCCATCTTGCTCATTTCGGCGTTCATGGCCGTGCCCGACGCCGTCCCCTGCTCAAGGTCGACCACGATGTCGCCCGGCTGCAGGATGACGTTGACGCGCATCCGCCCTATCTCGACGCGGCGGATGGAATCACCCGATATGGACCCCTCGAAGCAGAAGCGGCCGCCGCTCACTACGGTGCTGTCGACACGCGTGCGCGTGTGGTAGTCGTAGAGGTAGACGGTGGTGTTGTCGAGCGCCGGGTCGGCAGCCTCGCCGCTGACGGTGTAGCGCGTTTCGGGCACGCACATGGCCAGTGCGCTTGCGATGGCAACGCAGATTGTGAATTGTGCTTTCATTCTGATGAGTTAAATGTTTGAGTTTGTGTCTGAGTGCTGCAAAAGTATGGACTCGGCAGCTATCGTGCAACGCGTCGGCCGCCGATTTTTCGCCTCGCGCCGCCTCTTTGTGCGTTAAATAACATTAATTCGCCCCATCGGGCCGCTCTGCCCGCATCCCGCCGCGTGTGAGGCGGTGATGCGGGCGGCCGCGACGCTAAAGCTGCATCAGCAGATGCAGCAGAATGCTCTCGCCATCCGAGTCGGGATAGGGCACGAAGCAGATTATCATCAGCAGTGTCATGACTATGAGGAATATTATCGCCGTGCCCCAAGTCACGAGAGCGGGCGGAATTTCGCCCAGCAGATTGCGCACCTTCCGGGAGCGCTGATTCTGGTTTTCAAAAGATTTCATATTCATCAGAATGGTTTTTAAGATTGTACTGTTAGTAAGTGGCGTCGGGCGGGGCGGTCTTCCTGCCGTAGGGCAGGGCGCATGGTGGCCGACGCGTAGATGTTCCCTTCCCCTTTTTTGGGCCGATTTTTCCCCGTTCCGTCTTCATTTTGCCGTGTTGGTTTCGGTCAGGCCCGAGTCCCGGTCCGCATTGCTGATGCCCTTGCAGAAATAGCAGGTGAATTTGAGTGCGACGAGATTCCTGAAGTTGTTCCACTTGGTCTCTTCCGAGTAGCTGAAGCTCCGGGTGTCGGCATAGCTTCGGGTCGGGTCGGGGTTGAAGACGTACTCCAGCCCGGCCGAAACCGACTGAAGTCTGTAAATGGCCGTGGCGCCCATGTTGAACCCCTTGCGGGTGAAGACGTCGCCCTCGGCCAGCGTCATGGGGAAATTGCCGTTCCACGCCAGCTGCCATTTCTTGTGCGTTTTGCGCAAATGTGCAACGATTATAGTTTTCGGTCAAGAAAAA
>CALYZD010000149.1 GCA_945607565.1 uncultured Bacteroidales bacterium | reverse complement strand
CGCTGCCGATGGGCACGGTCAGCGTCAGGTCATAGTCGAGCGAATGGCTGTCGGCCTCGATGCCGGCCACCTCGATGCGCGTCCCCGTCCAGCGGGCCTTGGCCTCCACGGCGAGGAACGTTGCCGGCCTCAGCGCCCACTCGGCTCCGGCCGTGACCACCTCGGTGCGGCTGTCGGTCAGGACGTCGTTCATGAGGCGCTTGCCGTTGGTGCAACTGTATGATCCGCTGACGTTGAGCAAGGTCCGCCACCAGTTGAGCGACTTGCCGGCGCGCGCCATGGCCGAGTAGGTGGCCGTGTGATAGTCGGCATCGACCTTGGCAATGGTGCACACGGCGTTGCTGTCCACCGTCATGCGGTAGGCCGTGATCCGGCGGCTGCGCGATGCCATGCCGCGACAGTTGAAAAAGATGCCGTCGATCGGGTTGGTATATTCATAGCGCACCGTCAGCGAGCCCGACGTCTGTTTGCGCCCGTCGGCCGGCCCCTCCATCGCCGTCCGGTAGGAGGTGAACAGGCGGCCGGCACGCGCTCCGAGCAGGTCGGGCACAGTGCTGACCCATCCGCCCGAGAGCGTCACCGTCTGGCTGGGCGACGGCTCCAAGCGCATGCTCATCCCCACCTGCGGCACAAACGCCAGCGCCGGCCCGCGCCATCGGCCCACGCCCGTCCGCTCCACGCTCATCCACTTCAGATTGGCCTGCCCGGTGATGCGGAAGATGCCGCGCCGATAGTTGATCGACGGGCCGATGTGCGGCATCAGGCGCGTCATGGTCTGATGCGGCACCACGCCCGAGCCGGCCGCCGCCACGTCCAGGCGCTGGTAGAAGACGTCGAGCCCGACGCTGTATTTCAGATAGAAGCCCAGCACTTTTTGCTGCAAATAGGCGTTGTTGACCGTCGTCAGGCTCAGATAGTCGGTGCTTTGAGTGCCGGCGCCCACGGTCTGCAGGCGTTGCGGCTGGCTGTTGACCGACGTCGACGAACTGACCGACACCACGTTCGAACTCCGCCTCTTGTTGCGGGTCATGGCAAAGGTGTTGCGCAGATAGCGCGCGTCGGGCGAGGCCGTGAAGTCGTCGGTCACCATGCCGCCAAGGCTGTTCAGGCTGCGGCTGTCGGCCGAGGTCAGCGTGGCTTCGAGCTTGTTTTTGAGGAAGATAGTGGTGTCGTTGCGCTCGTAGGTCAAGCAGACGTCGGCGCGCGTGAACTTGTTGACCAGATGATTGCTCTCGTCGACCGTCGCCACCGAGCCGTCCGAACTGAAATACTCGGTCAGATAGCGGTTGTCGAAGCGCTCGCGGCTGTGGTAGCAGTCGGCCTGGGTGCGCAGCGTGACTTGAGGCCGCAATCGCTCCAAATGATTGACAGCCAGCAGGTGCGAGCGGTTGAA
Organism: uncultured Bacteroidales bacterium; assembly: GCA_945607565.1. GTDB lineage: Bacteria > Bacteroidota > Bacteroidia > Bacteroidales > Marinilabiliaceae > CALYZD01. The sequence continues at coordinate 3,243 of CALYZD010000149.1, read as the reverse complement.
CGTGTAGCGGCGCGCATCGATGTCGGGCCCGTCGGCCTCCACCGCCTGAATCATGTCCGACTCCATCTGGGTGGCCGCCACATCGTCGACCAAGGTCAGCGGGTGCATCTCGGTGTAAATATCGTTGCCCGTGTTGTCGTTTTTGTAGATGCTGAAGTTCTGACGATCTTTGGCAAAGAGCATCAGCATCAGGCGATTGGCATAGAGCACATCGCCGCTGCCGGTGTTGTAGCCTCCGCCCGGCTCGACCATCGTGGCCGCATTGACCTTGGCGGCATCGTCGAGCACCAGATTGACGGCAGCCTGATCGCTGAAAGAGCGTCCGCGCAAGACCGCCAGCGGCTGATGATTGCGCAGCACCTCGACCCGCTTGACCTTGCGATGGTCGATGTTGTTGGACGCCAAGGCATAGCGATTGCCCATCAGATTCATGCCCTCGATATAGAACCGGTTGATGGCCTGACCCTGATATTTGATGGTCCCGTCGGATTCGACGCTCATGCCCGGCATTTTGGCAATCACATCGGCAATGTTGCGATCTTGCGGCATCGAAAAGCCCGCCACGCTATAACTCAGAGTGTCGGAGCGTTCCTCGATGCGATTGGAACTGACGCGGACGTCCTTGATGCGCACCGTCGATTCGTTCAGGCAGATGACCTCGGGCAGCTCGGCCGCCGCAAAGGTCTGCGCCGCATAGCCGAGGCACGTCACCCTGACCCAGCGGCACGTCTTGCCCTGCGGCACTTCGGTGGCAAAACTGCCGTCGGGGCCGCTGAAGACGCAGCCGACCATCAGGCTGTCGGCCGAGAGCAACCCGACGGCTGCCATGTCGACCCCATTGCCGGTGGCCGCATCGACCACCCGCCCCGCAATGCGCTGCGACACTGCACCATGCGCCCACGCAAGCACCAATGCTGCCAATATCAGTTTGTATATCAGGTTTATAAGCATATTATTTATCCAAAAGCACCGGCGTCCGCGGCTTATACTTCATGGGCTTGCCCGAGGCGTCGTAAGCCACGCCGGGGAAACCCATCGAACGCTCAAAAGCCAGTGGGTCCTTTGCATCGCGCCGCTTGAGTTCCATCAGCTCGGTCCGCGTGCATTTGAGAAACTTGTTGAGGCTCGGCAGCTTGATGGTAAGCCGGCCGCCGATGTCCTCGATGCGCGTGCAGGTAAAGCTGATTTTGCCTTCGGCCTCCCACGCCTTCAGGATTATGCCCGGCAACCCCGACAGTTTCCACGGCCCATTGCTGATAGGCAGGTCGGTAGCAAACCAGACCGTCCACTGCCGGCCGTGATAGTCGCAAGTGGCTTGCTGACAAGGGTGCTCGAGCATAAATGTATCTTGTGCTAAGAAAGTCCATTCTGGCACTTCGGTGGGCTCGGTGTAAATGAAATTTTTTGTAAGAAAGTCGGTTACTGTGGTGCTGCCGTTCTCGGGATAGTTTTTGAACACTTTCCAAAACGCCTTTGGCCGTGGGTGCTGACCAGTCAACGCAAAAAGTTCGCCAATATCAGCCCCGACAGTGGTCAAACTATCAGCAATATTTTCGCTCATCTCTTTGTAGAGCGGATAGAACTTCGACATCGAGCGGCCAACATCGAGAAAAAACAGATCGTGCCTGAAAAAATCATCTTCTTCGTAGGACTTAAAATCCGCGTCGTAGTGGAATCTGTACAGAACAGGCTCATGGTTTTGCGCTCCGACAGCAAACGAAAAAAGCGTGACAATGGCAATGAATAAATTTCGCATGATAATAAGAATTTAGTGTGGTAGCGCTTGTGTTAACACTGCCACACAGTTAGTTACTTGCAATCTTTTGCTGAAAGTTCATTGATTTTCGCAATTGTTTGCTCAAACGTCAGCCCGGGAGGCACCTGATGCTGCGTTCCACAATCTGTGATAACTGCAAAATACTGAACTTCAACACTCTTCTCTCCTGCATAACACAGGACAGACATCAGCACTGCGATTACAATCAGTGCAAGACATTTTTTTGTTTTCATTTTGATTAAACAATTAATTACGCCTACTTGGTTAGTGCATTGGCAATCACTCCTTTAATTTGCAGTGTGGTCTGCTATCATTCATTTAAAACCTCAATTTCTCCATATAGCAAGATTTCATCTGCCGTTGTGATTTCGACCAGCACGGTGCCCTTTGGGCCGGAAATATCAATACCCACATAGCTCATCGCGGTGTTTGCCAGGTAGTTACGCGTGCTTCCGTTTTCGATCACAGTCACGCTGCAATCGGCTGTCCCATAATCGTTGTCGAACGTTATTGTCAGAATGCCGTCGGAATAATATGCACTGACGCCGTCGGCAGAAAAATAATTTGAGCGCAAGACTCTCTGAGTCGGCAGCGGAACAGACGGAGTGGTTGTGATTTTAATAGGGGCTTGAGGAGTTGTGTTGTCGGCATTGGCCTGCACCGATTCGCCCGTCAGCATCGCCATCAGGCATGCTATAAATATCATTTTAATTCCCATCAAACGTATCATTTTATACCAACAAATCTAACCAAAGGCACCCTCCTTGGCAACTTTTGGCGCGAAAATAATCTGACAAACAGCGTTGGAATTGTTTGTTTTTCAGGAAGATACAAATCGGCACAACCCAAAAATCTGACAAGGGCGTTCGGGCCGGGTCATTTCAGCATTTTCAGGATGGTTTCGGCTTCGGGGGTGCCGAGTTTGCGCAGTTTGGCTTTCAGGCGGCTGCGCTTTTGGTAGACGTTGTCGATTTTGTCTGATATGAGGATGCTGATTGTGCGGTTCGACAATCCGGCCAGGACGTAGCAGAGCAGGCGGTAGTCGTCTGGCTTCATTTGGTTGAGTTGGCGCAGGGCGGCCAGGCTGCTTCCCGAGCAGCGTTCTATCAGGTCTTCGAGGCCGGAGATCAGGCTGTCGTCGCGCCTGAAGCCTTCGATCTCGTCTATCATGTTGTGGTATATCGAGTTGCGCTCGGCGGTGGTGTTCTGCTTTTCGTAGTAGACGGTGCACAGGCGGTCGATTAATTCGAACCTCTGCCTGAACAGTTCCATTGCATGCGACGATGTGCGCTCGCGCATTGTGGTGAGTTCGTAGGTTCTCGATTTCAGGTCGAGGCTCATTTCGTGTGCGATGGCTATCAGGTTTTCGGCTTCGGCGCGGCGCTGCCTTATCTTTGTCAGCATGACGATCACCAGCAGCACGACGACCACTACCGATGCCACGACCACGATTATCAGCAGGTGCG
>CALYZD010000148.1 GCA_945607565.1 uncultured Bacteroidales bacterium | reverse complement strand
TCCGGCTATGCATTCGGCCACAAAAAAACGCGGCATTGTGGTGCCGCGCCTGATGTCTTGTGCGTTAACGTTGCGTTAGTCTTCCGCAATCAGAATGTCGATACCGTTCTTCTGCAGCAGCCCTACCGACTTGGAGCAGATGTTGTCGGTGCAGATGAGGTAGACCTGCGTGTCGGGGTCCACGGCCCTGATTCTGGCCGCCGTCTCCACAAAGCGTTCGGCGTCGGCCACAAGCAGCCGCCGCTTGACGCATTTGACTATTCCTATCTTGCCCGGGCCTATTATTTCGAGTTCCGTTTTCTTGTCGAGTCCGTACTTTTCGTTGAGTGTCTGCATGGCTGTGTGTTTTGAGTTTGTCAGAGCGACATGACGCCGCTGATCGATGTGGCCTGTCGTGTGATGTCGATGATGCTGTCGGCCGAGTCCATCATGGCCACGCAGGTGACCGACACGTAGCGCAGGTCCTTGGAGTTGTTGAAGTGCAGTTCGCCGCTCTTGGGCAGCATGGCCACCACCTTGTTGACGTTGTCGTTGCAGTTGGGCACGATGAATTTGAACATGTATTTGAGCGGCCACACCTTGTTCTTGAGCAGCAGTTCTCTCAGCCCTTCGAGTCGTTTGATGTCGTTTTGTATCATTGCGGATCAGTAGTGATAAGTGATTTCGGATATTTTGATCCATTTGCCTTTCTCCCAGTGATATTCGCTGTTGGTCAGCACGTTGCCTTCGCCGTCGTAGGAGTATTCGTGTTTTCCTTTGAAGAACTCCACCCACTGGTTGCTGACGGGGTTCCACGAGCTGTTGGTTTCCAGAATCTTGTTGTAGTATTCGTCGTAGGCGAAGGCCATTGCCGACATCGGCATCCAGTCTTTGATGGCGTTGTCCCACTTGCGGATGGTCTCCGATGATATGTTGCCCATGGGGTCGTAGGTGTATTCGTGATACGAGATTCCGACCCATTCGGCCCCGCTGGCGTCCCAGCGATAGCGGATTTCGTTGAGCACGGCGCCGTATTCGTCGAACTTGAGTTCCTTCTTGTTTATTCCGGTCCACGTGTCGCCACCGTTCCAGCGCTTCCTCTCCTCGTATGTCTTGTTGAAGTATTCGTCATATTTCGATTCGATGCGCTCCTTGCGTGTGGTCAGCCATTGGGTGCCGTTCCACTCGTCGCGCTGCACGCTGGCGGTGTTGCCCTGCGCGTCGTATTCGTAGCTCATTTTTTCGAACATCTTCCAGTTGGCTGCGGCCCTGTCCCAGGTGTCCTTGACCGATGTCTGCATCTTGCCGTTGGCAAAGGCGTAGCGGTATCTGCTTTCCGATTCCCATCTGTTCTGTTCTGTATTCCAATTGTCGTTGACCGTCAGCGTCATGGTCTTCCCGGTGGCGTCGTACTGGTTGGTGGTGCGCTTGCTGCTGACAAATGCGTCGCGCTGCGCTTCGTATTTCTGCGTTTCGATGACGGTGGGCTTGCCGTGGTCGTTGTAGGTGGTCAGCTTGCGGGTGTTGGGTTTCCACACGCCCTTGGCGTTGTCCCAGCTTTCGGTGTCGCTGCTCTGCGGCAGGCCGAGAGCGTTGAAGGCCGTGGCGCGCTTTTCCTGACCTATCCATTTGCCCGTTGTGGGGTCCATCTTGTAGCTGGCGTGCATGGTCTCGCGGCCTTTGGCGTCGTATGCCATTTCGTTTTTCATCACGCTTATCCAGTTGTCGGTGTCGAAGTTCCACTTGGCGGTCGTCTTCTGGAGGATGTGGCCGGCCTCGTCATATTGGCAGTCTTCTTTGTAGGTGCCTACCCACACTTCCTTGTCTTTGTTCCAGGTGTAGTGCGCCACTTGGGTCTGATAGTCGTTCGAATCGTATCTGAAGTAGGAGCGGGCCACCACGACGCCGCTGGCGTTGCGCACTATTATGCTGTCGAGCATATTGGCAGCACATGTTGCTTGCGCTATTCCCAATGCGGCTGCTAATATCAATATACTTCTGAAGGTCATGTTTTTGAATTTGACGTGTTGATAAATATTGTTTTGGCAAACGAATATACGCGTTTTTCCTCGGTTTTCACATTTGCACGGCTTGACTTGTTTACGCTGTTAGTCTCTTCTGGTTTCAGAAAAGTCCACGCGCCGCACAACTATTTTGCATTTCCTCCGCCGCCCACCCCAGCCGGCTTGTGCAGCATGGCGGCGTCAGGCAACAAATGCTACCGCTTTGGTATCGAATTGGAGCACGGCTCTGTCTGAAATAATGTATTAATTTGTGCAAATGTTTAAAACGAAGCAATGATGACTAAAAATCAACTGAGCGGAGCGGCCGCCGCGGCACTGTGGGTGTGCGCGTCGGTCGCCGTGAGCCTGCCGGCCGAGGCTGCTCCGGACGGCTATCTGCTTAACCAGCCACAGGACGTCAGTGCCGACTTTGCGACCGTTGGCAACGTCTTTTTCGCCGCCGACTCGCTGGCCGCATTCGACGCCGCCACCGCACGCGGCCGCATCAAGTGGAACCGCTACGAGCTGACGCCCCGTCAGGCGTTCAACACCAACGGGCTGTGGCCCGTGCCGCTGCAGATGCTCGACTTCCCCACGCCGGCCTACGACAACGACCCCGAGCTGGAGTTCGGCATCGACTTTGTGGACGAGCGCACCGTCCGCCTGCGCGTCTACACGTCGGACGTCAGGCGCGCCGCCGACGACCAGTCGCTGATGCTGGCCTCCGAGGTGCCCGCCGGCAACCCATGGAAGTGCACGCAGACCGACGGATATATAAGGTATAGCAGCAGCTGCGGCAGCATCAGCATCTGCCGCCATCCGTGGCGCATCGAGCTGCGCGACGCCGACGGGCGCATCATCTGCTCCACCCGCGCCATGGCCGACAACGACACCACGCAGGTCAAGACCATACCGTTCAGCTTTGTCAAGCGGGCATCCGACAATTCGCGCAGCATCGCTCCCGTCCTGTCGCTGATGCCGGGCGAGCGCATCTACGGCTGCGGCGAATCGTTCACCGGCCTCAACAAGGCGGGCCAGAAGCTCAACCTATTCGTCACCGACCCGCAAGGCCCCGAAACCGACCAGATGTACAAGCCCGTCCCGTTCTTCATGAGCGACCGCGGCTACGGCATGTTCATGCACACGTCGGCACCCGTCACCTGCGACTTCGGCGCCAGCTATGTGGGAGCCACCAAGCTCTTCATGGCCGACGAGCAGCTCGACCTTTTCATCTTCTGGGGGCAGCCCAGGCAGATAATCGACGCCTACACCGACATCACCGGCAAGTCGCCCATGCCGCCGCTGTGGAGCTTCGGCACGTGGATGAGCCGCATCACCTATTTCAGCCAGGACGAGGGCTACGACGTGGCCGCCCGGCTCCGCCGCAATCGCATCCCGGCCGACGTCATACACTTCGACACGGGCTGGTTCGGCGTCGACTGGCAGTGCGACTACAAGTTCGCCGTCGACCGCTTTGCCGACCCGGCCAGGATGATAAAGGACCTGCGCAACGACGGCTTCCACATATCGCTGTGGCAGCTGCCCTACTTCACGCCCAAGAACAGCTACTTTGCCGAGCTGGTCGACAAGCGGATGTATGTGCGCAACGCCCAGGGCACGCTGCCCTACGAGGACGCCGTGCTCGACTTCTCGAACGAACTGACGGTGGCCTGGTACCAGTCGCGCATAGCCGACCTGCTCAAGATGGGCGTGGGCGCCATCAAGGTCGACTTCGGCGAGGCCGCGCCGCTGCTCAACGGCTACTATGCCTCGGGGCGCGGCGGCCTCTACGAGCACAACCTCTATCCGCTGCGCTACAACAAGGCCGTGGCCGACATCACACGCCAGACCACGGGCGAAAACATCATCTGGGCACGCAGCGCTTGGGCCGGCTCGCAGCGCTATCCGCTCCATTGGGGAGGCGACGCGGCCAACACCAATGCGGCCATGCTCAGCACGCTGCGCGGCGGGCTGTCGCTCGGATTGTGCGGATTCTCGTTCTGGAGCCACGACATGGGCGGATTCGTGCAGTCCACCCCCCGCGAGCTCTACGAACGCTGGCTGCCCTTCGGCTTCCTGACCTCGCACACGCGCGCCCACGGCGCACCGCCCACCGAGCCATGGCTCTACGACGGCGACTTCTGCGACGTCTTCCGCCGCAATGCCGAGATGAAATACAGGCTGATGCCCTACGTTTATGCGCAGGCCAAGGATTGCACCCAGACCGGACTGCCGATGCTGCGGGCGCTGCTCGTCGAGTTCCCCGACGACCGCGGGGCATGGCTTGTGGAGGACGAATACATGTTCGGGGCCGACATGCTCGTGGCGCCGCTCTTCGAGAACACCACCGGCCGCGACGTCTACCTGCCCGGACGCTCCAAGTGGATTGACTACCAGAGCGGCCGCGTCTATCAGCCCGGCTGGAACCGCGTGGAGGCGGGCAGCATCAGAGCCGTCATCATGGTGCGCGACGGAGCCGTGATTCCGCACGCGCCACTTGCCCAGCGCACCGACAAGATAGACTGGCAGCACTTGGAACTGAAGGCCTACGCAGCCGATGCCGTCACCGTGCAGGGCCTTGTCTTCCGCCCGGGCGACGACGCCATCAGCACCGTCAGCGCCACCATTGTCGACGGCAAGCCGCAGTGGAGCGACGCCCCCGGCCGACAATAGCCGGCCCGGCCGCAAAACAGCGCAACTTATATTCCTAATTGCTTTGCATACAGACAAGTGCGTGCCCGACGTCCGGGTGCGCACTTTTTTCTATTGGGCGTAGTCAGCAATGCCGC
>CALYZD010000147.1 GCA_945607565.1 uncultured Bacteroidales bacterium | reverse complement strand
ACGTGGGCGACTCGGGCAGCTGCGAAGTGGACGCGTCGTGCCTCGATGCCACGGCCGACATAGGGCAGTCGGTGTGCCGCATCCTGAGCGGCAACCGCTACGGCACCGGCACGCTTGTCAACAATGCGCTGGCCGACGGCAAGGCCTACGTGCTGACGGCAGCGCACGTCATAGCCGACACCGTCAGCTTCTCGTGCACGGCACTCTTCGGCTTCAGCATCCCGAGGTGCATGACCGGCGTCTCGGCCGGCAAAGACCTGAGCGTGCAGGGCGGCACGCTGGTGGCCTACTATTCGACCCTCGACGTCGCGCTCATCGAACTGTCGGCAGCGCCGCCCGCCATGGCCGTGCCCTACTGGAGCGGCTGGGACATCAGCCCCGACGAAGTGCCCGCCCCACCCTACGTGGCCATCCATCACCCCTACGGCGACACCCGCAAGGCATCGACCGCCACGGCTACAATAACGGCCACCACCTACGACAGCCAGACCAACGACGGCAAGCAGATGGCGGCCGACAACCACTGGCGCGTCAGCCGGTGGAAGACGGCCACCACCGAGGCCGGCTCGTCGGGATGCGGACTGTGGAGCAACGGCCTGCTCGTGGGGACGCTATCGGGCGGAATGGCCACCTGCAGCAACCCCTGCAACGACTATTTCGCACGCCTGCGCACCGTCTGGGACAAGAGCAACGGCCACTTCAGGCCCATAGCCGACTTCCTGGACCCCAACCGGACCGGAGCCACACGGATGACGGGAGCATACCTCGGCACCACCGACGTCGAAATGACCAACATACCGCTGCAGGCCGCGCCCGAAAACGGCCACCGCGAGTCGCCGATGCGCGGATTCGTGGGCGGACACAACTCGCTCGGGACCACGGCCGTGGCCGAACGCTTCGAGAGCCAGTCGACCATCAGCGTCAGCGGCCTGAGCATCATCCCGGTCAAGACGCGGTCGACCAGCACGCAGACCTTCAGGATAAAGCTGTGGACCGACAACGACGGCGTGCCGGGCGACGAACTGGCATCGGCCACCGCCAGCGTCAAGAACCTTGCCGCCAAGATGCCCGAGAGCATCGCCTTCGACGCCCCGGTGGACGTGCGCGGCAGCTTTTTTGCCGGATTCGAAATCGAATACGACGACTCGGGCGTCGACACCGTGGCCACCATGCTGCTGACCGACGCCGAGGCCGACAACGCCCGCTTCAGGACCGGCGGCCAGTGGCAGACCTACGCGCAGCTGACCGGCAGCCAGCAGAGCGCATCGGCCTGCATCAGCCTTGCGGCGCGCACCGCGTCGGGCAGCTCGGTGACCGACGCGCCCACGGTGCAGGCGGCCGTCTTCCCGCGCATGACACGCTCGGGCTTCGACGTGGCGGCACAGGGCCTGCGCTCGGTCGACGTCTTCGACATCGAGGGGCGCAGGGTGGCTCACGCCGAGGCCGACGGCACCGGCAGCATCCGCATAGGCTGCGACGGCTGGCGCACGGGCATCTACGTAGTGTCGGCACACACCTGCAACGGCACGTCGAACGTCAAGATAATCAAGCAATAACACACACCATCATCACATGCAGAAAATATCCGTCTGGATCGAAGCCTTCAGGCTGCGCACGCTTGCGCTTTCGTTCTCGATTATCGTTGCAGGATGCGGCGTGGCCATGCAAGAAGGCTGCTTCGACCTGCGCACCATGCTCCTGGCAATGCTCACCACGCTTTGCCTGCAGATACTGTCGAACCTCAGCAACGACTACGGCGACGCCGTCCACGGAGTGGACAACGACGACCGCATAGGCCCGCAGCGCGCCGTGCAGAGCGGCCGCATCACGGCCCCGGCCATGAAGCGCGCCATGCTCGTGTTCGGACTGCTGTCGCTGGCCTCGGGCATCGGCCTGCTGGCCTCGGCGCTTGGCGTCATCCGCACGGGCGGATTCGTCTTTCTGCTGGCCGTGGGGCTGCTCTGCATAGCCTCCGCCATCTGCTACACCGTGGGCCGGCGCCCCTACGGCTACCGGGGCTGGGGCGACTTCTCGGTCTTCGTCTTCTTCGGGCTCGTGGGCGTGGTGGGCACCGTGACGCTCCAGACCGGGACCATAGAACTGCCGGCCGTGCTCGTGGCGGCCGCCATCGGCTTCTTTTCGACGGCCGTGCTCAACATGAACAATATGCGCGACGTCGACAACGACCGCGCATCGTGCAAGACCACGCTTGTGGTGCGCATGGGCTTCGAGTGGGGCCGGCGCTACCAGATGGTGCTGATTGCCTTGGCGTGGCTGTGCCTTGTGGCCGAAACGCTGCTGACGTTCAGCACGGCCCTGCAGCTGATCTACCTTGCCACCCTGCCGATATTCGCGATGCACCTGCGCTTTGTGGCCCGATGCGACCGCCCCGCCCTGCTCGACGGCCAGCTGCGGGTGGTGTCGGTGGGCACGCTGGCCACGTCGGTGCTCTTCTGCGCCGGATGCGCTCTGGCCTGACGCCACACGCCGCAAGCAAAGAAGCCCTGCCGGCCGACACGCTGGTCGGCGGCAAGGCTTCGTCTATCTTACATAAAAAATATAAGGCCTGACCTTTATTTGCGCAGGAAGCGCAGGCACCACAGCAGCACACGCGGCAGCGGCTTGCGGGCGTCGAACTTGCCCAAATTCAGGGCCCAGCCCAGACGCTTGATGAGCGTCACCTTGTTGGTCTGCACCATTTCTATCAGCGTTCCCGACGGGTCTTCGTTGTAGGCGAAATCGCCTCCTGCCTCACCCATGTTGAAGTCCTGGCGATAGGCCATGCTGTCGACCGTGAAGTCGTAGCCCTTCTCGGTGGCCTTCTGCCGCATGGCGTTCATGCCGCGAATGTCGTAGCATATCTGGATGAAGCCAAGCTCGCCCCACATTCTGTCTTCAAAAATCTTGCGCACTGGCGTCGGGCGGTCCAGAACCTGCACCAGCTCAATCTCCGACGGGCCCAGCAGCCGCGAGAAGGGGCCTTCGCGCCGCCTGGACTCTCCGAGCACCACGCGGCGGAACTTCTGGCCGGGCGCGCCGAGGGTCGAGAAGTCGTCGAACGCCGATGTGACGTCGGACAGGATGGTGTCGTAGCCAAGCATCTGCGAGTAGTAGGCTATCGAAGCGTCGATGTCGGCCGCGCCCACTATAGCGCCATAGACGCCGCCCGTCAGACGGCCCTCGTTGAACATCCACCCGGCCTGCTCAGGCGTGGGCTGGATAATCTGGAAGAGATTGTTCCACGGGTCGCGCACGTAGAAATATTTGCGCTCCAGCTCGTCGGCGTATATCGGGGTGACGCTGAGGCCGTCGGCCACATATTGCTCGCGGAGCGCCACCACGTCCTTGCACTTTATCTTGCACGAGTAGATGCCCAGGTCGCCGGGCAGAATGTCGAATGCGGCCGCACGCGGCTTGAAACTGGTGTGCTCCCACACCTCGAAGCCGCCGCCGCCCTGCAGGCTCAACAGCAGTATGGCATGCCGGCTGCGGGGCTTGCCGCCGGTGTAGGGCAGCATGAATTCGGCATCGGCGCGCTCGTCGAAGACCACCACGTCCATCCCGAAATATTTCTTGTACCATGCCCAGGACTCTTCGACGTTCGACACGCCGACGCCTATCTGTTGTATTCCACTAATTATCGGTTCCATCTCAATTGACCTTATGATTATACCTTAATATTATTTGCAATCAGCTGTTGGGCTTCACCTTGGATACCAGCGCATAATAGAACCAGCGCATGTAACGGTGGAAGTAGACCATCAGTATGTCCTTCTGGCAGACGTATATCTCCTTGCGCCCCCTTTCGACGGCGCGCACTATGCGGTTGGCGCACGTGCGGGCCGATATGCCGTGCTGCTGCGCATGGTCCATGATGCCGTGCTCGGTGCCGTCTTTGGTGAGGGCGTGGAGCGATATGTCGGTCATGATGCGGCCGGGGCACACTATGGTGATGCCTATGCCGCGGTCGTGCAGCTCGGCCCACACCGTCTCGTAGAAGCCGTGGATAGCGTGCTTGGCCGCCGAATAGGCCGAGCGCTGCGGAAAGCCGAACACGCCCACTATGCTGCTGATGGCCACTATGTGGCCTCCGCCATGCTCGAGCATCGACGGCAGCACGCGCTTGGTCAGATAGACTCCGCTGAAATAGTCGACCTCCATCACGCGGCGGTCGATGTCGATTGGCGTCTCGGCCACCATGGAGCGCTGGCTGATGCCTCCGTTGTTGATCAAGATGTCGACCTTGCAGAAGCGCGACAGCACCTCGTCGGCCGCATAGGCAAGCGATGTCTGGTCCGACAGATCGAGCGGCACGATGAAGCAGTTGTCGGGGTTGACGCACTGCTGGCGCACCGATTCGAGACGCTCCACATTGCGCGCCGACATGATGACACGGCAGCCCATCTCGGAGTAGCGCACGGCCAGCGCCGCCCCTATGCCCGACGAGGCTCCCGTGATCCAAACTGTTTTACACATGATTCCTGTTTGCAGTTAAAATGATTGGCGCCGCCAAGGTCTGCACGGCAGGCCTGCGGACGGATGCAGACGCGAAAATAGTCAACTTTCGGCCACGGCGCACAAAATGTTGCACTAAATGTTCGAACGGAGGCGCCGGCTGACGGCACGCGCCCGCACTGCCTGCCCGCCGGGCACAAAAAAAAGTCTGCCGCCACAGAGAGCGACAGACTTCTAAAACTAAATGTGTGCGCAGAATGAGACTCGAACTCACACGATCTTGCGACCACTACCCCCTCAAAGTAGCGTGTATACCAATTTCACCACCTGCGC
>CALYZD010000146.1 GCA_945607565.1 uncultured Bacteroidales bacterium | reverse complement strand
AGTCACCGCTTTTTGCGTCAACGTGATGTGCTTTCTCTGCTATCAGAATTTTTTGTACTTTTACGAAAACTAAAGTATTCGAAAATGCAATATATCTCACGTACGGCACATCTCGATGTGAGGTGGGGGGGGTAATTTACTGTCATTCAATAAATTACAGAATCACTTCAGATCCCAATCGCAAATACTTGTTATTTGCGATTGGGATTTTATTTGTCCCAAAGTGTTTGTTCCTGTAAGAAAATCGTTCATATAACTATGGAAACAAACAGTAACACGAAAAGTACCTTTTCAGGGCACGAAACTTTTGCTTGCAAAAGTCTGTGGCTAAAAAAAGGTTACGATTTTGTAAAAGAAGGGCATTCATTCAACGACGAAGATGCAGTAGTCGTTTTGGGGGTGGGCAAAAACATGGTCAGTTCTATCAGATATTGGCTTCGCGCTTTCGGCCTGATAAACCCAGAAAATAAAACCACACTATTGGCAGATTTCATTTTTGACATTGAAAAAGGCTGCGACCCATTTGTCGAAGATGTACAAACACTTTGGTTGCTGCATTGGAATTTGATTTATACCAACTATGCAACCATCTATAGGCAAATATTTCTCAATTTTCACAAAGAGCGCAAAGAATTTTCCAAAGCAAACATCTTTGCTTTCCTCAAGCGCAAAAATCTCGACAAAGCATTCAGCGGAATGGTTTGGAACGACAACACCATCAACAAAGACATTTCCATGCTGGTCAGAATGTATGTCTCGCCCAATACTGACGTCTACGAAGATTATTCCGCCATTCTGCTCGATCTGAACCTCATCAAGCGAATCTCAAAAGATTTGTATGAGTTTAATTATGTCACCAAAGCAAAAATCAACCCTTTGATTTTCTTCTACGCAGTTCACATAATATCAGGCGGTGCACAAGTCGTCGAGTTCGACAAGATGCTTGAACTCTCTTTGGCTTTCTGCCTGACGCAGAGTGAACTGTATGACCTTTTTGATCAACTGACAACCACTAATTCGAATATAACATTTGACAATTCGGCCGGCGAACAATTGTTTGCTGTCAAACAAGATTTCGACGGATTTGAAATCCTAAAAATGTACTATAAATCGGAAGAGAGATGAAGTTTTCGTCATCAGTAAATATTGAGCGTGACCGCAACAAGGCTTTCAACTATATCGTGACCGCCAATGCCAAACAAGCCATTGGCAAAATCGTCGATTCGTTCACAGCCGGAATACATTCGTTTTGTCTCATTGGATCCTATGGCACCGGAAAATCCAGTTTCTTGTTAGCCTTGGAACAATGTTTATGCACAAAGCAGCAAGGCCGAAATCAACTGATCAAAAACAAAGGTCAATTCAACGGTTTTGCCAAGTTTCATTTCTTGAACATCGTTGGCGATTACCAACCATTAATTGAATTGCTGCGAAACCTTATTCAGGCAAATGACGGTAAGAAATCAAACATATTCACTGCATTAGATGGTTTATATTCCGAATGTCAAAGCAAGGGCGAGTTTCTGTTTTTTGTGATTGATGAGTTTGGCAAAGTACTTGAGCATGCCGCCCAAAACAATCCCGAAAAGGAAATGTATTTTTTGCAGAAGTTCTGTGAGTATATCAACGACACAAATAAAAACATCATTCTGCTCACCACACTGCATCAGGGATTCAGTGCCTATGCAAAAGATTTGAAAATCGAACAGCGACAGGAATGGACAAAGGTAAAGGGCAGGATACAAGACATAGTTTTCAAAGAACCGATTGAGCAATTGCTGAATCTTGCCGCAACCAGAATTGCATCCAAACGCGAAACCTCTGCCAACCAAGCTATCCATCAACTCTACGATTTGGCCATCAGTTCAAAGTTTACCAACGACAATCTGAAAGCCAATGTCGTGTCGGAACTGTATCCGATGGATATTTTTGCCGCCTACATACTCACGCAAGCCAACCAGCGCTATGGGCAAAATGAAAGAACTCTGTTTTCGTTTTTGGAAGCCGCAGGAGAAGATTCTATCACAAATTTCTCTGCGTCAGAAAACCGGCTCTACAATCTATACGACGTCTACGATTATATTCAATACAATTTCCATTCGTCTTTGTCTGAGGTTAATGCCGATTCCACTAATTGGTCGGCAATCAGAATAGCAATCGAACGAGTTGAGGGGCTTCCGCTCAGCGAACAGGAAATAGAAACGGCAATAAGCCTTGTTAAGGTTATCGGACTGCTCAATATTTTTGCCTCGCCGGCAGCAAAGATCGATCAGGACTTCCTCGCCCAATATGCCCGCCTGTCAATGGCTATTGACGACATTTTGCCACTGATGGGCAAGTTGGAAAAATCGCAAATAATCCGTTTCGCCAAATATAAGTCTAAGTATATCCTATTCGAAGGCACCGATGTCGATATAGAAATGGGGCTCTACAATGCTTCACTCGAGTGTAAACGCACAGATGACTACATCGACAAGCTGAAGCAATTGTGCGAATTCCGTATTTCAATCGCCAATGCTCATTACTATCGGACTGGCACACCACGCTTTTTTGAGTATCAGATAACTGACGAACCTGTCACCAAAGTCCGTCAGGGTGAAGTCGATGGCATAATAGATTTGATTTTCGTCAAAGACGGCGAATATTCTGCTGTGGCGGACAAATGCTTGTTGCATAATGGTTTGGCGGTGGCATATTGCGTCTTCAAAAACGCCCGAGAGATCATCGACCATATTTTCGAAATAGACAAATTGTACTGGGTTCGCGATTTCTACATCAAAGACGAAAACGACAAAGTAGCACACAAGGAAATCGAAAGCCTTGTCGAGTTCGAAAAATCCTTGTTGAGCAAGACGGTGGCCGACAGTCTTTTTTCGAATAATGTTCAATGGATCTTTAATGGTGAATGCATAGACACTATTCGTTCGCAAAAGGATCTGACAAAATTCCTTTCTGTCATTGCCGACACCATTTATAGTGCCACGCCAATATTCAAAAATGAATTGATCAACAAGCATCGTCCAAGTGGAACTATGTCGGTTGCCCGGCAGAATTATCTGTCTGCTTTGCTTGCCAACTGTGATAAAGAGGACATTGGGTTCGACAAGGATAAATTTCCGCCCGAAAAGTCCATCTATCTCACTATGCTGAAAAGCACGGGAATCCACACTTCGGCAGGTAGCGCTTTCTGTTTTAGCGAACCGACCGAACCGTCATTTGTTCCTATGTGGAAATGTTGCATCGATTTCCTGAAATCGGCGCGGCACAAGCAACGCAAGATCGGTGAACTTGCCACCATTCTTGCCGAACCGCCCTACGGCATCAAGCAAGGCTTTATCGAGTGCTGGTTGCCGTCATTCCTCACTATCAAAAAAGACGACTTTGCTCTTTATAGTGGCGATTCATACGTTCCGTTCATCAACAAAGATGTTCTGGATTTATTATACAGGAATCGAAATGGTTTGTCCGTCAAATCGTTCAGCGTTGAGGGGGTCAAACAAATATTTTTCGACAAGTATCGCGAGGCGGTCAATTTGAGCAAGTCCGAGCTGAACGGCAACACTTTTATCGAAACCATCCGTCCGTTCCTGACATTCTATAGGCACTTGAACGCCTACGCGCAAACAACAAAAGACATCTCGTCCGAAGCAAAAAAATTCCGCGACGTCATTGCCCGTGCCACGGACCCCGAAGCAACTTTCTTTGAGCAACTGCCCGAGGCTTTGGGCTTTCGCGAAGTGGTTCTAAATCAGAATCCGGAGGCGATCGATAGTTTCGTTTCAGTGCTGCAAAGTGCCATCAGGACCTTGAGAAGTTGCTACGACGATTATGTCAAATCGATCGAACAGCATATTCTCAAAGCACTGAAGATAAAAGAAACGGATTTTGCCATATACAAACCGATAATCGACAACCGATATAAATCGGTCAAGGCTGCCCTGATGCCCAACGATGTGAAGAATTTCCATTCCCGGTTAGTGGGCAAATACGACAATCGGACAACGTGGATAGAATCTGTGACTTATGCCGTGTTGAACAAGCCGTTGGAAAAAATTAAAGACACCGAAAAGGCATTCATGCTCACTTCCTTGCAAGATAAGTTATTCCAGCTCGACGACTATGTCGAAATGCACAAGTCCGACAATGAAACAATTATCCGTCTGCACATAACGAAAAACAAAGAAGGGGCTATTACCAAGCAGGTAGTGGTTCCGCAAGAAAGCATCCAGGAAGTTGCCGAATTAGAAAATAAGATTGAAGACTTGCTTTCGGCAGACAACACGGTCAACGTTGCGGCTCTCATTAACCTGATAAAAAAGAAACTACAATGAATAAGGTCAGACACGTTTTAGGAATATCCGGTGGAAAGGATAGCGCAGCATTGGCTATTTATCTGAAAGACAAGTATCCGACACTCGACATTGATTTTTACACTTGCGACACAAAATGTGAGTTGGCAGAGACAGAACAGCTCGTCGAGCGTTTGCGTTCGTATCTTGGCAAGATAACCACACTCCAAGCCGCCAAAGACAGCCCCGAGCCAACGCCATTCGACCACCTCCTGAAAATTAACGGTGGCTTCCTGCCCTCGGTTCAGCAGCGTTGGTGTACTCAAAAAATGAAGTTGGCAGAATTCGAAAAGTATATTGGCGATGATATGGCCGTCTCGTATGTCGGTATTCGAGGCGATGAGGACCGCGACGGCTATGTATCGACCAAGCCTAATATTCAATCTGTTTTCCCATTCCGCAAAAACATTTGGAGTTTAGATGTCATAAACAAAGTTTTGCACAACGAGAATATAGAAAAATTCGCCGATTGTTACGCCTCTGCCGCCAATGGCGATGTTTCCCGGCAAGC
>CALYZD010000145.1 GCA_945607565.1 uncultured Bacteroidales bacterium | reverse complement strand
TGGCCGGCGTGGTCACAAAGGGGTCTTCGAAGAGCGACTCGCCCCGTCGGAAGGCGGCCATCATGTCGGCACTGGCGTCGACCACGGACGTCGGCTGCTCGTAGGCCGAGCTGGTGGAGTTGAACGTGGTGCCCAGGCGTCCGCCGGCGTAGTATTCATCGGCCAGCTCGGTGCCCGAGGTGTCGGCAGGTGACGATGACGGCTTGTCGTCGTCGTCGCTGCAGGCGGCCATGGCCATCGGCAGCGCGGTGCATAGCAGTAAAGTCGGAATGGTTTTCATTTGGTTCAGAATTTATTTTGATGCGTCAAAATGGCAGCAGCCGGCGCCATGGTGAGCAACGGGCTGCCGCCGGCTGATTGATAGTTATGAATCGTCTGGTTGTCAGAGCCGTCGGTCAGAGCCCTGCGTCTATTCGTTCAGAGCCTCGATGGCGCTCTCGATGTTGGCGAACACCTCGTTGCAGGCGGCCTTGGCTTCGGCGGTCTCTGCCACCGTCAGGTGGTTGCGGAATGGCGCCGGCATGGCCTCTATGGCTTCGACGGCCTTGTCGAGCGACTCGCGCAGGCGGCTGTCGAGGTCGGCATTGACGGCGCGCACCACCGCGCTGAGCGAGCTGTCGTGCACCTTGCCCGTGGTCTGGCCGTAGTAGGCGTTGCGCACGCCGCGCATGTTGTCGGCAAAGTCGGTTATCGAGTTCCAGCTGTACCACGACTCCACGTCGAGCACGTTGCCGCTGCTCACGGGGTCGGTTATCTTGGTGTTGCCCACCTCGTCCGATATGTCCGACATTCCCTGAAGCATCTCCTCCAGCGCCGACTTGACGGTCTTGTACTTGACGTTGCCCGGCTGTCCGGCCGACTTGAGCAGGTCGCCATAGTTGGTGCTGGGCTCCAGCTCGGCATCGGCCAGGATGTCCTGCTTGGCCTGCGTCATGGCGTCGATGCCGGCCCACGAGGCTTCGAGGCGGATGCACTGGTTGCGCAGATCCTCGGCCACTGCCTTGCAGTAGATGACCTCGTCGTCGGTCAGAGCCTTGTAGGCCACGCCGTCGGTGTCGGTGCCGCCGTCAACGCGGCGCGGCGCGCCGTCGCGGAAGATGACGTATTCGACGGCATGGAAGCCCAGCAGCGTGAAGCCGAGGGTCGAGAAGCCCGAGGCGTTGCAGCCGTCGGCGTCGAACTGCGCGATGAGGGTCGAATTCTTGAGCGTCAGGTCGAGTGCCGACTTGTCGAGCGGCCACGAGTCGATGTGCGGGTCGATGCTGTAGTCGGCGGCGGCGCCATAGAGGAACGCCTCGCTGAGCTCCCAGTATTTGCGCGCGGCAATCCACGCGGCGGCGGCCGACTCGACGTTGGCCTGCGTCTTGCTCTCGCGCAGGGCCGAGCAGGCCTCGTAGAGCGTCATGGCCTCGTCGGCCAGCGACGAGTAGGTGGGCACCACCACGTGGTCGACGTACTGGGCCACCACGTCCTGCAACTGTTCGTCGGACGTCGGGCTGATACCGTCATCATCGTCGCTGCAAGCCGTCAGGGCCGCGCAGGCGACCATCGGCACCATAAAGAATCGAAGGAAATGTTTTGACATAGCGTTAAATTTATTTTTGATTGTGTGTTGATTGATTACAGATTGAACATGCCCGAATAGGTTATGCCGAAGCTGAGTGTGTTCTCGTTGTTATACTGGCTTCGAAAGATGCGGTGCGAAAATTCGGCCTTCACCACAAGGTCGCGAATCGGGAAGTAGTTGAACCCGGCCACCACGCACTGACGGCCCCAGCACTCGTTGTCGGTCATGCTGCCTTCGGTGCGGAACATGGAGTCGTAGAAGTCGTAGCGGACAAAGGCGAAGAGCTGCGGCTCCACCTGCCGCGCGGCCAGCGAAAAGAGGTCATACCCGGCCTCGACCGATGCTGCCATGGCGTCCGAAGCTATCGGCGTCTTGGGCGACGGCGAGTCGCTGCGTGTGCTCATGTTGATGGCCGTTATCTTTTCCGAGTCGGTCAGATGCCCGTAGACCACCCCGCCGCGCACCAGGCAGTTGCGGCGGCCGTACATGAAGTCGAGCGAGCCGATGGTCACCAGGCCCTTCACCTTGCTGTAGGCGTCGGGCTTGAGGCTGTTCGAGGCACTGGTGCCCACATAGCCGCTCAGGCTCAGCTGCAGCCCCGGCACGCTCGTGTTGTCGATGCGGAAGGCGCCGGCATAGCACGTGCCCATCTTGAACTCGTAGGGCGAGCCGGCACCGCTGCCCACCCAGTTTTGCGAACCAAAGCGATCGGCGTCGAGGCCGGCCAGGAACATGGCCTCGTAGCGCCACTGGCCGCTCTGCCCCCACAGGCTCAGACCCGTCTCGTGCCACGTGCATGGCAGGATGGTGATCTCGCCTTCAGGCCTGTAGACGGTGAAGAACTCGGTCGGCATGTGGTGGGCATTGGTCCGCCCCACAGGCACCACCATGTGCCCCACCCTGACGTTGAGCGCGTCCGAAAAGCTCTTCTGAAGCCAGAACTGCTCTATGGCGACCTCGCCGCCGCGCTCTATCTCGCTCTCGTATTCGCCGGTCTCCTCCTCCTCTATTTCGATAGCCGACTCGGTGCCGCCGTGCTCGAATTCGATTTCGCTGTTCATCGTCCAGCCGCGGCCAAAGTCGTAGCCCACGAAGAACACCACGTGCGGAATGTCGAACTGGCCGTAGCCGTCGGCATCCGAATAGAGCGAAGCGTTGGTGTATCGCTTGTAGTTGGACGAATAGAACATCCGGCTCATCACCGCCTCGCCGTAGCCGCCCAGCTGCAGCCGGCTTGCGGGGCGCGTGGCCTCGTCGGGCGGCGTCTGCTGTGCCGAGCGCGCCGTGGCGCCCGTGCTGCCGTCGACCGTCTGCGCACCCGCGGCCGCCGGCGCCATGGCCATAGCCGCCCAGAGTGCTGATAGAATTAGTCTTTTCATGTGATAACTTCGGGTTTGTTTGTCGTTTTTGTCCGGCCGGCAGGCGAACCCTCTGCCCGCCTGCAAGACCGATGCAAAGATTGTCCTGCGCCGCGCAAACGGCAATCCCACGATTTGACTAAAGTCGGCCGGCGCCATCATCACATTTGGCTACTGCGCAAAAAAAAATCCCGCCCCTGAAATCGGGACAGGATTCGTAAGAAATTATCCTTAGGCTGCCGCTCAGTCGAACATGCTTTTCATCCTCGAAAAGAAGCCCTCCTTGTCCGAGCTCGTCGGGTTGAACGACGGCGACGAAGCCAGCTTCTCGACCAGCTTGCGGTCTTCGGACGAGATGTTCTTCGGCACAAACACGTCGACACGCACCAGCAGGTCGCCCTTGCCGTAGCCGTTGACGTCGGGCAGGCCCTTACCCTTGAGCCTCAGCACCTTGCCCGGCTGCGTACCCGGCTCAATGTTGAGCTTGACTTTGCCGTCGACCGTCGGAATCTCGACCGGCGTGCCGATGATGGCGTGCGGGATGCTCAGGTAGAGGTTGTAGACAAGGTTGCTGCCGTCGCGGATGAGCTCCTTGTGGGCCTCCTCCTCGATGCTGACAATCATGTCGCCGTTGGTGCCGCCGCGGCGGCCGGCGTTGCCCTTGCCCGACACCGACAGCTGCATTCCGTCCTCTACGCCGGCCGGAATCTTCAGGCTCATCACCTCCTCGCCCTGCACTATGCCCTCGCCGTTGCAGTGCGGGCATTTGTTGGTTATCGTCCGGCCCTCGCCGTTGCAGTCGGGGCACACCGTCTGCTGCTGCATCTGGCCCAGCAGCGTGTTGACCACACGCGTCACGTGGCCCGAGCCGTTGCAGGTGCGGCAGGTCGAATAGCTCGAACCGTCCTTGGCGCCCGTGCCGTTGCAATGCGTGCATTTCACATACTTCTTGACCTTGATTTTCTTGTCCACCCCGGTGGCTATCTCCTGCAGGCTCATCTTGACCTTGACCCTGATGTTGCTGCCTCGGTTCACCGAGCGTCGGCCCGTGCGTCCGCCGCCGAAGAAGTCGCCGAAGCCTCCGAAGATGTCGCCGAAGTGCGAGAAGATGTCCTCCATCGACATTCCGCCCTGGAATCCGCCGCCGCCGGCGCCTTCGAACGCGGCATGGCCGAAGCGGTCATATTTGGCGCGCTTGTCGGCATCCGACAGGACGTCGTAGGCCTCGGCCGCCTCCTTGAATTTTTCTTCGGCCTCCTTGTCACCGGGATTTTTGTCGGGGTGATATTTGATGGCCATCTTGCGATACGCCTTCTTTATCTCGTCGGCCGACGCGCCCTTCGACACGCCAAGCACTTCATAGTAATCTCTCTTTGCCATCTCACTATCGGTTTAATTCTTATTCGCACACAACCACTTTCGAGAATCGTATCACCTTGTCGTTCAGCATATAGCCCTTCTCGATGCAGTCCAGCACCTTGCCCTTCATGTCGGGCGTAGGGGCCGGTATTTTGGTGACGGCCTCGTGCAGGTCGGTGTCAAACTCCTTGTTCACGGCATCGATGGGCGTCACGCCGTTTTTCTGCAGATAGCTGCCGAACTTGCTGTAAATCAGCTCCACGCCCTCGCGCAGCGCAGCCACGTCCGATGCCTCGTTCATGTGGCTCAGAGCGCGCTCGAAGTCGTCGATCACGGGCAGCAGCGCCACCAGCAGGTCCTGACCGGCGTTCTTGGTCAGCTCCATCTTCTCGCGCATGGTGCGCTTGCGATAGTTGTCATACTCGGCCGTCTGGCGCAGATACTTGTCTTTCAGCTCGTCGTAGCTTGCCTGCAGCTCGGCCAGCGCCTTGTCGGCCTCCGTCGCTCCGGCCTCCGTCGCTCCGGCCTCATCAGCGGCCTCGGCGGCAGGCTCGGACGGCTGCTGTTCCTGTTCTGCATTTTTGGCAG
>CALYZD010000144.1 GCA_945607565.1 uncultured Bacteroidales bacterium | reverse complement strand
TCTTCCCATTCGAAAGACGTTCAAAAATAGCAAACAGGCATGAATGAGACAATGATTATCGTGTCGCGCGGGATGATGCGCGAGATAGCGGCGGCCAAGCAAGTGAGCCGCCGGACGGTGTACTCGGCCCTGCGCGGCATCACGCGCAGCGAGCTGAGCAGAGAGATACGCGAATACGCCATCAGCCATGGCGGGGTGGAGGTGCCCGAGCGTCCCCGAAGGCGCTGAGCAGACAATGTGAGGAACGAGCGATGGAATATTACCGAAACACATTGTGCTGCACCTATGGCGAGCTGATGGCGGCGGGAGTGTCGGCCTCGGCCTACGACCACATGGTGCAGCGGGGCGACCTGCGAGTGATGCGCCGCGGCTGCCGTGGCCGCGAGGCCCTGGTGGCCTATGCGGGGATGCCCGAGCGCGTGCGGCGGATGGTGGAGGCGATGGTGGGCGACCCCTATGCGGCAGCCAGCCGCTGCCTGCTGGCCGAGTATCTGACCGACCGCGCCGAGGTGGCCGACTATCTGGACAACTTCCGCACCCACTCGGGCCGCCTGCTGCCCGACGTCAAGCGGCGCGAGTACTACGCCAACGCCATGGTGCTCGAAGCCATCGACCGCATGATGCAGGCAGCGCGCGGCATCCGCGTGGCACAGGGCGGCAGCAACGTCAGGCCCGCAGCAGCCGGCCGGCACACGCGGACGGCGCGCTTCGAGAGCGTGGTGGAGATGATCTCGCGCCTCGACCAGCGACAGTGGCCCCACAAGCTGCCACAGAACCCCCGCAGCCTCGACCGTCTGCTGCGACGCTACAAGGCCGAGGGCCCGTCTGCCCTGGTCCACAAGTTCTACACCGAGCCCAACGTGAGCGCCGCCAAGCTCCAGACCGACGACCAGAAGGCCATGCTGGCCACCATAGCCGGCTCGGGCAACAACCTGGACAACGTCCAGATAGCCGACATCTACAACCGCATAGCCACCCAGATGGGCTGGCCCACCATAGGCGACCGCACCGTCGGGGCGTGGCGCAGCCGGCTGGAGGCCGACCTGTGCGCGCGCCGCTTTGGCACCAAGGCCTGGGCCAACACGGTGGCCATGCAGGTGCGGCGGCGCGCTCCGGAGTGGCCGCTGCAATACTGGACGCTCGACGGCTGGGACGTGGAGCTGGCCTTCCGCGACAAGCGCCCCGGCAAAGCCACCACCTACACCAACCGCGTCACCATGGTGGTGGTGCTCGACGCCTGCTGCAAATACCCCATAGGCTACGCCGTGGGCCTGCACGAGACGCCGGCACTGATCCGCGAGGCACTGCGCGTGGCACACCGACACACCGAAAGCCTCTTTGGCCAGATGATGAGGGCGCAGCAGATACAGTCGGACAACTACGCCATCAAGACGCTATCACCGCTCTATGGCGTGAGCGCACGCCTGGTGACACCCGCCGCCGTGGGCAATGCCAAGGCCAAGATCATAGAGCCGTGGTTCAAATATTTCAACAAAAAATACTGCCAACTGCAGACCAACTGGACCGGCTTTGGCGTGACCAGCCGGCGCGAGCTTCAGCCCAACGCCGAAGCCCTGGCCGCCCGCCGCGCCTCGTTCCCCGACTTCGACGGCGTGTGCGCCCAGGTGGTGGCCATGCTGGAGCAGGAGCGCGCCGAACTGCGCGAGCGCTACCTGAAAGCCTGGGACGCCATGCCGACCGAGCGCCGCCTGCCGCTATCCATGCCCGACTATCTGACTGCCTATGGCGAGACCACCGGACGCACCAACCTGCTGCGCGGCTCGGGCATCACGATGCAGATCGACGGCCGCGTCTACGAATACGACTCGTTCGACCCCGAGATGCGCCGCCACCTGTCGACACCCTGGCACGTGCTCTACGACCCCGAAGACATGCGCCACGTGGTGGCCGTCAACGACGACGGCACGCTGCGCTTCGAGATGGAGGAGCGCTACGTGCAGCCGATGGCCCTGGTCGACCGGACACCCGCCGACACCCTGGCACTGGAGCGGGTGCGCGCCTTCAACCGCCGCCTGCGCGAGCAGACCGCCGCCCGACTCGACGAGTGGACCGGCACGGCCACCGCACTGCTGGAGGGCCGCAAATCGCTCGAAATGGCCCAGAAATTCCTGATACCCGACAGCCGCGGCCGACACAAGGACGCACGCAACGAAGCCCGCGAAATGCTCTCGGACCTGCCCGACGAGTGGGACGCCATGCCACAGACCAAGCCCCGCCGCCACAAGGCCACCGAGGCCGATGCCGACGACGACGTGCTGAGCGACTTCTGACGAACCATTTATTAATCATTTAAATATCAACACGCAATGGAACAAGTAAAAAGACAACAAATCATCAACGCGCTCGGCGAATATGTGGAGCGCTATGGCAGCCAAAGCAAAGCAGCCGCAACCCTGACAGGCGTCAGCCGCTCGACCATCAGCCGCCTGCTGAGCGGCGACGGCGACATGTTCGACGACAAAATGCTGCGCACCATCGCCGCGCAGATAGGCTTCAGCTCCGACGAGTGGGAACCCGTAGACACCACCAACTACCGCCGCCTGACCAAGATCCTGACCGAAGCGCAGAACGGCAGCCTCGTGATGGCCGTCACAGGCGACGCCGGCTCGGGAAAAACATTCGCCTGCCGGCAATACGCCGCCGCCAACCCCAACGTCTGCCACATCTGCTGCAACGAGTACTGGAACCGCAAGCTCTTTCTGCAAGAGCTGATGCGCGCCCTGGCCATCAGCCCCGCCGGCATGACGGTGGGCGAGATGATGCAGGAGATAGTACACGCCCTCAAAGCCACCGACCACCCGCTCATCATCTTCGACGAGGCCGACAAGCTCTCCGACCACGTGCTCTACTTCTTCATCACCTTCTACAACAACCTCGAAGACCACTGTGGCATGATCCTGCTGGCCACACAGCACCTCGAAAAACGCCTCAAAGCCGGCGAGCGCGCCTGCAAGCGCGGCTACTCCGAGATCTGGAGCCGACTGGGCCGCAAGTGCATCCACCTGCGCCGCACCTCGGCTGCCGACATCGTGGCCATCTGCATGGCCAACGGCATCACCGCACGCGCCGACCAGGACGCCGTGGTCGAAGACAGCGAGCAAGACCTGCGCCGGGTGCGCCGCAAAGTCTACGCCCTGCTGCGCCTGCGCTCGGGTCAGGCAGCAGCACCCGCCACCGAACCCGCCACCGACCAGACCGACCGATAGACAGACACACCCACCCTGCACAGCCTGTGCACCACCCGTGCACCACCTGTGCACGGCCCAAAAACACGAAGCAATGAAACGTGCACTCAACATCCATCAGATACGCGCCTATCGGCCCACCACGCTGCCATTCGACGGCGAGTGGCTCGACGCCATCGGCACACCCGAGCTCACCGGCTCGTGGATAGTGTGGGGCCAGTCGGGCAACGGCAAGACGCGCTTTGCCCTGCTGCTGGCCAAATATCTGTGCCAATTCGGCAAGGTGGCCTACGACAGCCTCGAAGAAGGCCTGAGCCTGAGCATGCAGCGCGCCATCGGCGAAGTGGGCTTTGCCGACTGCAAGACACGCTTTGTCCTGCTCGACAAGGAGCCGATAGCCGACCTGCGCGTGCGGCTGCGCCGACAGCGCGCACCACGCATCATCATCATCGACTCGGTGCAATACACCGGCATGTCGTATGCCGACTACAAGCAACTGCGCGAAGACTTCCCCACCAAGCTCTTCATCTACATCAGCCACGCCGCGGGCAACCTGCCGGCCGGCATGGTGGCCGGCAGCATCCGCTACGACGCCATGGTCAAAATCAGCGTCCAGAACTACGTGGCCTACTGCCAGAGCCGCTACGGAGGCGGCGCACCGCTGGTGGTGTGGCGCGAAGGAGCCGAGCGCGCCGGCGTCATCCAAGCCACGGGCACCACCCGCCCGACCGAACAATCGAACAATTAACAATCAAAAAAAACAGAAAACCCATGAAAACCTTTCTGAAACAACTCATCCGCCCCCGATGGTGGAACCCCCTCTTCTGGGCCTCGCTGACCACAGCCGCCACGTGCAGCTTTGTGGTGCTGCTGGCCATGGGCCTCTGGAACGCAGTGGCCGAATCGGCCAAGCTCTGCCGCGACGTGATCACCGACATGCTGACCCAAAACACACGCCCATGACACGCCCCGCCGACATCCGCCCGCGCCTGGTGCGCGCACTGCATGCCCGCGTGCATGCCATGGGCATGACCGACGACGACTATCGCGCCCTGCTGCACGGCTGGGGCGTCGAGAGCAGTGTTGACCTCGACGTCGACCAGCTCCGCGCACTGATTCGCAGCCTCGGACCACAGCGCCGACCCACCACCGGCGCCCGCTTCGACATCTGGCAACGCCGAGTGCTGGCCGCCGGATGCGAACTGATGCGCAGCCAGGGCTACCCCGACACGCTCGACTACGTGATGGGCGTAGCCTGCCGAATGGCCGGCGCTAAGCTGTTCGCCCGCATCCCGACCGACAAGCTCCGCGCCATCTACAACGCCTTCAAGAACCGCCACCGCGCCCTGACAGCGCTCGACCAACAGATTGCACCCACCACCCAAAACCCACAGCCATGATCAGCACCAACCAACGCATCGAACTGCCGCCGAGCGACGACTCGGAAGTGCAGAGCCGCCGGGCCATAGCGCGCATCCGCCGCCTGCTGGCCAAGCGCACGGGATTCATGCTCATCCACTATCGGGTGGTCACGCTGGGCGGCGAGGTCGACTGGGTCTGGGAGCAGATCAACCGACACTGCACCATCAAAGACAGCACCGCCGAGGCCAACGCCATCCGACTCTCGGGACGCGAAGCACGCGCAGTGCTGGGCTTCATGCAGCGACCGGTCGGCGAGCCCGACCTGCGGTGCGAGCACGGCAGCGTCTACGATTTCGGCTTCGGCCGCAAGAAACGCAAGAATTCATCAACCCACTAAAAAACAACCAGAACATGAACATCTACATCAGCGGCCCCATATCGGGCCAGGCACCCACCGAAACCAA
>CALYZD010000143.1 GCA_945607565.1 uncultured Bacteroidales bacterium | reverse complement strand
ATTGTAATCCGCTAAAATCCGTCCAGTTGCGTTCCGATTTATTAGGGTCCTATAACTTTTCTGTCCGCAAAAAAATTATCGGACATAAAAAAACTATTTCACGGCTTGAATGTCTCGTTTCAGACTGTTTTCAGACTGCTTCATTTCCTGAACAAAATCATTGTAGCTCGCAGCATCCTGCGGGATGCTGCACCTGTCGAAGATTCTGACCGATAAAACATTGACGCTTTCACACATCATACAATTGCGTTATTTCGTTTCGCGACTGTGTTCCATTGTAAGCGAGCCGGCTGAAGAACACAAATATACCATATAATCCTGAGACCATTGGTTTTCCATTCAGGCGGTTTGTCGGACAATGATTGACGGAAACCGAAACTGCCGACCCTGACAAGGATCGGCAGTCGGACCAAGACAAACAGTCTTTATACAATCATGGCGGATTGTGTCGGTTTTCAGCCCTTGTAGAGCGGGTCGACGCCAATGGTGCCCACAAGGTCGTCGACGTATTGGGCCGACTTGATGTAGTCGAGCTTGCGGCGGAGGCTGTCGAGCTTGTTGTTGATGTCGAGCTCGCCAATCATGGTGGCGTTGCTGGGCTTGGCCATGAAGTCCTCGACGTAGGCCAGTTGCCTGTGGCAGAGGGCGAGGTCCTTCTGCTGCTTGAGCACGAGGCGGTCGCGGTACCAGCTGCTCGATACCACATAGTCGCGGTCGAAGAGCCGGCGCAGCTCGGGGTCGCTTATGTCGCGGCCCTCGTAGTGGCCATAGGCCATGACGTGGAGCAGCACTTTGAGCGGCGGGATGGCGGCCTCGACGCTGCCGTCCTCGAAGTAGCGGAGCGCCACGTTGCGCTGTGCCTCTACGATGTTGTTGATTCCGTCCACATAGTCCTCCATGCTCTGCGTTTCGGGGCGGAGCATTTCGGGGCTGAAGACGGCCTGAGGCTCATCGAAGAGTCGGTTCATGCAGCGGAAGGCGAAATTCTCGGTGATGCGGTAGCCGAGGCGGCTGGCCAGCACTTTCTGCCCGTTGTAGTCGAAGTCCTCGAGCTTTTCGAGGCATTTTTCGCGGATGAGCAGTTTGGGGTCGCGGTCGGCCGGGACCATTCGTGCCCATATTTCGGGTATCAGGATGCTGATGTCGTGGTCGAAGCGATTGTTGCAGCCCACATATCCGGCGGCCGAGCTGAAGCCCTGATATTCGGTCAGGATGTAGGACAGCAGGGCGTTGTTGAGGTCGGTGGTCGGGATGAGCATGTTGAACGGGCCCTTGGTGAGCGCGCCTTCGGAGCCGGCGCCGGTGGTCGAGGGCGACTTGCCGGTGAGGCTGCAGATGAAGTCCATGAAGAGCTCGGGCAGTTCCTGATAGTGTATGGGGTTGTAGACGCTGAGCGGGCGGATGCCTGCCTTGCGGTCGGCCGGGTTGTTGCGGCGGCCGGGCATCACGGCGTTGACCACGTCCACCACGTCGTCGGCGGGCTTCACCTTGCGGTGCAGGCGCACGCCCACTTCGGCCAGATAGGTATCGATGTTCTCCTC
The DNA here is from genome assembly GCA_945607565.1 of uncultured Bacteroidales bacterium. Classification (GTDB taxonomy): domain Bacteria; phylum Bacteroidota; class Bacteroidia; order Bacteroidales; family Marinilabiliaceae; genus CALYZD01. Next base: position 3,592 of record CALYZD010000143.1, on the reverse strand, counting down.
GATATTCCTGTTATACTGCAAGTAGCGCGGGTTCTTGGTCGGCACGCCGCCCACCAGTCGGGTGTGCGAGGGCACCACGAAGAACTCTTCGTTCTCGTTGGCGATGAACTCCTCCACGAGGTCCTTGACCGGCTGGGTGTATTTGTCGAAGTCGATGGCGTGGTCGTAGAGGTTCTGGGCGTCGGCGTGTGTCAGGGGCTCGTAGTTGGTCAGGAAAGTGCCCTTCTTGCACATGTCGGCCTCGGCCTCCTTGTCGTATCCGCGCACGACCGCCTCGTCGGGACGCTGGAAGAGGTAGCGCTCGCAGTTGCCCACAATCTTGACGCTCTTGTTGTCGAATATCGGGTTCAGATTGCGCAGCTTGGAGGCGCTCACCGTCACCGAGGCCGTGATGTCGTCCTCGACCTGGATCTTCAGGCTCGGCACAAAGTCGGAGCGCAACTTGTGGAGCAGCCAGTTGCCCTCCTTGTTGAAGCCGATGCGCACGTAGGTACCCATTACCTGCTTGTTCTTGTAGAGCAGCGTGGTGCCGGCGTGTCCGTTGATGATTTCGACGCTCATGTAGTCCTTCCAGTCGCCCTTCTGGTCCTCGTTGCGATAGAGGCGCTTGACGAAGAGCGCCAGCGAGCGGATGTGCTCGGGGATGCTGCGCAGGAATGCGTTATACTCGTCGTTGTACTGATCCGAAGGCGTCAGCAGCTTGACGGCCGAACCCAAGGCGCGCTTGGGGCTCAGGAACGGGCGCGACGGAGCGGCGTCGGGCCGGATGTTTTTCCAACGATAGGTGTAGTCGTAGTTGATGATCTCGTCGGCTTTCTTGAAGTCCTCTTCGAGGTTGACGATGTTGAACGGACCGTAGAGAATGGCGTTCTGCATCGACTTGGAAATCTCCGACTTGCCGCCGCCCGACACGGTGCAGGGCTTGTGGCACAGGATGCCTTCGGGCCTGGTGTTGATGATGCGCCACAGCGGCTGCTGCGGATGCTTGGCCAGCTGGAACTTGTTGCCCGACGGGTGGACGTAGATCTTCTTGGGCGAGAGCATTATCTGCTTCTGCTCGCCGCCGTGCATCCACGTGATGCGGGTCTTCTCGATCTCGATGTTGGCGTATTCGGGGATGTAGACGATCTCGGGATATTTGCGGTCGATGGCGTAGCCCTCGGGCTGGATGTCGACGCGCCCTTTGAGCAGCTCCATGGCCTCCTCGAAGGTGAAGACGCCGTCGAGCTTCTTCGAATAGGTCTCGCCGTTGACGTCGTCGCTCATGATGCCGCGCGGGAAGGCGATGGCGCCGCCGGCATGCTCCTCCTCGGCCAGGCCGTAGAGGTTGGCCGAATAGCTGATCTGCGTCTTGATTTCCTTCTTGGCATAGCCGAAATAGTTGTCGGCAATCAGAGTCACCACCACGCCGCGGTCGTCGCGGCAGGTCACCTTGAACGAGCTGCCGTCGTTGTAGACCTCGTTCTCGTCGCGCCAGCACATGCCGTCGGCGCGCTGACGGTCGGTGGCCTGATCGTAGCACGGCAGGCCGAGGTCCTTCTTCTTGAGCTGTGTCAGCTGCGGGGCTATGATGACGCAGCCCGTGTGGCCGGTCCAGTGCTCGGTGTCGAGCGCGGCATCGTTGACGGCCAGATTGTGGTCGCCGGCGTTGCCGAAAATGGTCTCCACAAAGTCGAGGCTGCTGACAAGGCTGCCCGGCGCAAACAAGTGCACCTCCATGCTCTTGGCCGAGATGACGCCCTTGACTTCGGGCAGCACCAGCGGGCGGATGAGCAGCGACACCATGACGTGCGCCTTGTCCTCCTGCGAGGCCGTGAAAGGCAGTTCGGTCAGCTCGGCGTTGGGGTGCAGGGCGGCGTGCAGCATCCGCGCAAAGGCCGTCTTGGGGACTTCCTTCTTGTCGAGCGGCACCGGCAGTCCGCCCTCCACAATGTGGAACGTGCCCTTGGTGGTGCGGCGGTCGTGGGCCGGATTGTTGAGGATGCCCTGGGCCACGCGATAGGTGCTGACGTATTTGCCGAAATAGGTATTGCTGTTGGGCGGCAGGCTGATTTCGCGGGCCAGGCCCTTCTGGTTCAGCACCAGAGTGTCGGTCGGGATGATGCAGCCCTCGGGCACCTCGACGTCCTTGAGATAATCGTCGAGGAACTCCTGAATGCGCCGGTCGATGGGCGACTGATGGCCGGTGAGCAGGCGCGTCTTTTCTCTGAAGCTGTTGATAAAATCTTCGGTCAATGCGATGAACTTGGCATTGGCGAATTTGGTAACGGCGTCGTCTTCGTCGTGAAACAAAGGCTGGCCAAGCGAAGCAAGCTGAAGGTTGATGTACTGGATCATGTCCTTGCGGTCCTTCTTGTTCGCCTTGAGTTTTTTTACCTCATCACTTTTCATTCGATATGATTTATTGTTGATTTTTAGTTTTGAGTCGGGCGCCCGACGGCTTTCAAAAAAGCGTCTTTCAAAATGTAAGCAAAATTGCAATTTGCGCTTTGCATTTGTCTGCACCTCTCCCACAAAGCTAACATTTAAACCCAAACCGCACAGCCGACATTTGTTCCGATTGCAGGAGAGTATCATCGCAAACCATTGGCACACAGCGTGCAGCGAAACGATGCCGTGTGTATTAAAAAAAGCTAAAACGACACTTATGCTTCACGAAGTGCAGGCGGCGGCCGGCGTGCCCTGCCGGGCAGACAAAGAAAGCGACAGCGCCCGCCATGGGGACACTGTCGCTCGTCAGTTTTTGTTCAGTCATGCAATGACGCGTCAGGCCTCGGAGAGCCGGTCGGCGTCGGCCGGCGTCAGCGGCAGCTGCGAATCGAGTGTGCGGTAAATGCTTGTGTAGAACAGCAATATGATGACATAGGCGAAGAACAGGCCCACGCAGCAGCAGATGACGCCCGCCAACGTAATCAGCAGGTCGAGGATGCCGGCGAGCAGCAGCCGCCAGAAGTTGCCGCGCGTCAGGTTCCAGCTACGCCTGAAGACGTCTTCGAGCGACAGTTCGGGATGGTCGACGACTATGATTGGCATAAACAGCAGCCTGGCTGCCAGGAATATGCCCGGAATGATGCACAGCATAATGCCGACCGTCACGATGAGGCCATACAGAAAGCAGACCAGAAACAGCTTGACGATGATGCGGAACGTGCCGGTGATGGAGGCCTGCACATCGAGCTTGTCGGCGCCGTCGCGGGCCGAGAGCCCAAGGCGGAAGACCGTGCCGTAGATCATGATTTTGAGCGCCGCCGTCAGCAGGACGAACAGCATGATTCGGAAGACGGACACCGGATTGCCGAGCATTAGTCCCTGCATAAAGGCGTCGGGATTGCTGAATTTGCCGCCGCTGTAGGCCATCATCTGGATGGTTTTGAAATACACGTCACAATACGGATTGGCCATCAGGTTGACGGCCTCGAGCAGCAGGCCAGACAGGACTATGGTCAGCAGCAGAGTGAGCCAATGCTTGCCGGTCAGATTCCACGCGCGGTTGAGTTCGGCGGAAACGCTAAAAGTAGATTTATTCATCTATGTTTTGTTTTTGATTGTTAGATTCGAGGCATTACGGCTGACGAAAATAAGTGAAAACGGT
>CALYZD010000142.1 GCA_945607565.1 uncultured Bacteroidales bacterium | reverse complement strand
ACGTATTGATGACATCAAACAACGCTATCCGAGACCATCAAACAGCACGTATTGAGACTATGCAACAGCGCTGACGCAGACGATGCAACAGCACTGACGCAACAAAGCCTGCCACGCTTGCGCCGAGGCAGGCATGGCAGGCCTTGTCAACATATAGAACTATTGCAAAAGAACGATTACTCGTAGCGCAGGGCCTCGATAGGGTCCAGACTTGCGGCCTTGCGCGCCGGATACCACCCGAAGAAGATGCCGGTGAGCGTGCACACCGCAAAGCTCAGGAACACGCTCCACGGCTGCACGTAGACCGGGAAGTGCGCCAACAGGTTGACCAGCAGCGCCGCACCCACGCCAAGCATCACTCCTATGATGCCCCCCGTGACGCTGATGAGGATGCTTTCGATCAGGAACTGCGACAGTATGTCGCGGTTCTTGGCACCGATGCTCATGCGCAGGCCTATCTCGCGTGTGCGCTCGGTCACCGACACATACATGATATTCATGATGCCTATGCCGCCCACCAGCAGCGAGATGCCGGCCACGGCCGCCAGCAAGATGGTCATCATGTCGGTGGTGCCGGTCATCATCGAGCTCAGCTCCTGCTGGCTGCGGATGTTGAAGTCGTCGTCGGCACCCTCGGCCAGGCGGTGGTTGGTGCGCAATATCTCGGTTATCTCGGCAATGGCGGCGTCGGTCTGCTCCTCGGTCAGCGCCGAGCAGAAGATGCTCTGCAGGTGGGTGATGGCCAGCACGCGCTTCTGGATGGTGGTGTAGGGCGCCAGTATCAGGTCGTCCTGGTCCATGCCCATGCTGTTGTAGCCCTTGCTTTCGAGCAGGCCCACCACGTAGAGCGGTATCTTGCCAAAGCGGATGATGCGCCCCACGGGCGAACTGCCGTCGGGGAAGAGGTTGTCGGCCACGGTCTGCCCAACCACGCACACCTTGGCTGCCGTGGCTATGTCGTGGTCCGAAAAGATGTCGCCGTCGGCCACCTTGTAGCGGCGAATGTCCAGATAGTCCTGCGACACGCCATAGATGGACGTGGGCGCGTTGTTGGCGCCGTAGATGACCTGCCCCGATGTGCTCACCTGCGGCGACACGGCAGTCAGGTAGCGGGTTTCGGAAGCGAGGCTGCGATAGTCGGCCAACTTGAGTGTCTCCATGGCCGAGGCATCTTGGCGCACGCCTCCGCGCATGTCGGCTCCGGGGTGAATCATAATCATGTTGGAGCCCATCTCGCTAATCTGTGAGCGGATGCTGCGCTTGCTGCCCTGCCCTATGGCAAGCATGGTGATGACCGAGGCCACGCCGATGATGATGCCGAGCATGGTCAGGAAGCCTCGCAACTTGTTGTTGGCCAATGCCCGGAGGGCTATCTTGAAGAGGTTTGTGATGTTCATTGCCTTGTGGTTTTGGGTGATGAGTGGCGCGGCGGCGTCAGTCGTCCTGCCGCGGCAGGGCGGCCAGGGCGTCGGCGGCGCTCAGGATGCAGGGGTTGGGTGTGTCGGACACCACGCGGCCGTCGCGCAGCACTATGTTGCGGCTGCTGTACTGCGACAGCTCGGGGTTGTGGGTCACGAATATTATGGTGCGTCCCTGTGCGTGGAGGCTCTGGAAGAGCACCAGTATCTCGAACGAAGTGCGGGTGTCGAGATTGCCCGTGGCCTCGTCGGCAAGGATGACAGCCGGATCGTTGACCAGCGCCCGGGCTATGGCCACGCGCTGCATCTGTCCGCCCGACATCTGATTGCTCTTGTGGTTGAGGCGGTCGCCCAGCCCCACGGCCCGCAGCGCCTCGATGGCCTTCTGCCGGCGCCTGGCCGACGAGTAGGCCGAGTTGTACATCAGCGGCAGCTCCACGTTCTCGATGGCGGTGGTCTTGGCCAGCAGGTTGTAGTTCTGGAACACGAAGCCTATCTTGCGGTTGCGCAGTGTGGCGCGCTCGTTGCGGCCCATGGTGCGCACCGAGTGCCCGTCGAGGTAATAGTCGCCGGCCGTCGGCGTGTCGAGGCAGCCGAGGGTGTTGAGCAGCGTGCTCTTGCCGCTGCCCGAGGTGCCCATGATGGTGACGAACTCACCCTCGGTCACCACAAACGACACTCCGCGCAGCGCGTGCACCGTTTCGGAGCCCACGCTGAAGTTGCGCCGTATATTGTCGAGTCGGATTATCTCTTTCATCGTTTAGCGTGTTATGGGTTGATGCGCCGGCGGCGGCCTATTTCTTCTGCCCCGGGCGCTTGGGCATGAAGGGGCTCTGCTCCGTGGCCGTCGGCGTGGCGGCGGTCGATGCCGTCAGCATCTCCACGGCCACGGTGTCGCCTGCGGCCAGTCCGGCCGTCACCTCCACGTCGGCGCCCTGAATGGCTCCGGTGGTCACGGCCACGGGCACCAGCGTGCCCCGGCGCAGTGCCCACACGGCCTTGGTGCCGGGCGCGGGCCGGTCGGCTGCCGTGTCGATGCCGATGTGCAGGGCGGCCAGAGCCTCGGCATCGGGCACAAAGCGCAATGCCTTTTGCGGCATCACGGGCACGTCGGTGCGCTCGGTGGTGAAGATGGAGATGTTGGCCGTCAGCCCGGGCTTGAGCTTGAGGTCGGGATTGTAGGCACTGATGACCACCTCGTAGGTGACGACGCTGCTCTCGGTGGTGGCTTCGAGACGCACCTGAGTCACTTGTCCCTCAAACACGTCGTCGGGGTAGGCATCCACCGCAAACTCCACGCGCTGACCCTCGGCCACCTCGCCTATGTCGGCCTCGTCCACGTCGGCTATCACGCGCATGTCCTTCAGGTCCTGAGCTATGGTGAAGAGCGTAGGCGTGCTGAAGCCCGAGGCCACGGTCTGCCCCTCTTCCACCGCACGGCTTATCACCACGCCGTCGACCGGACTGGTGATGATGGCATATTCGAGGTTCTGGCGGATGCGCACCATCGAGGCCTGCTGCTGACGATACGAGGCATCGGCCGACTCCCATGCGTAGGTGGCGTCGTCGAACTCCTGGTCGCTGATGAGTGCCTTGTCGTGCAGCGTCTGCTGGCGCTCGTAGTTCTTGCGCTGATAGTCGGCCTGAGCCTTGGCCTGCGCCAGCGAGGCTTCGGCTTGGTCGAGCTCGGCCTTCAGTGTCACCTTGTCCATCTCGGCAATCACCTGCCCGCGGGTCACCACGCTGTTGTAGTCCACATAGATGCGCTCGATGCGGCCCGACACCTGCGTGCCCACCTCCACCAGTCGCACCGGTTCCACAGTGCCTGTGGCCGTCACGAGTGTCGATATCGACTTGCGCGCCACAGCATCGGTTCGCAGCTCGGCACCTGCACCTGCGGGCGTGCATCCGTGCGTCAGCATTGCCGCTGCCGACAATGCCACTGCTGCTGCAAAATTGTTGTTTATCATGATATTTGATGTTTTGTTATTGTCCGTGCCGATGCTCCTACATCAGCCCCCTGTATATGTCGAGCAGCAGCAGATTCATTGCCGCCGTGTATTTGCTCTGGAGCAGGTCCTGACTGGCCTGCTGCACGGTCTGCTTCTCGGCCAGCAGCTCCACCGTGTTGCGCATTCCGGCGGCGAACTGCTCGGCCACCAGCGTGTAGCTCTCGGTGGCGGCCGTCAGCTGCTCGCGCGCGGCCTCATACTGTGCCTGCGACGACACCGCGTCCAAGTATATGTTCTCGACCGTCGACACCAGCTGCTTGCGAGCCTGCTCGCTTTGCAGGCGTGCCTGCTCCACCCCGATGCCGGCCTTGTTGATGGCCGTGCGGTTCTCGCGCTGCGAATAGATGGGGATGCTCAGGGTCAGGCCCACGGTGGTGTGCGTGCCGTCGCGCAGCTGGTCGGCCACGGCCGCGTCCGATGCCGTCGAATGCCCAGTGCCCACGCCGGCCTGCATGGTCAGTGTGGGGCGGCGTCCGCTGCGGGCCACGTCCACCTGCAGCTCCTGCACCCTCACCGCTATGCCTGCCGACCGCAGCGAGGGCGAGGCTCCGACGGCCTGCTCCAGCACGTCGGCCTTGGCACCCACGGCGCGCATCACCATGCTGTCATCCACCGCATAGGTGGCCACGTCCATGTCGGCGGCAGCGTCGAGCTCCAGCGTCTGCTTCAGCGTCAGGCAGTAGGCATCGAGCGCCTTGCGTGCCACGGCCAATGCGTAGCTGTCCTGACTGCACTGGCTGACCAACTGCGCCAGGTCGCTGCGCGAGAGGCTGCCCACGGTGTGCATCTGCCGGCCGCGCTCGAGCTGCTGCTCCGACACTTGGAGCTGCGCCTCGCTGACCGCCACGGCCTCGCGGGCATACATCACCTGCATATAGCCCGACACCACGGCCACCTTTATGTCCATGACAGTGGCCTGCTCGTCGGCGTCGGCGCCCTCCTGCTGCAACAGGCTCTGCCTGATGGCGGCGCGCCGCTGTCCGCCCTGATAGAGCACCCAGCGCGCGTCGAGCTGATAGGAGCCGGCCACGCTGCCGTCGCCCATGTAGTCGGCCAGCGGATAGTCCGAATAATTGTACGACACGGCACCGCTGAGCGATGGGAAGAGCGATGCGCGGCTCTGCGCAGTGGTCTCGGCAGCCAATGCCGCCTGAGCCTTGGCCTGCCGCATGTCGACGTTGCCCGCCAAGGCATAGTCGATGCACGACTGCAGCGTCCACTGCCGCCGCCCTTCCTGAGCTCCGGCAGCCGACGGCGCACACAGCAGCACACACACGGCGGCCGCTGCGGCTGCGCTTTGTTTGAGTGAATCGGTCGGTTTCATACGGGTTGGTGTTTTTGAGTGATGCAAAACTATCGGCCGCGCCCGCCCTGCGCCAATAAGATAGACCAACGGCCACCTTTTGCCGACCAACGGCCACCCGGCCCACCGGCGCCGTGCTGCATCTTGCGGCATCGGACATTGACGCGCGCAACGGCTTTTTGCTAACTTTGCAGAAATCAAAGCGCTCACGCCATGCAAAACTTACCCATCGGAATACAGAGTTTCAGAAAACTGCGCGAAGAGGGCTGTCTCTATGTGGACAAGACCGAAGCCATCTACCGACTTGTGAACGACGCCACGGTCTATTTCCTCAGCCGCCCGCGCCGCTTCGGCAAGAGCCTGCTGTGCAGCACTCTCAAAGCATATTTCGAGGGCCGAAAAGAACTCTTCGAGGGCCTGGCGATAGAACGGCTCGAAACGGAGTGGGCCGAATACCCAGTGCTGTATTTTGACTTCAACGGCGAGAAGTACGGCAGCATCGACAACTTGGAACTGATGCTCAGCCGGCACCTCATGCAGTGGGAGGAGGTCTACGGGTGCAAATATC
>CALYZD010000141.1 GCA_945607565.1 uncultured Bacteroidales bacterium | reverse complement strand
TAAAGTATTACAATGGTTATACGACGGACAAAGGCGATGAAAAGAAAGCCACCTGCATACAAGAACTGAAGCGAATAGCCCGGGACAATACCGACTTCGCAGAAGAAGACATAAAGAAGCGAACGGCAAACATACTTGAATCTTTCTGCAAGTTTTTGGAAGAGCAGGGATTGATAAAATGATTCTGCACAGTCAAGCCCAAACGCTCGCCGAGCTTGTCAGTATTTTTGGTCGAAATCCCGGTGCTATCCGCTCGCGGCTCAGGAAACTTGGGCGGTAGTGGCATCGGCCGCCGCATGCCGGGGGTGCCTCGCCGCGGCATTTGATTTTTTACATCGTGTCTTTCCAAAATGCTATCTTTGCAGGCATCATAACTCATACCATACAGATGATAGAACAGATTCCGCAGATCAGGCACGCCGACGCCGGCAACTTCTTCGTTTTTGCCGGGCCGTGTGTCATCGAGGGCGAAGACATGGCGCTCCGCATTGCCGAACAACTTGTTGCGACCACCGATCGTCTTCGTATCCCATTCGTTTTCAAGGGTTCATATCGCAAGGCCAACCGCTCGCGCATCGATTCGTTCAGCGGCATTGGCGACGAGAAGGCGCTGCGCATCCTGGCCAAGGTCAGCCGCACGTTCGGCGTGCCCACGGTCACCGACTTCCATTCGGCCGCCGAGGCCGAGATGGCTGCCGAGTATGTGGACGTGCTGCAGGTGCCGGCCTTTCTGTGCCGCCAGACCGACATTCTGATGGCCGCCGCTCGGACGGGCAAGGTGGTCAACATCAAGAAGGGGCAGTTCCTGGCGCCCGAGGCCATGACATACGCCGTGGGCAAGGTGCGCGACTGCGGCAACGACAAGGTCATCATCACCGACCGCGGCACCTCGTTCGGCTACTACGACCTGCTGGTCGACTATCGCGGCATACCGGTGATGCAGCAGTTCGCGCCCGTGGTGCTCGACTGCACGCACTCGCTCCAGCAGCCCAACCAGTCGTCGGGCGTCACGGGCGGCCGGCCGGCGCTGATCGAGACGATAGCCAGAGCCGGCGTGGCCGTGGGCGTCGACGGCCTGTTTCTCGAAACGCACTTCGACCCGGCCAACGCCAAGTCGGACGGCGCCAACATGCTCCCCCTCGACCGCTTCGACGGCCTGATGGAGCGCCTGACCGTCATCAGGCAGGCCGTGATGCAGTTCCAAAAATGAATCTCCCCCCCCAAAAAACGTGCACCAGATGACCGGAACAATCAAATCGACACTCGCCGCGCTTGCCCTGATGGCACTGGCAGCCGGCGCCGGGGCTTCGGCCCAGACCAAGAACGCCGCCATAACCGTCAGTGCCGTCGGGACCGATGCCGACGAGGCCAACGGCGGATTCGTCTACGCTCTGCCTCAGACGGTTGTCCGCTTCAGGGTGGAGGTCGAAGTGACGCGGCGCAAGGTGGGACCTTTCTACAGATACTCGAAAAAATATCTCAACATCGACAACGTCATCACCGACGACGAGACGCAGTGGAAGCTCAAGTCGGTGAGCATCGACACGCGCGGCACGGCCGACCGCAGCCGCCGCTTCAGGGTGGCTCCGACGGGGGGCGCGCCGCTGCCGCTTTTCGGCCTGACGCCCGAGGGCGTGCTTGCCTCGGTGGGCTCTGTGCCGATGCCCGCCGGCCGTCAGCTTGACGCCGCGCCCGCCGACGCCTCGGAGCCCGACCTGGCCGAGCTCGACTTCGACGACGTCCCGCTCGACAACAGCGTCCTGACCAAGACGTCGACGGCCGCCATGGCCGAGGAGACGGCGTTCGCCATCTACCGCATCCGCCAGCAGCGCATGTCTTTGCTCAACGGCGAGGCGCAGTCGCATCTGCCCGACGCCGAGTCGTATGCCACGGTTCTGGGGCGGCTCGATGAGGTGGAGCGTCAGTACGTGTCGCTCTTTGCCGGCAAGGAGGTGCGGCAGACCGTGGTGCGCTATTTCGAGCTGGTGCCCGACCGCTTCACGCCGGCCAGCACCGTGCTCTTCCGCTTCTCGACCCAGAAGGGCTTCCTCGACGTCATGGATCTGAACGGCACGCCGGTCTATGCCGACATCACCGTCAGCACCGACCAGCGCCTCAGCGAGCTGCCGGCCACGTCGAAGCTGCGCAAGCAGAGCCCGCTGACCGGCCTGCGCTATGTGGTGCCCGGCCGCGTCGCCATCAAGGTCATCGACCGCAACATCCCGATGGCCGAGAAGACCGTGGACTGCGCGCAGACCGGGCAGGTGGTCACGCTGCCGCAGTCGATGACAGCCCCCGGCGTCAGCCTGACGTTCGATACCACCACGGGCGCGCTGCTGACGGTGGGCATGGAGCCTCGGCCCGACGCCGGAAAAAAGATGAAATGAAATCCGTCTGATTCTAATTCAAAATAAAAAAAATTCAAACCATGGGTAAAGAAATCGAAAAGTTGGAGCCGCACGGCTTGTGGGAGAATTTCTACAGGCTGACGCAGATACCGCGTCCGTCGAAAAAGGAGTCGAAAGCCATCGACTTCGTAGAGCAATATGGCCGGCAGCTGGGGCTCGAGACCGTCCGCGACGCGATTGGCAACGTCGTGATACGCAAGCCGGCCACGCCGGGCTACGAGAACCGCGCCGGCATCATCCTGCAAGGTCACTGCGACATGGTGCCGCAGAAAAATAGTGACAAGGAGCACGACTTCGAGACCGATCCGATACAGACCGTGATTGACGGCGAATGGGTGCGTGCCGACGGGACGACCCTCGGCGCCGACAACGGCATCGGCGTGGCCGCGGCCCTGGCTGTGCTGGCCGACGACACGCTGGAGCACGGCCCCGTAGAAGTGCTGGTGACGATGGACGAGGAGACCGGCATGACCGGCGCCAACGCCCTGCGCCCCGGGGTGCTCAAGGGCGACATCCTTCTCAACCTCGACTCGGAAGAGGAGGGCGAACTCTATGTGGGCTGCGCGGGCGGAATAGATGCCAACATCACATTCCACAGCACGCCGGTCGAGACGGCCGCCGACGACATAGCTTTCCGCATCAGCATCGGCGGGCTCTGCGGCGGGCACTCGGGCTGCGACATAGCCCTGCAGCGCGCCAATGCCAACAAGCTGTTGTTCAGATTCTTGAAATATGCCGCCGCCAACTACGAGGCCATGCTCGCCCACGTCGACTGCGGCAACATGCGCAACGCCATTCCGCGCGAGGGCTACGCCATCATCACCATCGACCGCGAAGACCGCGAAGACTTCCTCGAAGCCGTCGACGAGTTCGAAGACATGTTCCGCGCCGAATATTCGGGCGTGGAGCCCAACCTGCGCTTCGAAGCCGAGCAGGTGCCGACGCCCGCCACGGTCATCGACGAGATGACGGCCGACGACCTGATCAACGCCGTCCAGGGCTGCCCCAACGGCGTCATCCGCATGAGCACCGACATGCCCGGCCTCGTTGAGACGTCGAGCAACCTTGCCATAGTCTGCTCGCACGACAATGTGATCGACGTGCGCCTGCTCATCCGCAGCTCGGTCGACACGGCCAAGGAAGATGTGGCCTCGTCGGTCGAGAGCATCTTCAGGCTGGCCGGCGCCGATGTGGAGTTGGCAGGCGAATATTCGGGCTGGAAACCCAACATGAAGTCGGCCATCCTTGCCGAAATGCAGGGCCTCTACGCACGGCTCTTCGGTGCCGAGCCTCACGTGACGTCGATTCACGCCGGCCTCGAATGCGGCATTATGGGCGCCAAATATCCCAACTGGGACATGATCTCGTTCGGGCCCACCATCCGACATCCGCACTCGCCCGACGAGAAGGTGAACATAGTGAGCGTCGGCCGCTTCTGGACGCTGCTGACCGAAACGCTCAAAAACGCACCAGTCAAATAGCAATCTGAAACACAGCCGACACCGGCGCCGGAAATCATCCTCGGCCGATGTCGGCTTTCTTATTTAAAACTCAACATTCTCTCAAATGGAACAAACACTTAAACAGACACTCCGCGATTCGAAGGCGGCCCGCTGGACGGCGCTCGTAATCGTCTCTTTCACAATGATGTGGGGCTACTTCCTGACCGATGCCATGTCGCCGCTGATGGACATGCTCGGCATCTCGATAGAGCAGGGCGGCATGGGCTGGAGCGCCGACGACTTCGGCAATTTCAACTGGGCCTACATGTGGTTCAACGTCTTTCTGCTGATGCTGATTTTCGGCGGCATCATTCTCGACAAGTTCGGCGTGCGCTTCACCGGCCTAGTGTCGTGCGCATTCATGGTGGCCGGCGCCGGCATCAAATACTACGCCGTCGAGTTCATCGCGCCCGGCGGGCCCGTAGTCATGCTGGGCCTCAACTGCCAGGTGCTGACGGCCTGCCTCGGCTTCGCCATTTTCGCCGTCGGCACCGAGAACTGCGGCATCACCGTCTCGAAGGTCATAGTGCGCTGGTTCACAGGCTACGAGACCGCGCTGGCCATGGGCGTGCAGGTGGCCGTGGCCCGACTGGGCACGGCGCTGGCACTGGCCATCAGCCCCGCCATAGCCAAGAACTTCTCGATGTCCGCGCCGCTGCTGCTGGCCTTTGTGCTGCTGGTGGTCGGATTCCTGGCCTACATGGTCTTCTGCGTCATGGACCGCCGGCTCGACCGCGAGGAGCAGGCCGCCACGGCCTCCGACGACGATTCGTTCAAGGTGGCAGACCTCAGGCACATCATCGGCAGCAAGGGCTTCTGGCTGATAGCGTTGCTCTGCCTTTGCTTCTATTCGGCCGTCTTCCCGTTCATGAAATACGCCACTTCGCTGATGATCAATAAGTACGGCGTCGACAGCCAGCTGGCCGGACTGCTGCCGGCGCTCATCCCGTTCGGCAACCTGATAATGACCCCGATTTTCGGCGGCATCTACGACCGCAAGGGCAAGGGCGCCACCATCATGATAATAGGCTCGGTGCTGCTCATCCTGGTCCACGTCCTGTTTGCGCTGCCGGTGCTCAACTACTGGTGGTTCGCGGCGTTCATCATGGTGCTGCTCGGCATCGCCTTCTCGCTGGTGCCGTCGGCCATGTGGCCCAGCATGCCCAAAATCGTGCCCATGAAGCTGCTCGGCTCGGCCTACGCCCTGACCTTCTGGATTCAGAATTTCGGCCTTGGCGGCGTGCCCCTGCTCATCGGCAAGGTGCTGACCAACTATTGCCAGGCAGGCACGGTGGTGCGCGAGGGTGTCGAGGTCGTCCTCTACGACTACACCATCCCGATGTGCATATTCGCCGGCTTCGGCTGCGTCGCGCTCATCCTTGCAGTCATGCTCAAGCTCGAGGACGCCCGCAGGCAGTATGGCCTCGAAAAGCCCAATCAGACCAAAGAATGACTTGATTTTCAGCAAAGTATAATCTGACCTGACCC
>CALYZD010000140.1 GCA_945607565.1 uncultured Bacteroidales bacterium | reverse complement strand
TTTCGACCATAGCGGCCGCCAGGATTCGGATGTTGTCGGCGGCGCGCTGAGTTGCTGATTGTGTCATTATAGTATCAATTTTTCATTCAACATAAACCGTTGATTCAGAACTTGCTGATTTTTTCGATGCGGCGCTGGTGGCGTCCGCCCTCAAAGGGCGTTTCGAGGAATATTTGGGTCAGCTTCCAGATGGTGTCGCTGTCGAGGAAGCGGGCCGGCATGGTGCAGATGTTGGCGTCGTTGTGCTGGCGTGCCAGGCGGGTTATCTCCTCGTTCCAGCAGTAGGCCGAGCGGACGTCGGTGTGCTTGTTGAGCGTCATGTTGATGCCGTTGCCGCTGCCGCACAGGGCCACGCCGCGTTTGAGTTCGCCGGTCGAGATGGCTTTGCCGAGCAGGTGGGCAAAGTCGGCATAGTCGCAGCTGTCGGCCGAGAAAGTGCCGTAGTCCTTGACTTCGTAACCGGCATTCTGGAGCTGCTTTTTGACAAATTCTTTCATTTCGAAACCGGCATGGTCCGATGCCATGCCTATTACATCATTTGGTGTCATTGTGCTACGTTTGTTTGCTGGGTAATCTGTTTTCTTTTCAGTCCGCCGAAAAAAAACGGGGCGGATTTCGGATGACGAAAGTAACACTATTTTTGCAATGGCGTCGGAGATTTTGCACATTCTGTTCCGTTGTGTTCTGCTCTCGACAATCTTTGTTACATTGGCAACACCGGCTGACGGACTTTTTGCGCGTCCCGGCATAATCGGAGCACGCAGGTCGAATCGATTCCTTGGCACTCGCGGCCGGCACAGGTGAGGGCAGACAGCTGACGTGCTGAATATAATATCGGTGTTGAAATATTATAATTAATAGATGGCTGCGTAAGCTAATGGTTTGATTATTAGCGGTATAACCTAAAAATTACTCTTCGGCGACGGCGGTTTGTGGCTTCGGTGTTGCTTCGACGAAGGTACGGCGTTGGTACGGCGAAGGTACGGTGAGGCTACGGTGTGTGTATTATAATGATATTATGATAAGCGCGGCTGGCGCAAAAAGCGGCGTTGCGAAATGCTGCCATGACGGTATGTGCGGAAAAACCAAAGCATGACAACGCGAGTCCGGCCTGGCATAAGCGCAAAAAACAGGCCGTGACAGGCGTGTGATGATGATAAAAGGCTAATTTTACGCGGCAGTAGGATTGGAGTGCGCGCAAAAATTAATTTGCGTGCCTATGGGGGGGCGAGTCGTTTCCTGTCGGACGGTCGGGAGACCGTCCTTCCTTGGGATTATGTTGTATGTTAATTGAGCGGCGGGGACGTCGCTCGTCTTAAATAGATGACTTTATTCAGATTTTGTATGATTGTGGCGGCCGTCGCGGCGCTCACGCTGTGTGGCGGATGCAGTTCGTCGCGCAAGGCGGCCTCCGTGCGCAAACCGGCCGTAGGCTATCGCAAGCCATCGGCCCAGCCGGCACGGTCGGGCCAGAGCGGGCCGGCGCAGGGCGCGTCGTCGGGCAAGCTGGCGCAGCAAAGCAAGAAGCTCGGCATCACCGTCACGGCCAAGGACAACCCAAAGCTCTACGCCTTTGCCGCAGAATGGGTCGGCGCACCTTATAAATATGGCGGCAACTCCAAGAGCGGCGTCGACTGCTCGGGGCTGACGCACATTGCCTACAAGACCGTCTACGGGCGCACCATCAGCCGCACCTCGGCCGGCATCCTGACCGACAACTGCAAGCGCATCGACAAGAGCCAGCTTGCCGAGGGCGACCTCGTCTTTTTCCGGACCGACGGGCGCAAGAGTTCGGTGCCCAACCACGTCGGCATTTATCTCAAAAACGGCATGTTCCTCCATGCCAGCACGTCGAAGGGCGTGGTGGTCAGCAGCCTGAACAGCGACTATTATATCCGCAACTGGATTGCGGCCGGGCGTGTGGTCCGATAGCGCGGCGAAGGGCGGCCCTACTTGATGACGGCCACCACTTTGCCGTCGGCCAGGTGGATTTCGACCTCGTCGCCAGGGCGGAGGGCCGAGCGGCTGCGGACGGGGACGCCGTTGGCGGTCACGAACGCATATCCGAGTTTGAGCATGGCTTCGGGGTCGTGCATCTGGGTCTGCATGGCCAGCATCTGTAGGCGGCGGCTCTCGTCGCGAAGCCTGAACTGCGTCAGCAGCCGCGGCTTTTGGGCAAGGCTGTCGATGCGGGCCGACTCCACCTGCAGTCGGCTCAGACACAGGTAGTAGGCCTGCTGTCGCATGGCGTCGAGCCGTCGGCACTGGCTCCTTACGAGCTCGTGGACCACGGGCATGGCCTGCATGGCGATGCGGCGCAGCTCGTCGTGGCAGGCGGCTATGGCGCATTCCACGGCATCGCGCATCCGTTCCGAGATGGTTTCGAGTTCGCAGGCGGCGTCTTCGAGCAGCCCGATGATGAACTGCGCCACGGCCGTGGGCGTCTTGAGCCGTCGGTAGGCCACCATGTCGGCCACCGAATCGTCGCGCTCGTGGCCGATGCCGGTGAGCACTGGGATGGGGAACTGGGCGATGTTGGCGGCAAGGTCGTAGTCGTCAAAGCACATCAGGTCGGAGCGCCCGCCGCCGCCGCGAATGATGACCACGACGTCGAAGTCGGCAATGGACTCGTTGACGCTCTCGAGGGCGGCGATGATTGACTGCGGCGCGGTGGTGCCCTGCATGGTGGCGGCAAACAGGCGCGTGGCGAAGCGGAAGTGGCGGCCGCTGTCGGCGAGCTGCTTGAGGAAGTCGCCGTAGCCCGCAGCCGTGGCCGACGAGATGACGGCAATCCGCAGGGGCGCTTTGGGCATCGCGCATTCGCGGTTCATGTCCATCACGCCGTCGGCCTGGAGGCGCGCAATGGTCGTGCGGCGCTGGCGTTCCATCTCGCCCATGGTGAAGGTGGGCTCGATGTCCTTGACGTTGAGGCTGATGCCGTAGACCTCGTGGCATATCACGGCCACGCGCACAAGGATGCGCATCCCCACGGCAAGGCTGCTGCCCGTAGCCTCTTCGAAGCATGCCCGGGCCATGCGGTAGGTGGTGCTCCAGATGCTGGCCTTCTGTCGCGCCACGATGCTGGTGCCGTCGGCCGACTTTTCAATCAGTTCCAGATAGCAGTGTCCGCTGGCCGCGCTGACGTGAATCTCGCTGATCTCGCCCACCACCCAGCATTCGATCTGCGCCCCGTCGATGAGGCTGCGGATGCTGCGGTTGAGCTCGAGCAGCGATATGGCCGAAATAGTCTCTCCCATTTTGCGTGTCTCCGTTTTTTTGCGGGCAAAGATAACGCCTTTGGTCCATCGTGGCTATATTTGTGCCGGCCGTTCGGAACGGAAAATGCCGGCCGGCGTCCGTAGCACAACAAATCGCAACGTCAATGAAAACACTGATAACCACCTGCTTTGCCATGCTGATGACGATGCAACTGCAGGCACAGTTCAGCATCTTCGGCAACGTGCCCGCCGAAAGCAAGCAGACAATCAGCCTGCCCGACAAGCCCAACCGTGTGGACAGCCTCGGGCGCAAGCAGGGCGAGTGGGCCAAGAAATACGCCAACGGCCGCTACCGCTACACGGCCACCTTCAAAGACGACAGGATAGTGGGCACGCTGACGCGCTTCCACGACAACGGTCAGCCAAGCGCCAAGCTCGTCTACCGCGAGGGCAACGACACCTGCCGCGCCGAAATGTTCGACGAAAAGGGGCACCGCATAGGCTGCGGCAACTTTGTGGGCGACAAGAAGGAAGGCACGTGGATGGTCTACAGCCAGCACAACGTGCTGCTGGCCAGAGAGCCCTACCGCCATGGGCTGCTCCACGGCACGGTGCTGGAATATTACGAGAACGGCAACGTGTCGTCCGAAATCAACTACTACAACGGCATCCGCCACGGGGCGTGGATACAATATTTCCCCGGAGGAGCCATACACCTGATAGCCACCTACGACAACGATAGGCTTCAGGGCAAATACAAAGTGAACGGAACCAACGGAAAGGTTTGCATACAAGGCACTTACAAGGATGGTGTCAGCGTCGGCACATGGACGGCCTACGACGAGGAGCGCGACGAGTTCTTCGAGCTCCGCTACGACGACAACGGCAGACTGACCAATCAGAAAGAGGTGGACGCGCGAATGCAGCAGAAGCTGGACAAGAGCGAGCAGAACCGCAAGTTCCTCAAAGACCCCGAGCAGTACAGGCAGGACCCCGAAGGATATATGCGCTGAGGCGGCGCCGTGGGCGTGCGCGTCATAGCCCCGTCAGCCTCATCACACAAAAAATAAAAATCGCAAGCACTCTGCGGAGCACTTGCGATTGTCTTTTAATGGTGATTCGGTTGGGATTCGAACCCAAGACCCACAGCTTAGAAGGCTGTTGCTCTATCCAGCTGAGCTACCGAACCATCGCCCAAAGGCGGTGCAAAGATAGATATATCGCCGGACTTTGCAAGACGGTCAGGACGTTTTTTTGCCATAATCAGGGTCAATTTTCAGGAACGGAATGACGAGCATGCCCGGAATGCAGCAAAGCAGCACGTAGACAAAGAAATTCTCGTAGTCCAGCCACTCGCAGGCGGCGCCCGAAATCATTCCGGGCAGCATCATGCCCAAAGCCATAATGGTGGTGCCGATTGCGTATTCGGCCGTCTTGAACTTGCTATTGCCCACATAGTGAAGCATATAGAGCATGTAGGCCGTGAAGCCGAAACCGTAGCCCAGCTGTTCGGCGGCCACGGCGGCGGCCACTGCCCAGCTGTCGGCCGCAGGGTGGAAGTGCGCAAGGAGAACGAAGACCACGTTGGGGACGTTCATGGCCAGCGCCATGGGCCAGATGACGCGCCGCAAGCCATGACGCGCCGCCACCAGTCCGCCGGCTACGCCGCCTAGAGTGAGGCAGAGCATGCCGATGGTGCCGTAGATGAGGCCATATTGCGACGGCGTCATCCCGATGCCGCCCGAGGTGCGGTCGGCGACAAGGAATGGCGTGACTATCTTGGACAGCTGCGCCTCGCCCAGCCTGAACAGCAGGAAGAACAGCAGCGCGGCCGCCATTCCGGGTTTCGACACGAACGAGCGCGCCACCTCGGCATAGATCCCGAGCCTCATGGTCTGCGGAGTGTCGGTCTCGGCGTCCACGCGCGGCATGGCCACGGCGTTCCACGCCCCGAGCAGCATCAGCACGCACCCCAGCGCTCCCAGCGAGACGGTCCAGCTCGTTGCCACATTGGGCGTGAGGCCCTGAATCCAGCCGGCCAGCTGCGGCACAAGGCCCATGGCGGCAATCATGGCCACGCGGTAGAATGTAGAGCGGATGCCCACGAAAAACGTCTGGCCGTGAGCGTCGAGCGCCTGCATGTAGAAGCCGTCGCAGGCTATGTCGTGGCTGGCCGAGCAGAG
>CALYZD010000139.1 GCA_945607565.1 uncultured Bacteroidales bacterium | reverse complement strand
GCAATGTTGACCTTGTTGCCCACCCAAGCCTCTTTCTTGATCAGCTCGGGGCGCAGGCTCAGCTCGTTGCTGTTTTCGAGAATGCGGTATTTCATGGCATAGGCCACGCGGAAGTCGAGCTTGCGCGTCTGAGCCACCAAGACGGCCTCGCCGGCGCGCACCTCCTTGCTCAGGATGTTCCAGAAAGCCTCGTCGTAGTTGCTGTCGCGATTGACCACGCCGCCGTCGATGTAGGGCGTCAGAGTGATGGTGCCGCTGAAGTTGAGCGGCGTGACGCTGTAGCGTATGGCGGCCGCCTCGGTGTCGACCATGCTGATGAAACGCTTGGCGCTCACCTCGATCTGCTTGCCGTCGGTCAGCTCGGCCTTGAAGGTGCGCAGCAGATAGCCCTCCTTCATGTTGAGCTCGCGGCGGAAGTCGGTGGTCTTGTGGATGAAGAGGTTGAGCAGTTCGCCGTCGACCGCCACGTCGATGCCGATGTAGTTGGGCGAGTTGAGGACCTTGGCAAAGTATTCGGGATAGCCGTTTTTCCACCAGCCCACGCGGGTCTTGTCGGGATAGTAGACGCCGGCCACATAGCTGCCCTGCAGCGACGGGCCCGTGTATCGCTCCTCGAAGTTGGCGCGCTGACCCATGCAGCCGTTGCCAATGCTGAAGATGCTTTCGGACGATTGCTGACGTTCGGCGCTGAAGCCTTCTTCGATTATGCTCCACTCGTCGGCCTTGATATATTTTCTCATATCGATTTTTCCTCTCTGTGTCAGTTTGTTATTATCTCTTGTTCTTTTTCGGGGGATGCGGGCGGTCAGAGCGCGCGCAGACGGTCGAGCGTCATCGCGCTCAGGCCGGGCACCACCAGATTGGCCCGCCCCAGGATGTCGGGACTGCCGATGCCCACGCACCTCATGCCGCCGGCAATGGCAGCCTCGATGCCGGCCTCGGCGTCCTCAAAGACCACGCACTCGGCGGGCGCCACACCCAGCGCCTCGGCTCCGCGCAAGAAGACCTCGGGGTCGGGCTTGGCCTTGGCCACCTTGGTGCCGTCGACAATGGCGTCGAAGAGCGGCGTCAGCTGCAGGCGGTCGAGGATGGTCATGGCGTTCTTGCTGGCCGAGCCGAGAGCCGTGCGGATGCCGGCGGCGCGCAGGCTGCGCAGGAAATCTTCGGCGCCGGGCAGCACCTCATCGGGCGTCATGCGCGAGATGAGGCTGACGTATTCGGCGTTCTTCTCGTCGGCCATGCGCTGCTTGTCGGCATCGCTCACGCCGCTGATGCCGCCCACCTCGAGCAGTATGTCGAGCGACGCCATGCGGCTGACGCCCTTGAGGCGCTCGTTGTGGGCCGGGCTGAAGTCGAAGCCGAGGCGGCGCGCCAGGCTGCGCCACGCCTGATAGTGATATTTTGCTGTGTCCACGATCACTCCGTCGAGGTCGAACAGACATGCTTTTGTTTCCATTGTGTTCCGATAAAAATTTTTTTGTGTGTATGTTTAAGTCTACCCTATTTGTCACGCCGCCCGGACGCAATCCCGGCCACGGCCACCGCGCCCAGCGCCAGCAGCACTCCGGCCACAATCATCATGCCCGGCTGGCTGCCGCCCACGGCTTTCAGAATCAGTCCGCCCGCCAGCGCGGCCACGATCTGCGGCAGGCAGATGGTGCCGTTGAACAGGCCCAGATAGGCGCCCATGCTGCCGCTGCCCTGCAGGGCGTTGGTCAGGATGGTGAACGGCAGGGCAAGCATGGCCGCCCACGCGCAGCCTATCAGCACAAAAGCCACGAACATCAGATACTTGTCGGTGATGAACGCCACCAAGGCAAAGCCGATGCCTCCCAGCAGCAGACTGACCACATAGGCCAGCCGGTGCGAGCGGAACAGCGGAATGACCACCGCCCACACTACCGACCCGATGGCCTGCACCGCAAAGAGGATGCCCACCCAGTTGCCGGCCTCCTGATAGGCCTCCGAAGCCGTGTCGGTGGTGCCCCACACCTGTGCCGACACGGCGCCGGTGGTGTAGGTCCACATATACATGAACGCGGCCCAGCAGAAGAACTGGACAAGGCCCACCGTCCAGAAGGCGCGCGGCGCACGGCGGAGCAGCGCAAGGAAGCCCGGCTGCGCCTCGGCCGAGGCCGACGCCTGGTCGAGACCGTGGAACTCGGCATACTCCTTGGGCGGCATCTCCTTGACCTTGACGCTGGTGTAGATGACGCACAGAATCAGGATGGCCGCGCCCACATAGAACGAGAAGACCACCGAGTCGGGCACGATGCCCTGCGGCGCCGTGTTGCTGATGCCGACCCACGTCAGCACGAACGGGAAGACGAAGCCCACCAGGCTGCCCGCATTGCACAGGAAGCTCTGAATAGAATAGGCCAGACCCTTCTGACGCTCGTTGACCATGTCGCCCACCATCATCTTGAAAGGCTGCATGGCCATGTTGATCGACGTGTCGAGAAACATCAGGGCCACCAGCCCGAACACCATGGCCGAGCCCACCGACAGGGCGAACGCCCCGGCATTGGGCAGCAGGCACATCACCAGCACAGCCACCAGCGAGCCCACGAACAGATAGGGAATGCGACGCCCGAAGCGCGTCCACGTCCGGTCGCTGAAGCGCCCCACCAGAGGCTGGATAAGGATGCCCATGAGCGGGGGCAGAATCCAGAAGTAGCTCAGATTGTGCGGATCGGCACCGAGTGTCGAAAAGATGCGGCTGATGTTGGCGCTCTGCAGAGCATAGGCTATCTGCACGCCGAAGAAGCCGAAACTGATGTTCCATAACTGCCAAAACGACAGGTCGCGTTGCTTGTTCATGACTGTGTGATGTTTTTTTTTGTTCTGATTCTTGCTGATACCTTTTTCTAACCATCTGCACCGACGCCGCGCAAGAACGGCTGCGGCTGCGGACTGCGTTCCCGGAAACCGGCCACGGCGAGTGAGTGTGAGTGTGTGAAAAATGAATGTCCGAAAATCGGCCTCGCCCCCGGAAACATATCCAAGGCAAATTTAACAACAATTAATATCCTTGTTCCTCAGCCACAACGCCCGACGCCGCCTCGCAGCCCCCGCCAACGGCGGCAGATGGCATTTCAAACGTTTGCGGCGCGAAGCGATTTTTTTTTGGCGCGATGTCATTTTTTGCGGACGCCTTTTTCGCAAACGTTTTCGGGATTGGCTGCGGGGAGGGGCATTTACATACATGGCGGTGCCATTCACGCCGATGGTGGCCATTCGCACCCATGGCGTTGCCATTTCGCGCCCACGGCGGTGCCATGGGCTGTTGGCTTTTGCCCTTTCAGGGCGATTGTCGCGCCTACGCGCCCTGAAAGGGCAAACTGCACATAGCCCGGGGCAATCGCCCCGGGTAATTTATGGTCGGGCAATCGCCCCGGGAATCATGCGGGCAATCGCCATGGGAAATTTGTGGTGTGGGAATTATGATGTGGGGCTTGTGATGCCAATGGCGGCGACCATCCACACCCATGGCGGCGCCATTTCGCACCCATGGCGGTGCCATCCACACCCATGGCGGTGCCATGGGCTGTCGGCTTTTGCCCTTTCAGGGCGATTATCGCGCCTACGCGCCCTGA
The DNA here is from genome assembly GCA_945607565.1 of uncultured Bacteroidales bacterium. GTDB lineage: Bacteria > Bacteroidota > Bacteroidia > Bacteroidales > Marinilabiliaceae > CALYZD01. The sequence goes on along the minus strand of CALYZD010000139.1, from coordinate 1,828 downwards.
AAGGGCAAACTGCGCATAGCCCGGGGCAATCGCCCCGGGTAATTTATGGTCGGGCAATCATAATAATGGTTCACGCAAAAGCGAGGCGGACCGCCTGGTGGCGGTCCGCCTCGCTTTGTATCGATGGTTATTATGTCACTGACGGTCTGCGCGGTCAGACGAGCTGCTTGAAGAGCTCGCGGGTGCCCACCTTGGCGCTCACGATGTCGTAGAGCCGGTCGACGCTCACGCGCTCCTGCTGCATGGTGTCGCGGTCGCGGAGGGTCACGGTGTTGTCTTCGAGCGTCTGGTGGTCGACGGTGACGCAGAGCGGCGTGCCGATGGCATCCTGACGGCGGTAGCGCTTGCCGATGGAGTCTTTCTCGTCGTAGCGGCAGGCAAAGTCGAGCTTCATGGTGTCGATTATTTTGCGCGCCATCTCGGGCAGGCCGTCTTTCTTGACGAGCGGCATCACGGCCACTTTGACTGGTGCCAGTGCTGCCGGCAGACGCAGCACCACGCGGGTGTCTTTGCCGTCGTCTACGGGCTCTTCGCAGTAGGAGCCGGCAAGGATGCTCAGGAACATGCGGTCGACGCCTATCGAGGTTTCGATGACGTAGGGCACGTAGCTCTCGTTGAGTTCGGGATCGAAATATTGGATTTTCTTGCCCGAGTATTTCTGATGCTGGCTCAGGTCAAAGTCGGTGCGCGAGTGGATGCCCTCGACCTCCTTGAAGCCGAAGGGCATGCGGAACTCGATGTCGGTGGCGGCGTTGGCATAGTGGGCCAGCTTGTCGTGGTCGTGATAGCGGTAGTTTTCGGCGCCCATGCCCAGTGCCTGGTGCCACTTCATGCGGAAGGTCTTCCAGTGCTCGAACCATTTCATCTCTTCGCCCGGGCGCACGAAGAACTGCATTTCCATCTGCTCAAATTCGCGCATGCGGAAGATGAACTGACGGGCCACAATCTCGTTGCGGAATGCCTTGCCTATCTGTGCGATGCCGAACGGAATCTTCATGCGGCCGGTCTTCTGGACGTTGAGGAAGTTGACGAAGATGCCCTGAGCCGTCTCGGGGCGCAGGTAGATCTTCATGCTGCCGTCGGCCGTGGAGCCCATTTCGGTGGTGAACATGAGGTTGAACTGGCGCACTTCGGTCCAGTTCTTGGTGCCCGAGATGGGGCACACTATTTCGTAGTCGAGGATAATCTGACGCAGGGCTTCGAGGTCGCCGTCGTTCATGGCCTGCTTGTAGCGGGCGTGCACTTCGTCGAATTTGGCCTGATGCTCGAGGACGTGTGCGTTGGTGGCGCGGAATTTGGCTTCGTCAAACGAGTCGCCGAATTTCTTGGCGGCCTTGTCGACTTCCTTCTTGATTTTGTCTTCAATCTTGCCCATCAGCTCCTCTATCAGAACGTCGGCGCGGTAGCGCTTCTTGCTGTCGCGGTTGTCGATGAGCGGATCGTTGAAGGCATCTACGTGCCCCGAGGCTTTCCAGATGGTCGGGTGCATGAAGATGGCCGAGTCGAGACCCACCACGTTCTCGTTGAGCTTGACCATCGCGTCCCACCAGTATTTCTTGATGTTGTTCTTCAGTTCCACGCCATTCTGGCCATAGTCGTAGACTGCGCCGAGGCCGTCGTAGATTTCGCTGCTGGGGAACACGAATCCGTATTCCTTGCAGTGGGCCACTAATTTCTTAAAAACGTCTTCTTGTGCCATTTAGTGTTGATTATGTAGTTCTGTTTAAATTATTGTCCTGAAACGCGGTGCAAAAGTAATATCTTTTGTCAAATGTGATGCTGCGGGCAACAAGCATCGCTCCTAAACGATACATTTGCGGTCGGGTTG
>CALYZD010000138.1 GCA_945607565.1 uncultured Bacteroidales bacterium | reverse complement strand
GGTGTTTTTATCGGTCGAAGAGACCAGAAAGGAAGGGATTGAGTATTTCCGTCGGGCGGACAAGAACGGCGGCTTGCGCCTTGCCACTGACAAGAAGAGAAACGTGGACGACGAGGACGCCCCTGATGCGGTGGAGACCAAGATGTATGTACCGGTGTACACGGTCAGTTATTTCGAGGACGTAAACAGTTCGTCAGACCCGCGAGTAAGAGAATATGATACGGTGGACGAAGCATTGGCTAATATGCGCTACGACTACGAGCCAAGTGACAGTGACCCGTATTCTCAATTGGAAGTCAAGTTCAAAGAGGTGTGGGTCGACAAAGATGGCTATGTCATAGAAGAAGACGATGAACCGCGCATTCTCTATGACATTGCCCGTGAAGTGAAGCTGCCTGATGAGATGCAGCAATATAAGGGCGAAGATAGCATCATACTGCACGACGAAACGTTTACGACCGGCAAAGAAAGCAACGAAGAAAAGGAGGAGGAAATACGCGACAAAATTGAAAAGGTGCTCAGAAAAGAGACTTATGTCCTTGACGGCAAGGAGGTGCATCTGAAAGTCGGTTCGCTGGGCAAATACACAGACATTGAAGTGCTTGATGCTGATGGCGAATCGATGGGCAGCTTCACGCTGCGCATTGCCGACCACTCGTATAATCCGCGAAATAACACGACTGCACAATTAGCCGGCAATTTTATTTCGGTGGTGGTCAACTACGACGACCCGACGGCAGAAAAGTTTCATGGCAGATACAACATCTATGCCGGCATTGACGATTCGGCGGACAGCGTGGCCGACGAGGTTAATGAACGTGTACAAGAGATAATCGACGAATGGGATGCTGACAAGGAACATCCACGATACAGCCTCGTGACCCCTGAATCGGAGATGACGGTGCAGGAGCAGGAGGCGGCTCTGCGCGATGCCCTTGTGGGCAAGCTGCAAGATGCCGGCATTGAAGTGGTTACGGACAGCGAGCAGGCGCAGCGTGTGATTAATGAGGCCAATGGCGAGGCGAGGGAATCAGCCAAAAAAAGAGCACCTGAGACCGACTCCTCTCTTCCAAAGGAAGAGTATCAACATACCGTCATCTCAGGTGCTGATGGGACAAAAGTATTGAATAATCTTGACATTATCGCAAAAGAATGTCAAGAAAATGATTCTCCTAACATAAAAACTTTCCTCGGGAATGTTGCAAAAGCCCTTGGGGCGCGACGTCATGGCAGCAGCAGTGAATATGCCACGTTCGAAACGAAGAACGGTCAAATCGTGACCATCAGGCTTGCAAATCATAATGCGTCGACAAGGAACTTTGACAACGCCGGTAAAGACAACGGCATCAGCATTGTGGTGTCGGCGAAGAAGAACGATGGGCTGGCGAATGACGGCGAGGCGCATGTGGTTGAGTTCTATTATGATGCCATCAAGTTGCGCAAGGCCGAGGGCAAGCCGCTGGCTGACATCGTGCGCTCTATCAAACAAGCTCTTTATAGCGGCGAGTACAAGGACACGACGGGGCTTGCCGAAAGGCAGGAGGTGAATGACGGCATAAGGGAGCATCGCGTCTTCCACGGCAGCGGTGCCGACTTTGACCTGTTTGACCACAGCCACATGGGCGAGGGCGAGGGCGCGCAGGCCTACGGCTGGGGTACGTATGTGACCGAGGTTAGGGGCATTGGCAGGCAGTATGCCATTGCGAACCCCGGCCATGAAGAGCCCGATGTAGAACAGATTAATATTGACATAGCCAAAGAAATAGAAAAGCATTACGGCATTCGCGACGGCATAACGGAGCTCCATTACAACGGAGCTGGATACGTAGATTACGGGGTGCGGAATCTTGGAGCATGGCAGAAATACTTCATGAAGCATGAAGATAAATGGCAGTCTTATGACAGCCCGGATTCGTTTGACTTGAGGACAATTAATGGAACCGCTGATTTCGCAAACCTTGTAAAAGTATCCACCTACGACAAAGTACGCGACATAGCAAGGAAGCACGACAGCGAGCTGAAAGGCGAACGCAGAATCCTCTACACCGCAGAAATCCCCGACGACAATGGTACAAATTATCTGCATTGGGAGAAGCCGATAGGAGAAGAACTCTATGAAAAAATAATAGACGAATATAAACGCCGAAATCTTTTAAGAGACGAACTCAAAAGCAGATTGCGAGATGATGAGGTTGCTCTGGAGGTCGCAAGGTATCTGTATGAAAAGGAAACGGGGAAGGACTTTTATAACGATCTGGACTTTAAAGAGAGAGATGAACTTATCGACAAGGCGGGGGAGAAAGGGTTCGTTGACAGTATTGCCGACGACCTTGTAGAAGAGTTGATCAATTGCTCCAGTTTCGGTTCTTTCCTTAGCCCACGATCCAGAGGTGAAAATGTGTATTCGAAATTGACGAGAAACCTCGGTAGCGATAGAGCAGCATCGAAATGTTTGTCGGATATGGGCCTTGTAGGCATATCCTACCCTGCCCAATATCGCACGGGAGGCCGCAAGGACGGTGCGCGCAACTATGTGATATTTGACGAGAGCGACGCCAAGATAGTGAAAAGAGTTCGTTTCTTCCGCACGCCGGGCGGTGATGCCTACGGCTTCACCGTGGGCGGCAGGATATATGTTGACCCCCGTATAGCCACGGCCGAAACACCTATCCACGAATACAGCCACTTGTGGGCGACGGCTCTCAGGCAGACCAATCCGGCCGAATGGCAGAACGTGATGGAGCTGATGAAAGGCACGGGCATCTGGGACAGCGTCAGAGCCGGCTATCCGGAGCTGACGTCGGACGACGAAATAGCCGACGAGGTGCTGGCGCATTACAGCGGCCGCCGTGGTGCAGAGAGGCTGCGCGAGGCACAGCGCGAGGCTCTTGCGGGCGACGACGTCATGACGGCCAAGCTGGCGGCCATGGAGGGCATCAGGCGCGTCAGAGAGGCTCTGGAGCGGTTCTGGCGCGGGGTGGCCGATTTCCTTGGCATCCACTTCACCACGGCCGAAGAGGTGGCCGACAAGGTGCTGAGCGACCTGCTGCACGGCGTTGACCCGACGTCCGCCGCCACCGATGCCGCTCTGCGCATGGACGGAAAGGATGAGACCGGCGAGCTGGTGGCCGTGCATAATCTGACGGAAGACAGACTGAAGGACGCGCTTGACCTCGGAGGATTCCCCATGCCGTCCATCGCCATAACGAAAGCCGACATGGGACACACGACCTTCGGCGACATATCGCTGCTATTTGGCCGCGACACAATAGACCCGGGCAGAAGCGAGAACAAGGTGTATGGCGAAGACGCATATACGCCGATGTTCCCGAAGATAGGATACAAGATAAACGATGACCGTGCCAAAGAAATCCAGCGTCGTGCCTACGATGCTGGCAGGATGCCGTTCTTCAGTCCGGCGGAGTTTGCCCCGATGAACTATCAGTATTATATAGACGGCATGAATCCGGAGGGAATTGTGGAGCACTTCATGGCCGATTACGGCGCAAAGCAGTTGTATCTGTCGGAGAAAGGCGAGGCCGTGCGCGAGGAAGTGACGAAAAAGAGAAAGAAGTTTCCGGACGAGCAGGCCAAGAGAATTGATGCCATGCTTGACGAAATAGGTTTGGAGCGGCTGAAGGCGTTCGACAAGAGACATCAGGACGAAGAGGTGATTGACGCCGTGACAGCCGTCTATGGCGAAAACAAGGACGGCATTATGTCCGACAGTGCAGGCCGCCGTCGCATGGCGGACATGATAGCCTCGATAGTAGACTATGCGGAGAACGGCAACGAAACGACGGAAAAAGACCCCGAAGCCACGCGTGCGAAGATAGACGAGAGGATATACCGCGATGACTTTGAACGGTGGCTCAGGGACTTGTTTGCGGGCATAGTGGAGAAGCGCGGCCTCCGCAACAATAAAGACTTGCTCACTCCGTCGGGCAACCGCCGCAGATGGGAATCGCTGTACGACGAGGTGACGCTCGACAATGTGGTGCGGCACATGGCTTCGCAATCGCCCAAGGGCGGTGAGGGGCTGTTTGGCGGGAGCACTATCGGCGCGGCTCAGAAGAAGTACAGAACGATGACGGATATACGCAAGGAGGCGCGCGAGCGGATGCGTCAGCAGTCAGACGAAGAAGCGAAGCAGGCGCGTGATGAGATAAACTCCCGGCTCAACGCGTTGGAAATCCCGGATAACGGCAATTTATTCGACTGGCACATAGCTGTCAGGAATGCCGTGGCCAAGTCGGACAAGGCGTCGGGCATCTACAAATATCTCAAAAAGGATTATCCGACCGTCACGATGGAGACGGCCAAGGAGATAGAGGGCATAGTGAAAGACATCCGGAAGATGAGTGCGCGGTTCTTTGAGGCGAAGCCCTACCGTGCCGTGGGCTTTGACGAGGTGAAGCTGGCTGTAGTGCCGAGCGGCACGTCGGCCGAAGTGCTGGATGCGCTGAGGCGTCGCGGCATAGCCGTGCGCGAGTATGAGGCGGGCAATCAGGAGCAGCGCAAGGAAATGGTGAGCGAAGCCACACGCGAGCTGAACCTGAGGTTTCAGAAGAATGCTGAAATGGCCGACATAGTGGCCCGGGCCAAAGCCGATGGCACTTATCTGAAAGCCCCTAACGGCAAGCCCTCGAATCTGAGTCCGCGGCAGTGGGCACAGGTAAGGACCAAGGCGTTCAAGGATTGGTTTGGAAACTGGGAGTTGGCCCATAAAGTCCTTAATATTGTTGCTGCCGTGAAAGAACATGGGTTCAAAAACTTTGCTGATGCAAAGGCGTGGGCCAATGATAATATAGTGCGCACGCTGACAAATGAGGAAACGGGCGGAAAGGGAGAGATACGCATCAGCAACAATGCTGTGTCGAAGTTCCTTTCAGAGAGTGCTGTGGCCAAGAGCGAGAGCAAGGATGTGCATCTGTCTGTTCTTAAGGTACTGCCCGATGTGATACGCGAGAGCGTAGACGCAGAGCAGCATCCTGACTACAAAAAAGGTGCAGACGGGAATCGCAGTGCCGAGAACGGCATAAACGATAACGTGACCATCCACAGGCTGTATGGTGCGGTGGAGATGGACGGGAATACGTATAGGGTGAAGGTAACGCTGAAAGAGTTCGCAGACAAGAATGAGCCAAACAGGGCTTATAGTTACGAGGCAACAAAAATAGAGCTGCTCGCAGGAACTTTAGTAGATGGTAAAACCACCGACCCCAGTACGAACAACTCTATCTCAGCTGCGAAGTTGCTTGAAAATATTGAAAGTTCAAAAGGAAAGGGGAAAAAACTGCTTGACTGCTCGAAAGTTGTGGACGAGAATGGTGAGCCGATGGTTGTGTATCATGGAACTAAGCGTGGTGAGAAAATAAACCAGTTTTTCATAAATAGCCATTTTGGTACTCTTGAGCAGGCAAAATCAAGGAATAAGG
>CALYZD010000137.1 GCA_945607565.1 uncultured Bacteroidales bacterium | reverse complement strand
GCTGCCCGCCGCCGAAGCCCCGGCAGCCGTCATCGACCAGGCCCGCCTCCTGCGCGCCGAAGCCCAGCACGAGCTCTGCAACGGCGACGTGGTGGAGGGCCAGCAGAAGATGCTCCGCGCCCTCGACCTGTTCAGGCAGGCCGGCAACTCCGACCAGTCGCAGTCGGTGTGCCTCTATCTGCTCAGCATCAGCCACTTCAACCAGCGCAACCTTGCCGCCATGGCCGTCCACCTGAAGTCGATGCGCGAACTGGCGCGGCGCAATCCCGACAACAAGTTCGTGAACTACGACTACCTGTCGGTGCTGGCGGCCTACGAGTCGGCACTGCACGAGGAGGAGCCCTCCGACTCGCTGCGCGACTGCTTCATGACGCACTTCAAGCAGGCCATAGCTTGCCAGGAGCGCATGACCTGTGAGGAACTGATTTCGCACGACGTCAACCCCATGTACAACTACGTGAACGTGGCCACGCTCTACGACCTGGCCTTCGACCCGCCCGTGGTCGACTCGATGGAGCGCTACATAGCCAAGGCGCTGGCCATTGACGCCGTGCCGTGGGGCGAGCCGTCGGGGCACACCGAGGGGTGCATCTCGGCCCTCGACCTGCGGGCGTGGATATGCCTCTACCGGCACGACTACGCCATGGCCGAGCGGCAGGAGCTCGAAGTGCTGGCGCTCATCGACAGCGTGGCCGCCACCAGCAAGAACACGGTGGTGACCGAGCGCATCGAGGCCTACGACTTCTTCGTGACGCTCTACGAGGAGATGGGCCTGACCGACAAGGCGCTCGAGTCGCAGAAGCTCAAGACCGAGTGGGTGGAGCGCCGCTTCAGCATCGACAAGGCACGCGCCATTCAGGAGATCGAGACGCGCTACGAGACCGAAAAGAAGAACCGCGACATCGCTGAGCTCAGCCGCCGCAACCGCAACCTGCTGATTCTGTGCGGCGGACTGGCCCTGCTGCTGGTGCTGCTGGCGGTCCTGGCCGTGGTCGGGCACAGACTGCGCGAACAGCGGCTCTACACCGACGCCCTCACATCCGAAAGCGTCGAGGCATCGGCACACACGTCGCTGCAGCTGCTGGCCGACACCCTCGGCACCGACAAGGTCAACCTGGCCGACGCCCATCAGCTGATGCAGAAGGCCACCAAGCCGCTGACCATCGTCGACAAGAAATATCTGCTCTGCTTCCTGCAGGGCGAGGACGTCAGGACCATAGCCGGACGCTTCAACGTGGAGCCGGCGTCGGTCTACACCGTGCGCTATCGCATGAAGAAGAAATTTCCCCGAACCGAAAATCTGCCGTTCTGACCCGCCCCGCCGGCCACAAAATGTGCCTCCGGGGCCGTCTGACCCCCATAAATCTATATTTGTCTATGGGCTGAAATGCGCCCAGTCGCCACTTTTGCCGGCGGAATCGGCACACCGACCGATTCCGCCGGCACGCTTTTGTGCATCGGCAGACAAAGATGCAGAACGCCATGAACGACATTACAAGACTTGCATTCATCATCATCGCGGCAGCGGCGCTCGTCTCGTGCGGCAGTCCGGCACCGCAGTCGGTCCTGTTCGGAGAGATAGCCGCCGTGCACACCCGCTGGACGGCCGCGCAGAAGCGCCACAAGGCCGCCCCGGTCGCCGCCGTGTGCCGCGCACCGTTCGAGGCCGACCGCGTGGTCATCAGCGCCGGCGAGACGATGCGGGCCGAGGCTTTCGGCATCGACGCAAGCATGGCCGACGCCTGCCTCGGCGCCATGATGCTCAGGGTCCGCCTGGCCGATTAGCCGCCACACGCGCGCGCACGCTTCCAGACAACGATTTTCCCTCCAACCGTTATAGCGGTGGCCGGCCGTCAGCATTCCTAACGAGGAAAGGCTGGCGGCCGGTTTTGCCGCATGCCGATTTTGCCTGCAGCGTCCCGGCCGTCGCAAGCGTTAATTTCATAATTTAGGCACGCCGAAACGCTCGGCGCACAATCGGAATCAATCAGCAGAAAATCATACATCAATGCAACACTCGCACGACCAACGCATAGTGGTGACGCTCGATGCCGGCGGCACCAACTTCGTGTTCGGCGCCATGGACGGTGCCGGACCAGTGGGCGCCACCGTCACGCTGCCCGCCAACGCTCACGACCTCGACCTCTGCCTCTCGACCATGGTGAGCGGCTTCGGCACCATCATAGCCTCGCTGCCCGAGCCGCCGGTGGCCGTCAGCTTTGCCTTTCCGGGCTCGGCCGACTATTCGGAGGGCGTCATCTGCGGCTTTCTGGCCAACTTCCCGTCGTTCAGGGGCGGGGTGGCGCTGGGGCCCTATCTGAGCCGCCATCTGGGCCTGCCTGTCTTCATCAACAACGACGCCAACCTCTACGTGCTCGGCGAAGCCATAGGCGGCATTCTGCCCGAGGTCAACGCGCGTCTGGCCGAGGCCGGCAGCCGCAAGCGCTATTCGACCCTCGTGGGCCTGACGCTCGGCACGGGGCTGGGCTTCGGCATAGCCACCGGCGGCCGCCTCCACATGGGCGACAACGCCTGCACCGAGGCGTTCTGCCTGCCCAGCGTGCTCGACCCCGGCCTGATAGCCGAAGAGGGAGCGTCGGCACGCGCCGTGGTGGGCGCCTATGCTCGGCTGACGGGCACGAGCGCCGCCGGCCTGACGCCCCGCGACATCTTCGACATTGCCGAAGGACGAGCCGCCGGCAGTCGCGAGGCGGCCCTGCAGAGCTTCGAGCGGCTGGGGCGCGTGGTGGGCGAGGTGGCCGCCACGGCCGCGTCGCTCGTCGACGGGCTGGTGGTGATAGGCGGCGGACTGACCGGTGCGGCGCGCCACATAGTGCCGGCGGTGCTCGACGTCATGCGAAGCCGCCTGCGCACTGCGGCCGGCGACGCCGTGGCCCGCCTGCAGACCGACGTCTACAACCTCGACGACCCGGCCGACTTCGCCCTGTTTGCCGCCGACGCGCGCCGCACCATAGCCATCCACGGCTCCGACCGCACCATCGACTACGACCCTTCGAAGCGCATCGGGATAGCCGTCAGCCACATCGGCACCAGCCGCGCCGTGGCCTTGGGTGCCTATGCCAACGCCATGGCCCGCCTCGGACAGCCGCGCTGACCATCGGCCTCGCTTTTTTCTTAACTTCGCACGCTCATCAACTCAGGGAGGCCTATGTGGAACCGAATATCATATTACATCCTGCACCGACGCCGCATCATCATGTCGGTAGTGCTGGCGCTGACGGCCTTTTTCGGCTTCGAGGCCACGCGCATCGAGATGTCGTATCAGTATGCGCCGCTGCTGCCCGAGACCGACTCGGCCTATGTGGCCTATCGCCAGTTTGTGGACCTCTATGGCAACGAGGGCAACACGATGGTGGTGGGCGTGCGCGACCGCCGTTTCTTTGACCGCGAGCGCTTCGCTCTGTGGCGGCGCATGGCCTCGCGGCTCAGGCAGGTCGAGGGCGTCAGTTCGGTCTTTTCGGCGTCGGAGGCGTGCAACCTGCACAAGGACACGGCTCGGCACACGTTCGTGGTGCGGCCGGTCTTTGCCGACACGGTGGCCTCGCAGGCCGACCTCGACAGCATGGCCGCCGTCTTCGTCGGGCTGCCCTTCTACGACGGCAAGCTGCACAATGCCAAGAACTCCTGCTACCTGATGTCCATCACCCTGTGCGACTCGATGCTCTTCAGCAGCCGGCGCGTGGAGCTGATTGCCGGCATCCGCTCCATTGTCGACGACTATTCGCGCGAGTCGGGGTGCGAGGTTCACTGTTCGGGCCTGCCCTACATCCGCGTCACCACGGCGCAGATGGTGATGGACGAGCTGCTCAAGTTCCTCGCTCTGGCGGTGGGCGTCACCGTGCTCATCATCTTCCTGTTCTTCCGCTCGGGGCGCATCATATCGCTGTCGGTGCTGGTGGTGGCCGTGGCCGTGGTGTGGACACTGGGCCTGCAGGGTCTGCTGGGCTATCGCATCACCATCCTGACGGCCATGCTGCCGCCGCTGATTATTGTCATCGCCATTCCCAACATCCTCTACATCCTCAACAAATATTATCAGGAATACCGGCGCATCGGCTACAAGAAGAAGGCTATCAGGCGTGTGGTGGTGGTCATAGGCAACGCCTCGCTGCTGACCAACCTGACCACGGCGCTGGGCTTCGGCACGTTCATCTTCACGTCGAGCCGCATACTGGTCGAGTTCGGCCTGGTGGCGTCGGTGAGCATCATGTTCGTCTACGTCATCAGCCTGCTGCTCACGCCCATCCTCTTCAGCCTGCTGCCGCCGCCGTCCGACCGCCACGTGCGTCATCTCGACAACCGCGTCATCCGCAAGGTCATATCCACCATCGAGACCGTCATCCGCTACCGGCGCCACAGCGTCTATGCGGTGGCCGTCTGCCTCTTTGCGCTGGGGCTGGTGGGCATAGGGCGGATGCACACCACGGGCTACATGCTCGACGACATCCCGCATCACAACAAGCTCTACACCGACCTCAAGTTTTTCGAGAAGAATTTTGACGGGCTGATGCCTGTGGAGGTGATGGTGGACATGCGCAAGCCCAATGCGGCTCTGCAGGCCGCCAACATCAGCCGGCTCGACAGCCTTCAGCGCGAGATAGGCTCGCTGCCCGAGGTGTCGGAGGCGCTGTCGCTGGTCGAGGTGGTCAAGTTTGCGCGGCAGGCGTTCTACAACGGCAACGCGTCGCGCTACGGGCTGCCCAACCGCCACGAGCGCAACTTCATCCTCTCGTATGTGGGCCACGGGCGGACGCAGCCGCAGTTTGTCAGCACGTTTGTCGACTCGCTTCACCAGCGCGTGCGGCTCAATTTCCGCATGGCCGACATCGGCACCACGCGAATGCGCGGCGTCGAGCGTCAGCTGCACGCGGCCATCGACTCCATCTTTCCGCCCGACCGCTACACCACGCTGCTCACGGGCGCCAGCATCATCTACGCCCGCGGCACCGACTATCTGGTCTCCAACCTCTTTTCGAGCCTGGCGCTGGCCATAGTGCTCATCTCGCTGTTCATGGCGCTGATGTTCCGCAGCCGGCTGATGGTGCTCATCTCCATAGTGCCCAACATGATTCCGCTGGTGCTCACGGCCGGTCTGATGGGCTTTTTCGACATACCCATCAAGCCGTCGACGGTGCTGGTCTTCAGCATAGCCTTCGGCATCTCGGTCGACGACGCCATACACTATCTGGCCAAATATCGCCTCGACCTGCGCGAGACCAACTGGAGCATCCGCGGCGCCGTGACACTGGCCCTGCGCGAGACGGGCGTCAGCATGGTCTACACGTCGGTGACGCTCTTCTTCGGCTTCGTCATCTTCAGCCTCTCCGACTTCGGAGGCACGCAGGCGCTGGGCATCCTCGTGGCCATCACGCTGCTGGTGGCCATGTTCTCCAACCTGCTGCTGCTGCCGTCGCTGCTCATGTCGCTCGACCGCAAG
>CALYZD010000136.1 GCA_945607565.1 uncultured Bacteroidales bacterium | reverse complement strand
GGCCGATGCTCGCACGAGGGCCGATGCACATTTTTTTAACACTCCGCAAATGTATCGGCACACCCCGGCGCGCATGTCGAATCAGTGACAGACGAGGAGTGTTGTCACTGATTCGACATGAAATGAAGATAAACGGAGTCGGAGCCGGGGCGCGGGCGGTCACCAGCGGACCACGTAGTGCTGCTTCTGGCAGCCTGAGCGGAAAAAGACGAGCCCCATCCTGAACAGGTCGACGGTGACGACCGTGCGCGGGTCGGCGCAGATGCGGCGCCAGGCCTCGGTCATCTGGGGCGAATGGTGGATGTCGTCGAAGACGAAGACGGAACCGTCCGTGGCGCGGGCGGCGAGCGCCTCGAAGTGGCGCATGGTGGCATCGAGCGTGTGGTCGCCGTCGACAAAGGCGAAGTCGACGGCGGGCAGCGACGCGAGGGCGGCGGGCAGCGTGCTGTCGAACGGGCCGGTCAGCACCTCGACGTTGGTCAGGCCGAAGTCGGCAAAGGCCTTGCGCGCCATGCCGGCGCACACTGGGCAGCCCTCGAGGGTGAGCACGCGCGCCTCGGTGGCGGCCAGGGCCATGTAGAGCGTGCCGATGCCGAGCGACGTGCCCAGCTCGACCATGGTGCGCGGTCGGAATCGAGCCACGAGCCGCGTCAGCAGCCGGCCGTATCTGCGGCTCACGGCCGCCGTCGACGTCAGTTCGGCCACCGTGCGGCGCCTGAGAGCCCCGCCTGCGGCGCCGAAGTCGGTCTGGGCCACCACGGTGCGGTCGGCCAGCAGCCGGCGCCGGTAGTGCTCGACGTCGGCGAAGTGATAGAAGTGGTGCGGCGAGTTGATGACCGTGTTGACCAGTTCGAAGGCAAACGGGCTGTGGATGCGGTGGCCGCGCCAGTAGCCGGCCGTCAGCAGATAGTGCAGATATTGCTTTGCGCGGTAGGTTGCAGACATTCTGATGTTTTTTTTTGTGTCGGGTCGCGCTCAATGCGGGCGCGGCTGCAATATTCGCCAATTTTATCGACATTCCGCGCGCGGCGGCGCATTTGTCGGGCGGCGTCAGAGCGGCAGGTAGAAGAAGAACGTGGAGCCGGCACCCACTGTCGACTGCACCCAGACGTCGCCGTTGAGCTTGCGCGAATAGTTGTTGACTATGCTCAGGCCTATGCCGAAGCCGGGGCGCGTGTTGGAGCGCGGCGTCTTGAGCTTGATGAATGCGTCGAAAATCTCTTCGAGCTTGTCGGCCGGGATGCCGTAGCCCGTGTCCTCGACGGCCACCAGCAGCACCTCCATGGCCGGGTCGGTCACGGGGCGCGGATAGCCGTAGTCGGCCGCGAGGCTGCCCTTGACCACCACCTTGGCGTGAATCTTGACGTAGCCTTTCTCGGTGAATTTTAGCGCGTTGTAGGTCAAGTTGATTATCAGCTGCTTGAACTTGGTGCGGTCGGTGTAGATGGAGCGTCCCTCGACGTTGGGGTCCACGTCGAGCAGGAGCTGGACGGTGGTGTCCTTGCGCTCGCACAGCATCATCTGATAGAGGTCGCGCAGGTCGGAGGCGATGCCGAATGTCGAGAGGTTGAGCACTATCTGGCCGGTCTCGATGCGCGAGCAGTCGAGCAGGTCGCCGATGAGCGAGAGCAGCGTCTGCGAGCTTTCGAGAATCAGGTGGACGAATTCCTTGCGGTCGCCCTCGGTGCTCGACGGGTCGTTGAGCAGCTTGGCAAAGCCCACAATGCAGTTCATGGGCGTGCGTATCTCGTGCGAGAGTCGTGCGAGGAAGTTGGTCTTGAGCTTGTTGGAGCTCTCGGCGCGGCGCAGGGCCTCGTTGAGCTCTATGGTGCGCTGGGTCACCTTGTTCTCGAGCTCCACCTTGCTCTGCTGCAGCTCGATGTTCTGGGCGGCAATCATGTCGCGGCTGCGGGTGAGCTGGGCGTTGATTTCGATGATGCGGCCGGCCTTGGCCTGCACCTCCTTCTCGAGCTTGACCTTCTGGAAGAAGAGCATTCGCGTGCGGCGGATGTAGAGCCACGTTATCGTGTTGAGAATCACCAGAATGATGATGATGTTGAAGGCCGGATGCTCGTAGAAGTATATCTCCTTGAGCACGAAGACCGTGCGCGTGTTCTCGGGAATGGGAATCAGGTTGCGGTTGCAGGGGCGCATGTCGAGGCGGTGCATGCCCATGCCGATGTCCGAGAGCAGGAACGACGACGAGGTGCGCGACCGCTTCCATTCGCCGCCGTCGATGCGCCACTCCACCAAGTTATTGAGCGGCTCGCTCATGTTGAGCGTGCGCACGAACACCTGCGTCGACCTGACGCCGCACGGCACCAGCAGCGTGTCGTTTTCGAGGAAGAGCTCCTTGTTGACCAGGTCGTCGTAGATGCTGACCTGCGTGTTGACGTAGCGGTAGGACGAGATGATGGGCGCCGGGAAATACTGGTTGACCTCGAAGTTGTCCGTCCGGAACTCCACGAAGTTGCCCACGCCGCCCATAAGGATGTTGCCCTCGGGCGTGATGCTCGACGTGTTGTAGTTGAACTCGCGGCAGAGCGCGTACTGCGAGTTGCTGTACTCGTAGATCTGCCCGTCCTGATTGTTGATGCACACCACTCCGTAGGCCGTCGACAGCCAGATGTTGTTCATCATGTCGGCCTCCATCGAGCTGATGTTCTCCAGATAGCGGCTGCCCTCGATGCGCACCATCTTGTTGTGGTCGGGCAGATAGTAGTAGAGCTCGCCGCGATAGGTCGTTATCCAGAGCTCGCGGATGCCCGAGCGCCTGAGCGGGATTATCTTGCCGATGCGGGTGGGCTTGGTGCCGGGCTCGTGCGGCACGGTTATCTTTTCCGACAGCTGCCGGGTGCGGAGGTTGAAGCTGTAGAATTCGCCCGAGAAGGAGCCCATCCACACCGTCGTGTCGTTCTCGCACGAGAGCGTCAGCAGCTTGTAGTCGAGCGGAATGGGATACTCGTCCGTCTGGCGGCAGGTGCGCACGTCGATGAAGTGGAACTTGTTGCCGCTCAGGTAGAGCAGCGTGCGGCCGCCGTCGATGAGGCAGAAGGAGTTGCGCCCGCTGCCGCTGTGGATGCGCGTAAAGGCCTCGGTCCGAGTCGAATAGGCCACCAGTCCGGCCGGGCCGCAGAAGAAGACGTGGTGCCCTATGCTGTCTTCGAGGGCCGAGAGGAAATTGTACTGCACGTCGCCGTATTTCGACGTGTGCAGCTGCTCGAACCGGCTCTCGCCCGCCCTGCGCCTGAACAGCCCGTCGACGCACCACACCCAGTAGGTCTGGCGCATGTCCTTGAAGACCATGTAGATGTTGCCGTCGCGCGAGTTGGAGGTGCGGCAGAAGTCGGTGAGCTGGAACTTGCTGTTGTAATAGTCGTTCTTGACCAGGCCGTCGCGGCAGGTGGCCCACACGATGGGCTGGTTGCGCGAGCGCATGAGGCTCGAAATGGAGTTGGACGAGAGGCCCGAATTGTGGGTGTTGTAGTTCTTGATGGCCTGGGTGCGATAGTCGTAGAAGAAGAGGCCGTCGCGGTTGGTGCCGAACCAGATGCCGTCGGGCCCCGAGGTCATGGAGGTGACGCGGCTGTTGGCCACGAAGGGCGTGCGGACGGTGTCGGTGCGGCGGTTGTAGAAGCTCACCTTGTTGCCGATGGAGACGCAGACCATGAGCGTGTCGGAGGGGCAGTGCAGGCTCTGGACCTGCCTGAGGCGTCCCTGGGCGTCAACCAGCCGCATGGTCAGGCGGTTGTCGTCGAGCGTGGCGCGATAGGGCTGGCCGCCGTAGATGACGTATTCGAATCGGCCCGAACCGGTGTTGGCCACCTGGATGCGGCGGTCGTCGTCGACGTTGCCGAAGAGGCGCGTGGCGCGGCGGGTGGCGAGGTTGACGCGATAGACGCCGCAGCTCATCAGGTTTATTATCAGGTCGCTGTCGCCATAGCAATAGATGCCTCGCAGCGACGAGCTGACTTCGGGCACTATGTCGTATTCGAAGTCGAAGCGCCTGACCACATATTCGGCAAGGTCGACATAGGCCAGGAATCCGCCGGCAGTGCCGAGCCAGATGCGGTTGTTGCGCCGGTCCTCGCAGAGGCTCACCACGCCGCGTTCCGACGATCTGAGGGTGTCGAGCGGGTTGCTGATGCACTGCATGTAGATGCCGTCGAAGCGGGCCACGCCCTCCTGCGTGCCCACCCAGATGTAGCCGTCGCTGTCTTCGATCACGGCGTTGCAGCGGCGGTCGGTCAGATTGGCGTTGAAAACTTCGAAGTAGGGCTGGTCCGACAGCATCGGTATCTGCGCCGTGGCGGCGGCGGCCAGGCCTAGCGCGGCGGCCAGAGTGGCAAGGCGGCGCCGCAGCGTGCGGGCGGCCGTGATGTGGCCAGTGGGTGTCATCGGTCGGGGTCGGTTTTGCGGTTGAGGCCTGCGCCGGCAAACTGCCTGACGAGGCTGCGAATGGACGGCGCGCCGATGGTCTGCAGGTCGATGTCGGCCGGAACGAGCCACACATAGGAGTCGACGTCGTCGGCTGCGGCCAGGGCGGCGCCGGGGGCCAGGCGGCAGACAAAGGCGATGTCGGTGGTGAAGACGGTGTAGCCGCTGAAGACGTATCGGTTGTGCGACGAGCCGAAATAGCGCATCTCGGCCACCTGCGCGCCCAGCTCTTCGGCCAGCTCGCGGCGCAGAGCCTCTTCGGCCGACTCGTCGGGGTCCACAAAGCCGCCCGGCAGGTCGAGCATGCCGCGCCACGGCTCGCAGGCACGCCGCGTCAGCATCAGCCGGCCGGCCTCGTCGACGATGAGGGCCGCCACGGCTGCGGCCGAATTGGTGAAGAAGCTGAAGCCGCACGCGCCGCACCTGAACTGCTTGCCGCCCGCCGGCGCGAAGTCGGCACTGCCGCAGTGGGGGCAGTAGTGCAGAAAATTCTGTGGCAACGATTCGTTTGTCATGGTCATCTCCGTTTTCGAATCACAAATATTACACAAATAATCAGGACTATGGTCAGGCGGGGCCACTATTTTTCGCCTCGGGCGTCACCTCGCTGGGCAGCATGCCGAACTCCTTCTTGAAGCAGGTGCTGAAGTAGCGCGGGTCGTTGAAGCCGACCGAGTAGGCCAGCTCCGAGATTTCTCCCGGCTGGATGACCGCACCTCACAGCGAGCAGACTACATCGAATGGCTCTACTCGGACGAGGGCGAGCATCGTCAGGAGATTGATGAGCTTTGGTAACAGAGACAACAACGATTGATTAACAAAAAGCAAAAATGATTATGAGCAAACAAGTAAACAACTGTCCAAGACAAGCAGCCGTCAATGCCCTCGTCAGCTGGGCAAAGACAGGCTGGGGTTATTATTCCATGCGTGATGCTGTGGACAACTATCTGGAATCGTGTGGCGCAAACCGTCCCTCCATCGGTGGCGAAGAGACCATCCTCGCACACAGAAAAATAGCAGCCAACC
>CALYZD010000135.1 GCA_945607565.1 uncultured Bacteroidales bacterium | reverse complement strand
CGTGTCGACATGGCCGAGATGGTGCCTATCGACTTCTGGCAGTGGCTGATAGGGCAGACGTCGCTCAAATATCCGCACATCATTTTCGTGGCCGAAACCTACAATCCGGCCACCTACAAGAAATACATTGCCGCCGGCTTTTCGCTGCTCTACGACAAGGTCGGCTTCTACGACTGCGTGCGTGCCGTGATGCGCGGCGAGCGCCCGGCGTCCGACATTTCGAATCTGTGGAAAGACTATGGCGCCCTTGAGCGCAATCTGCTTTTCTTCCTCGAAAACCACGACGAGCAGCGCCTGGCCAGCGAATTTTTCATGGGCAGCGGCAGTCGCGCCAAGGCCGGCATGATGCTGGCCGCGCTCTTCAGAAACAGTGCGCTGATGGTCTATTTTGCGCAGGAGGTCGGTGAGCCCGGCATGGACGTCGAGGGCTTCAGCGGCAGGGACGGCCGGACGTCGATTTTCGACTATTGGGGAATCGAGCTGTTCCAGAAGTACGTCGGCAACCACAAATACGACGATTCGGCGCTGCCGGCCGAGGCCGCCGAGCTCAAAAAGTGGTATTGCAGGCTCTTCGACGCCGTTCAGAAGACGACCGCTTTCCAGTCGGGCAGCTTCTACGACCTGATGTGGGCCAATCAGTATATGTTCCTCGACGCCAATTCGATATACGCGTTTTTACGCTACGACGTCTACGGCCGCTACCTGGTTGTTCTCAACTTCGGCAACGAGCCGCAGACACCGCGCCTGCGCATCCCCGAAGACGCCTGGCGGCTGATGGGCAGCTCGTGGAACGAGTGCATCACCGCAGTCGATTATCTGACGGGCAAGCCGCTGTTCTTCAGTTCGGCATCCAAATCTCAGACCGAGGGGTGGAGCGTGGCCGTGGCGCCCAACGATGGCCTCGTGATCAGAATCTGACCCGACGGCCGGGCTGCGACACATACGGAAATTCATGTCTTAAAACATTAGTTTAAGGCATGAATTTTTTTGTGTACAGAACATGAAATTTAAGCCGTAAAAATTCGTCCAAAAATTTTGAAAAGTCCAAAATTCTGCAACCCGTTGAAAATAGTCGGGAAGATGCGCTATGTTTATTTCTTGTTGAAAACTTTCCCTTTCGTTCAATGCAAATTTACCTAACTTCGCGATGTTTCAAACGGAAGAAATCGAAACGGAGAAAAATTGAGCGTTTGTAAGTTTCTGAAATTGTAGTGGTTATAATTCGAGTGTTTTTCGCTTGGCTCTAAAACCGGCATTTTCAGGGCGTTTGAGGAAGATGGATTCGGATGTTGAAACGATGCCGCACAAGTGTTGAAAACGCGCGGTACAGTGTTGATAAATTGTTGATAACTCGACTAAGCTATACATCAAATCTATTTTAAACTATGATTGAAACAGTTCTAAAACGCGATGGCCGCGTTGTCGGTTTTAACAAAGAAAAAATTGCTGCGGCAATCCGGAGAGCTATGCTTCAGACCGAGAAGGGCGAGGATGACAGTCTGATAGGTAAGATCGCAGACCGAATCGAAATATCGGGCAAGCGCCAGATGACGGTGGAGGAGATTCAGAACTGCGTCGAGATGGAATTGATGAAGAGCACGCGCAAGGAAGTGGCCAAGCGCTACATAGCTTATCGGAATCAGCGCGATGTGGCTCGAAAGGCCAAGACCAGAGACATTTTTCTCGAAATCATCGAGGCCAAGTCGAACGACATAACTCGCGAAAACGCCAACATGAACGCCGACACGCCGGCCGGAATGATGATGAAGTTTTCGAGCGAAACCACCAAGCCGTTCGTCGACGACTTTCTGCTCAAGCCCGAGACCAAAAGTGCCGTGGTGGGCAACTATATCCACATCCACGACAAAGATTACTATCCGACCAAGAGCCTGACCTGCGTGCAGCATCCGCTCGACCGCATCCTGAAGTACGGCTTCAACGCCGGCCATGGCGAGTCGCGGCCGGCCAAGCGCATCGAAACGGCCAGCATCCTGGGCTGCATCTCGATGGAAACGGCTCAGAACGAGATGCATGGCGGGCAGGCCATCCCGGCGTTCGACTTCTATCTGGCGCCGTTTGTCCGCAAAAGTTTCATCGAGGAAGTCCAGGTTCTGGAAGATCTGCAGTCGGCCGACTACAAGCATCTCTACGATGCGCAAATCGACGACTACGTCATCAAGCCGCTCGACGGCCTGACGGGCGAAGACCGAATCCTGCAGCACGCCATCAACCGGACCGTGTCGCGCGTCCACCAGTCGATGGAGGCATTCATCCACAATATGAACACGATTCACTCGCGTGGCGGCAATCAGGTGGTTTTCAGTTCGATAAACTACGGGACCGACACTTCGGCCGAGGGACGCTGCGTGATTCGCGAGATTCTCAAAAGTACCTACGACGGCGTCGGCAACGGCTCGACGGCAATCTTCCCGATTCAGATCTGGAAGAAAAAGCGCGGCGTCAGCTATCTGCCCGACGACAGAAACTATGACCTCTACTGCCTTGCCTGCAAGGTGTCGGCCCGCCGCTTCTTCCCGAACTTCCTGAACCTCGACGCCACGTTCAATCAGAACGAAAAATGGCGCGCCGACGACCCCGAGCGCTACAAATATGAGGTTGCCACGATGGGCTGCCGCACGCGCGTGTTCGAAAATCGTTTTGGCGAAAAGACGTCGATCGGGCGCGGCAACCTGTCGTTCACGACCATAAACATAGTGCGGCTGGCCATCGAGAGTATGCAGGTCGAGAACCTGGACGACCGTCTGGCGTTGTTCTTCTCGAAACTCGACAACATCATGGAAATCACTGCGGCACAGCTCGATGAACGCTTCAATTTCCAGAAGACGGCGTTGGCCAAGCAGTTCCCGCTCCTGATGTCGGCACTGTGGGTGGGCAGCGACAAGTTGAAGCCCAACGACACGATAGAAAGCGTGATAAACCAAGGCACGCTCGGAATCGGCTTCATCGGCCTGGCAGAATGCCTGGTGGCGCTGGTGGGTAAGCATCATGGCGAATCGGAAGAGGCTCAGCGACTTGGTATCAGAATAGTGACCCACATGCGCGACAAGGCCAACGAATTCAGCGAGCGCTATCAGCACAACTACAGCGTCCTTGCGACGCCGGCCGAGGGCCTTGCCGGCCGATTCACCCGCAACGACCAGAAGATGTTCGGGAAGATTGCCGGCGTCACCGACCGCGAATATTACACGAACTCGAACCATGTGCCGGTCTACTACAAATGCTCGACCATGAAAAAAGCCCAGATCGAAGCGCCCTACCATGCCCTGACCGGCGGCGGGCACATTTTCTATGTCGAGATGGACGGCGACGCCACGCACAATCCCGAGGCGGTCATGGCGGTGGTCGACCTGATAGACAAGTATAATCTGGGCTACGGGTCGGTCAATCACAACCGCAACCGCTGCATGGACTGCGGCTACGAGAACGCCGACAAGGATCTGACGACCTGCCCGCATTGCGGCGGCACCAATATCGACCGCCTCCAGCGCATCACCGGATATCTGGTCGGCACCACCGACAGATGGAACAAAGCGAAACTTGCAGAGCTAAAAGACAGAGTTACGCATGACTGAAATATCGATTCTTAAAATAGAGGACGACACCACGGTCGACGGACCGGGGTTCCGCACTTCGATTTATTGTGCCGGCTGCAACAATCATTGCCCGGGCTGCCACAATCCGCAGTCGTGGGACATCAGCAACGGCGTGTTCACCCACATCGACGTCATTTTCGAGCGCATCAAGGCAAACCGCTTCAGCAATGTGACGTTCACCGGCGGCGACCCTATGTGTCAGCCACTTGCGTTTGCGCGGCTTGCCCGGCGAATCAAGGCCGAAACCGACAAGACAATCTGGTGCTACACCGGCTACACCTACGAGGAGTGCCTTGCCAGTCCCGACAAGAAGGAACTGCTCGAACACGTTGACGTTCTGGTGGATGGCCGCTTCATCCTGAGCCAGAAGGACGAAAGTCTGCTCTTCAAAGGCAGCCGCAACCAGCGCTTGGTGGATGTGCCCAAATCGCTGCTGACAGGCCGCGTGCAAATATTCGAATACAACCCTTTTCCGGAATTTGACGACCTGAGCCTCGTGAAGCCGGTGCGTTTGGTTGTAGAGGGTGTAGCCGTCTGAATATAAGAATTATAAAACCAATAACGACCGAAACCGATGGATCCGGCTCTTTTTATCGAATGGTGTCTTGAGCACCTCAATTATCTCACCGTCTTCATTCTGATGGTGATCGAAAGTTCGTCCATCCCGTTCCCGTCCGAAGTGGTGGTGGCGCCGGCAGCCTACATTGCAGCCGAGGGCGAACTCAACGTCGTGCTGGTGGTGGTGGTGGCCACGCTTGGGGCCAACATCGGTGCCTGCGTAAATTACTATCTGGCCATGTACGTCGGCCGGCCGGTGATTTACAGATTCGCCAACAGCCGCCTGGGCGCCCTCTGCCTGCTCGACGAGGCCAAAGTGAAGCACGCCGAAGAATATTTTGCCCGGCACGGCGCAGTCTCCACATTTGTGGGTCGACTGATTCCCGCTGTGCGTCAGCTGATTTCGATTCCGGCCGGTCTGGCGCGGATGCCTTTGGGCACGTTCCTGCTCTACACCACGCTCGGCGCCGGAATATGGAACACCGTCCTGGCCGCGTTCGGATATTATTTCCAGTCGTTCATGTCGAAAGACGAGATGCAAGCCAAACTGACAGAGTACAATACGGAATTCAAATACATCTGCTTTGCCATCATCGCAATCGTGATTCTGTATCTCGCAATCAGAACAATCCGCAGAAAAAAGAACTAAGGCACAAAAATATGAACTTTACAGAATTAATGCTCAGCCGGCGCAGTTGTCGCAAGTTTACCGACGCTAAGGTGACTGAGTCTCAGATTGAAGCCTTGAAGCAAGTCGCCCTGTGCGCCCCGACGTCAAAAAACTGCCAGTCGTGGGAATTCATTTTCGTGACCGATGCAGCCTTGATCGAGGCGTTGTCGAAAAGCAAATCGCAGGGAGCCGCATTCTTGGCATCGGCGCCGCTGGCCGTGGTGGTGGTGGGCAACACGGCCCGCACCGACGTGTGGGTCGAGGACGCATCGATAGCCGCCACGTTTATCCAGCTCAAGGCCGAAGAGCTTGGCCTCGGGTCGTGCTGGGTCCAGATGCGCGAGCGCGGCACCGACGACGGCCGCCGTGCCACCGACAACATTGCCGAACTGCTTGGCATCCCGTCGGGCTACGAGGTCGAATGCGTGATAGCCGTCGGCCACAAGCTGCACGAGCGCTCGCCCTACGAAGTCGACAAATTGCCCACGGAGCACATTCACGAAAACAAATTTTAGGATGCCTCGCTTCAAACTGACAATCGAATACGACGGCACGCGCTACGCCGGCTGGCAGTTGCAGAAAAACGAGCGCACGGTGCAGGGCGCATTCTTCGACGCCCTGAAAAAAATATTCCCGAACAAGAAATTCGAATTCTACGGCGCCGGCCGCACCGATGCCGGCGTGCA
>CALYZD010000134.1 GCA_945607565.1 uncultured Bacteroidales bacterium | reverse complement strand
CCGCGATTGCCAGCGCCCTTGCCTATCATCTCCATCACCCACACCTCGTTGGGGTCGGCAATCGAGAACGATTCGCCCTCGCTGTAGTAGCCGTAGCGGCTCACCAGATCTGCCATTGTTTCAATGGCTTGGCGGGCCGTGGTGGCGCGTTGCAGGGTGATGTAGATCAGGCTGCCGTAGTCCATGATGGCGGTCGAGTCGGCCAGCTCGTGACGGCCGCCATAGGTGGTCTCGGCAATCGTGAGCTGATGCTCGTTCATGTTGCCCACCACGGCGTAGGTGTGCGCCGCCTGCTCGATGCGGCCAAGATATTTGTGGGTGTCCCACTCGTAGACGTCGAGCATGGTGCCGGGCGCATAGTCAGCTGCCGGACGATAGTAGAGCTCGCCATAAAGCACATGAGAATCAGCAGCATAGGTAACGAAAGTGCTTCCATCGGCCGATGCTGCGCGAGTGACCAGAAAATTGGTGCAGGCGTCGGCGGCGACGGTGGTCGCGAGCATTGCGGCTGCACATGTCAAAAGTTTGTTCATTCGAATAATGGTTTAAGTTAAAAAAATATAGTATTTGTCACATTTGTCGCTCAGGCATGCCTATCGCCCTCACGCGCTGCTCAAAGGTCTCGCGCGGGCCGAGGGCGCAGTTGCGCATCTTGGTCCGATAGTTATAAATGGTGCTGTTGGAGTACTGCAACAGTCTGGCTATCTGCTCACTACGGTCGATACCGAGGCGGATGAGCGCGAAGATGCGCAGCTCGGTGTTGAGCGTCCATTCGCGCAGCTCGAAGCGATGCGCCGGCTCGATGAGGCGGTTGAAATCGTCGATGAACGTCGGGAAAATCTTGAGGAATGCCCTGTCGAAGTCGCTGTAGAAAGTCTTCAGATAGCCGTCGTCGGGGCGGATGTCGGTGTCGTTGCGCGTCTTGCCGATAATGCGGCGGCACTTTTCGATTTCGCTGATGTAGTAGGAACATTGCTCCAGGTAGCGGCCGATGTACTCCTCCTTGATGCGGTTGGTCTGCGAAAGCTGGTCGTTAGCCCTGTGCAACTGATCGTTGGCCTCGCTCAGCCGGCGGCGCACGGCCTTCAGTCCGGCAATCTGGCGGCTGATGCAGACCAGTGCGACGGCAAGAGCCAAAGTCAGAAAACTGATGACAAGCAGGAAGATGCGTTGCCTTTCGCGCTGTGCCGACTCCAATTCGAGATAACTTTTTTCGATGATCGGGTAGATGCTGCCGATGGTGTAGGCGCGCAGCCGGGCCTTGCTCTGCGTGGCGTCCTGGAGCGAACACTTCAGGTAGTTGTAGGCGCGCCGCGTGTCGCCGCGAGCGTAGAGCGCCTCGGCCAGTTTCCAGAGCGAAATGTATTCGCGCACGCCCGTGAGCAGGTCGCAAATGGCCGACCGCGCGAGCATCTCGGCTGCCTTGTCGGCCTGGCCCATTCCGTCATAAGCCTCCGAAAGACAATAGGTTACGATAGCCTGCAACCGCGTATGCTCGTCGGGACGATAGAGCTGCATCAGCGTGTCGACCGCCTGGGCGTGATGCCCCATTGCTCTGAGGCGATCGGCCGAGACCACAATGCGGTCGGTCATGTTACTGGTTGTCAGGATGATGGAGTCGCGATAGAGAGCCGTCAGCCGGAGATATTGGCGGCGGTGGGCGTCGGTGGAGGCGTATTCGGCCAAGGCACCATAGATGGTTCGGAGCGTCGAAAAGCGAAAGGAGCGGAGCGTGTCGGGGCAGCTGGCCGTGCTGTCGATGCAGGCGAGTGCTTCGAGATACATCCCCATGGCATTCAGCGCATTGGCCTTGCGCATCTGCCATTGCAAGGCGTGGCCGGCGTCGGTCCGCTGCATGACGTCGGCCAGCAGGCAGGCCGAGTCGGGCTCGAACGACAGCCGGGCGTCGAACAGCCTGACAGCCGCCGAGTTGCGGGCCTCGCCGCCGAGCGTGCGCAGCGACCGCGCCATGCTGTCGAGCCGGAGCCGATAGTCGTGCCGGAGTGTGGCCCGATGGTCGATCAGGCTGTCGAGCACGGGCAGCAGGCGGCCACCCGTGTCGAAGCCGCGCGCCGACGCCTCTGACAGCATCGACGCCAGCAAAACCATGACAACCATCAGTCTTTGCATGGCGCGCTACTGCTTGTGCGTGATTGCATCGGCCACCGCACGCGCCATCAGCGACGCACCCTCTGCGTTGGGGTGGACGGAGTCGGAAAGCAGTTCGCGCCGGCCGTCGAGAACCTGGTAGAGGTCAATCACTTCGAAGCCGTATTCGTCGGCCAGGCTGCGGACAATCGGAATGACGCCCGCCACGACGGTCGAGTCGTTGATGGTCCACTTTTCGCCGCGCACCGGCACCGGCGTGCAAAGCAGAATGCGCGGATTGCGGCCGCCAGAACGCAGAGTGTCAATCATTTGGCGGTAGGAACGGGCATACGATTCGGCATTCCACTGATAGCGCTTGGTGTCGTTGGTCCCGAGCTTGATGACGACGATGTCGGCGTTGAGTGCCAGAGCGTTGGAGAATTCGTTGCAGGTCCAGTAAGGGAAATCGCCGTCGGTCATCATGGTGGTGGCGCTTCGGCCGCAGTTCTGGACGCAATAGTCGGGGCCAAGCATGGCGCGCAGCTGTTCGGGATAGCCATTAACGTTCTGATTTTTAATGCCGAAACCCTCGGTGATGCTGTCGCCGATGCAGGCCACGGTCGTCTTTGGCTTGGGGCAGCAGGCCGCCATGGCCGCCGCCAGCAGGATAAGTGATAAATTCTTCATTTTAATGTGATGATTTTGATTGTTTCGAGTTGACATCGGGCACAAGCGCGCCGAGTTTTTTCTGCATGAAATCAGCCAGAGCCAGCCGGGCGTCGTGCAGCTTGTCGGCCCAGGCCTTGAGCGAGTTCTGCCCGACAATGTCGGTGACGTATTTGACTGACACAAAGGGCAATCCGAGATGCCGGCAGAGCGACGCCATGGCAAAGGCCTCCATGTCGCACACGTCGCCGTCGGGCAGCGAGTCGGTCACGAAACGGTCGCCGGTGCTGCAGACGCGCCTCGGCTCACCGCTGCAGATGACGTCTGTCAGTTCGCACTCCGCTTCGGCTTCGAGGCTCCAGCAGGCGCCGTAGTCGGCCAGCAGCTTCATGTCGCGGTCCACAAAGCTCCGGCACACGGCAATCGTCCCCACGGGCAGCGCCGCCGAGCCCGCCGTCCCAAGGTTGACCACCGCCGCCGGCCGATGCCTGCTGATGGCCGATAGCAGTCCGACAATGGCCTGAGTCTTGCCCAAGCCCGTGTGTTCCACCACAAAACGGTAGCCGTGCCGCGGCTCCACCTCCACCCTCTCCGACTCCAGAGCTTCTATCAAAAGTATGGTCTGCATACGTGCATTGGTTAAAAATCCGAACACAAAATTAGCAAATAAGCGTCAATCTGCGAGGGGGCCGCACAGACAATGCGCCTGCGGCACGGAGGGCGCAAAACGGACGAAAGAGATGCGACACGAGTCACACCTCTTTCGTCTGTCTGAATTCATTTAACCTGAGAAAGAACTACTTGGTCTGGATGCGAATGACGTTGTTCCGCTTGTCGACGGTGATTGACGCGACGCTGTCGGACGGCAGCGCATCCAAGCGCGACGCGGAGATTCTATTCCCGTCGAGATAGACGTCCATGCCGTTGGACGCCGCCGACGAGCCGCTGCTCACAAACGACGAGCTGCCGTTGAGCACAATCACCGACGAGCCTGCCGACGCCCCCGCGCCGCTCGCCACCACGCCCGACAACGAGCCTTTGAGAGCGTCGTCGAGATTGAACGTGATTTCCTCGCCGTTGACGTTCAGAGTCATGCGCGGATTCTTGTATTCGCCCGAGAACGGGAACGACGCGGTGATGACCGCCAAGGTGTCGGTCCGGCTCATCTGCAACGAGTTGGACTGATAGGTGTTGCCGTCGTTGGTCAGCGTGCTTCCCGAGACGAGCAGACTGCTGCCGAGATTCTCGCCGCTAATCACCACGGTCGTCCGCTTTCCGTCGTAGTTGACGCCAGTCACCCTATAAATCTGGGCGGCGTCATTGCCCGGCGAGCGTTTTTCGCTATCTTTGTCGGTCGTGATTTCGCTGCTGCCGATTGTCGAGACGGCGGCACGCACGGCAGGCACTCCTGCCACACCCAGCGCAAACGCAAGGGTCGGCGCAAGTACAAGGGCCTTCAGTTTGCGGCCCGCACCACTTTTTTCTTTGTACATCATTGTTATACGTTTTTTAAGTTTACTATGATTCAGGCTGTTGGCTAAGGACGGGAATCTGGCGCCGACAGCTTTTTTTATTAACAGCATCTGATATTCCTGAGGATTGTGGCCGCCGTCGATCACCGCCATGTCGGCCTGATACTCGTGCACAAGCATCAGTTCGCCGCGCATCAGCCACGCAGCCGGATTGAACCAGTTGACGATGCAGACGATCTGCGCAATCAGCAGGTCGACCCAGTGGCGGCAGGTGACGTGCTTGAGCTCGTGAGCGGAGATTGCCGGACAGTTGTTTTCATAGTCGTCGCGGCTGATGACCACATAGTTCATCCAGCTGAAAGGCGCATAGCGGCCGCTCTCGGTCACCACCAGAGTGTAGCCGGCGCGCCTGACCTTGGTGCCCGAGCCAATCACGCCGATGAGCCGCCACCACGTGACGGCCGTCCTGACAGCCACCGCCGCCATGCCGGCCATGTAGACCCAGATCAGGACCATGCCCCATGCCGGCACCGTCCGGCCCGACACGGCCGCACCGGCAATTGGCACGCCCGGCAACGCCACGGCTTGCGGCCCGGCATTGCCCGCACCGTCGGCCCAGCCGAGCGCGAACGGCGACGCCGCGAACGACACGACATAAATCAGCAGAAGCACCGCGCGGTTGAAACCGTGCTGCTTGTCCATTGCCAGCAGCGACCGATAGGCCAGATACAGAGCCAGCATCACGATGCCGCTCATTATCGAATACGACAGAAACGCTCCCATGTTCATTTCCCTTTCTGCTCGACAAGCCGGAGCAGCTCCTTCAATTCCTCCGGCGATATTTTCTCCTCGGCAACCAGAGCCGACACTGCGCCGTAGTAGCTCCCTCCGAAATAGTTCTTGATGAAATTGCCGAAGCTGCGGCTCCGGAAACGCTCCTTTTCCACGGCGGCGAAATAGTGGAACGCTCCGCCCACATCGTTGTGCCCCACAAAGCCCTTGGCCTCCAGCCTGCGCACGACCGTGGAAACCGTGTTGAAGTGCGGCTTGGGCTCGGGATAGAGCTCAACGAGTTTGCTGATCGGAATAGGCCCGTGCTCCCAGAGGAGTCGCATCAGCTCCTCCTCCTTCGGCGTCAGTTGCTCTTTGTCTTTCTTTGCCATAACTATTTTTGTAGTTTTACAACGCGAATATATGAACTATTTTTGTAGTTGAAAGAGGTGTTGAAAATATTTTCTTTGCAGTTAATTGTTGTTTTGGAATTGAAAACAAACATTTATGGACGCGCAAAAAGTTGACATGTTCATTATGGCAAACAGCCGGAATCTTCCTGAAACAGAGATTCCTCTTG
>CALYZD010000133.1 GCA_945607565.1 uncultured Bacteroidales bacterium | reverse complement strand
TTATTTAGCCATTTGTGGCGATTGCCCGCAGCCGGCGGAGCGCTTATTTTTGCAAAGTCGGAAAGAGATGAAATGCCATGCCGACACTCGATCGGATACTCTAACAATAGCATGCAGTCGTCCGAATTAATATTTCTTTGGTTTTTTGTATGAAAAGCGTCGGCCCGGCCGGCGCTTTTTTTGCGTCTTGCCTTATCTTCGCCAGCAAAAAAACGTTCCGATGACAACCAAGCGACGCTACAAGACCGTCCTGACAATAGCCGGCAGCGACCCGAGCGGAGGTGCTGGTATTCAGGCAGATATAAAGACCATTTCGGCTCTGGGCTGCTATGCGGCCTCGGCCCTGACGGCCGTGGTGGACGAGAACACGGTGGGCGTCTATGGCATTCACGACATTCCGGTTCCGTTTGTGTGCGGGCAGATTCGCTCGGTCCTCTCCGACATAGGCGCCGATGCGGTCAAGATTGGTATGCTTCATTCGGCCGAACTGATTGAGGCTGTGGTCGATACGCTGACCGGTCTGCGCGCGTCCAACATCGTGCTCGACCCCGTGATGGTGGCCACTCAGGGCGGCGAACTGATGCAGGCCGACGCCTTGGCGGCCATGCGCGACGTGCTGCTGCCCATGGCGCGCATAGCTACGCCCAACATCCCCGAGGCCGAGCGTCTGCTGGGCGCGTCCATCGCATCGCGTGCCGACATGGTCGAGGCGGCCCGAAGCCTGTCGGGCGGGCGAGTGTCGGTGCTGCTGAAGTCCGGGCATCTGCAGGGCGACGACATGACGGATGTCTTGTTTGATGCGCCGACCCGGACCGTCCATTACTTTGCCGGCCGCCGCGTCGACACGGTCAACACTCACGGGACGGGCTGCACGCTGTCGTCGGCCATTGCGGCCCATCTGGCTCTGGGTGCCGACGGGCCTACTGCCGTTGCGCGCGCCAAGCGCTATATCGAAGCGGCCATCGCGGCCGGCGCCAAGTTCGAGATTGGGCACGGACATGGGCCTGTGTGTCACTTCTTTGCGCCGTCCAGGCCGCAGTAGCCTCACATGGCTCCGCTCAGTCCGATGCTGAGCAGAAATTCGCCCGCATGGCGGCCGGTGTCGGGCAGGTAGGCGTGGCGGTAGCCTATTTCGAACGGGAACGACAAGTTCAGAAAATGACAATCGGCAGTCAGTTCGGCCCCCACCGATTCTTTGCTGAAGGTGCGTCGCTGCCGTCCGCCTTCGGTCAGGTAGATGTGGCGGCTGCCGTCGGCGCGGTCGTAAAATGCGTTGAGCTTCAATCGTTTCAGATACACCATCGGTCCCCAGCTGATGTCGGGGCAGCAGAGCGGCAGTCGGTAGCTCACCGACCATCGCAGCATCCGGTCGTTGGCTTCGCCGTGGCATCCGCGCGGAAAGCTCACGAAGTCGGAGTAGAGGTAGCGGTGGTCGATGCCGCCCGACGTGCCGTAGACCTCGCCGGCCGTCTTGCGCTGTGCGCCAATGGTCAGTTGCGTGTAGTGGTGGCGCCCGATGCCAGGGAAGCGCAGTCGCGCCAGAGCTCCGAGGCAGCTGCCGATGTCGGTGCCGCAGGGCGTGTGCCGATAGCGGATTTCGAGCGTCTGCTGCCAGCGCGAGCCTACGTCGCAGAGGCTGCTGCGGCGCGTGTTGCTCAGGAAGATGCCGTATTGGATGTCGGTGTAGTCGAAGCGGCCGGCGTTGAGCGTCTGCGGCTGGCCGTCGTAGTGCCATCCGCCGTCGGCCGAGAGGCTTATGGGGCTGAGTGTCATGTCATAGCCGGTGTTGAAACTGTATTCGGTGGCGACGTAGGGCTCAATCCGGCGTGTCCATTCTCCGCAGCTCACGCTCATGGGCACCGATGCGCGCAGTTTGAGCTGCGTGCGCCGGGCCTTGTCGTCGCAGTGGCGGACGAAGCCGTGCGTGGTGTCGTCGGCCATTCGGTAGGCGTCGTCGAAGGCGTAGTGGCAGAATCCGTGCGTGGCTTCGAGCTTGAAGACGGGCAGGAGGCCCCGGTAGGTGTAGCTGAGGCGGTAGCGGTTCAGGGTGTGGTCGGATGCCATGTCGACGCCCGCCACAAGCATCGACGTGCCCAGCAGATTCTGCGACATGACCGAGACGCCGCTGCTGAGCGTGCTCTCGTCCACGTCCACAAACGCCGGCGCCCAGCTGTGGAAGTTCCAGAGATTCCATTTCGAATATTTGCCGACGGCCAGTCCGGCGCTGCCTTCGGCGGGCAGGTCGATTGTGCCGCCCTCCTGCCGCGTCAGCGTGTCGGCTGTGGCCAGCATGGGGCTTGGCGGCGCGGGCGTGTTCACGGGCTGCCCGGGCG
The DNA here is from genome assembly GCA_945607565.1 of uncultured Bacteroidales bacterium. GTDB lineage: Bacteria > Bacteroidota > Bacteroidia > Bacteroidales > Marinilabiliaceae > CALYZD01. The sequence continues at coordinate 3,465 of CALYZD010000133.1, read as the reverse complement.
CGCTGACCAAGGTGTAGCCCTGCGAGGTGTAGTTGCTGTAAATCAGCGTGTCGCCCCTCGTGCAGGCGAATGCCGCCCCGAACCTTGCCGACGTCAGCTGCTGCGGCTCCCGTCCTCCGCGCTCGTCGATTCTATATATATTGTCGATGCCGGTGGCCGACGACGTGAAGTAGACGAATCCGCCGTCGGCCCACAGCCCCTTGACGGGTGTCTGCGTCGGCGGCGTCAGGTCCGACCACAGGCCGGTGGCGGTGTCGAGCGCGGCGATGCGCTTGCCGTCGGCGTCGAGCAGGATGGCGAACAGACGCCGGCCGGCGGGATGCCATGCGGGCGTCAGGATGCACTCGTCGTGAGGCGGGCGGATGCTGCGGAGGCGTCGGCCCCCGACGGTCAGCATCAGAATGCTTTGCCGGCCGCAGCTGTCGGTCTCGACGGCGGCTATGACGGTGCCGTCGGGGCTGATGGCCGGTGCCGCCAGACGTGCGCGCCTTGTCAGCCGCCGGCGCTCGCCGGTCTTCAGGTTCATCAGCATCAGGTTCTGCCACGTGCGGTTCTCCCACCTCAGGTCGTTCTCAAGTTCGCTCCACACCATCGTGTCGCCGCAGATGCTGTGGGGCTCGTCGGTGCGGCGGCCGTGGCGCAGCAGGGTGGTTTCGGAGCCGTCGGGGCCGATGGCCACGAAGCGCGGCGTGATGTGCGGTCCGCTTTTCTGGGCCACCGTCAGCCGGCCCCACGGTCGGGCGAAGGTGTAGCTTGCGTAGTCGGGTCCGGCGGCCGTGAGCGGGCTGAAGGCGCTGACGGCGAGTGCCGAGTCCTGCGCTGCCCACAGCTGCCGCCATCGGTCCATGGCCTCGGCATAGAGCCGGCGCTTGCCGAGGCCGGTGCGTCGCTTCAGCGCCGCGTCCATCGACCATCGCCGCCCAAGACTGGCCAGGGCGTCGCCCCAGACGTCGGCGCCGTAGCGGATGCGGACGTCGGATACCAGCAGGTATCCCATGTTGTAGTGATTGGGGACGTAGTCGGCGTAGGAGCCGAGGTAGGCCTTGCTGTAGTGGTAGATGCCTTTTTCGAGCGTCTGTGCGCGCATCTCCTGCTCAAAGGCGGCGTCGCGCCCGCGGCCGGCCCGTGTGTGAGCCGTCTCGGCCGCCACGGCGTCGCCCTCGAGCAGCCACAGCGGCGCGCCCAGGCCCACCACGATGCCCACGGCCTGCTGCCCCAGCAGCCACGACGCGCCACGCGTCAGTCCTTGCCGCAGGCTCGACGTCTGCGCCACGTGCCGGTATTCGTGCCAGGCCAGATGGTCGAGCCACACCGTGCTGCCCACGCTCTGCGACGGGGTGGTGTAGAGCTCCATGCGCGCCGGCGCCCACGTGACGAGCCCGTTGGAATATTGCGTGCGCGAGTGCAGGACGATGTCGATGCGCGGCGGGCAGAACAGCAGCGAGCGCGTGTCCCGGCCGGCCACCGAGTCGATGACGCCGGCCAGCCGCAGCGCCTGACGCTCCATGGGCCTGTCGAACACGATGCGGCATCGGGGCGTGGCTATCTGCATCCACTGCGTGTCGTGAGGGTCGGCGCCGGTGGTGTAGTATTGCGCCCGGGCCGGCAAAGCCGCTGTCAGCAAAGCCGCTGTCAGCAAGGCCGCTGCGCAGATTTTGAGACGGTCGAGTTTCATAGCTCAAGTTTAGTTTTAATTTGTGATATAACGTCGGGCCTTGTTTGTTATTTATGTCATTAGTGATAAATTTGCCTTCACATTTCGCAATCGGAACACAGAAACCAATAACATTTCAAAACATAGCGATGAAGAAAGACACTCAAATCTTCGACCTGATTGAGCAGGAAAAGCAACGTCAGTTGCATGGAATTGAACTTATTGCATCCGAAAACTTCGTGAGCGACGAAGTGATGGCGGCAATGGGTTCGGTCATGACCAACAAGTATGCCGAAGGCCTACCCGGTGCCCGCTACTACGGCGGCTGTCAGATAGTGGACCAGTCGGAATCGCTTGCCATCGAGCGTCTCAAGAAAATCTACAATGCCGAGTGGGTCAACGTGCAGCCACACAGCGGCGCGCAGGCCAACATGGCCGTCATCATGACGGTGCTGCAGCCGGGCGACACATTCTTGGGTCTCGACCTGAGCCATGGCGGCCACCTGACGCACGGCTCGCCGGTCAACTGCTCGGGCCTCATCTACAAGCCAGTGGCCTACACCGTGCGCGAAGACACCGGAATGGTCGACTATGACCAGATGGAGCAGCTGGCTCTGGAGCACAAGCCCAAGTTGATCGTGGGCGGCGCTTCGGCCTACTCGCGCGACTGGGACTATGCCCGCATGCGCGCCATTGCCGACAAGGTGGGTGCCATCCTGTGGATAGACATGGCTCACACGGCCGGTCTGATTGCCGCCGGACTGCTCAAGAATCCGTGCGAATACGCCCACATCGTCACCTCCACCACCCACAAGACGCTCCGCGGCCCGCGCGGCGGCATCATACTGCTGGGCAAGGACTTCGACAATCCCTGGGGCAAGACCAACAAGAAAGGCGAAATCCGCAAGATGTCGTCGCTGCTCGACTCGTCGGTGTTCCCCGGCATCCAGGGCGGTCCGCTCGAACACGTGATTGCCGCCAAAGCCGTCTCGTTCTTCGAAGCTATGCAGCCCGAATACGTCGAATATCAGAAGCAGGTGGTCAAGAACGCCAAGGTGATGTGCGACGCTTTCATGGCCAAGGGCTACAAGATAGTGTCCAACGGCACCGAGAACCATCTGATGCTCATTGACCTGCGCACCAAATATCCCGACCTGACCGGCAAGGTGGCCGAGCAGGCTCTGGTCAAGGCCGACATCACCATCAACAAGAACATGGTGCCCTACGACAGCCGCTCGCCATTCCAGACTTCGGGTCTGCGCGTCGGCACGCCGGCCATCACCACCCGCGGCCTCAAGGAAGACAGCATGCCGCTGATCGTCGACCTGATTGACGAGGTCCTTTCCGACCCGACCAACGAGGCCGTCCTCGCGTCGGTGCGCGCAAGGGTCAACGAGCTCATGGCCGGCCGCCCGCTGTTCGCTTATTAGACAAGTGCCTCATATTTAGCCTCATTACTGTAACAGGCTTGCCCGCACATCCGCTGGGCAAGCCTGTTTTTTTTAGTTCGTTCCGGGCTCCGGATGCTCTATCTTTTCCCCACGCCCAGCACGCAGGTCGTCTTGTCGCTGCGCTCCGAGCCGTCGGGGGCAAAGGCTTGGAGCAGAACGATGTAGGTGCCCGGGCTCATGCGCTGTCCGCCGTCGTCGGTGCCGTCCCAGCGCAGCGTCCCCGCCGTGTCGAGCGTCCCGTTGCTGACCACCGTGCGTACGCTCACGCCCCTTGGCGAGTAGATGCGCACCGTGCCCGTCCAGCCCGCGCCCGGCATGGTGTAGCCCACCACAAGCTCGTCGTCCTGCCCGTCGCCGTCG
>CALYZD010000132.1 GCA_945607565.1 uncultured Bacteroidales bacterium | reverse complement strand
ATGTCCTTGATTGTAATTTGGTGCGACTTCATCGATTGCGTATCGTTTTAAATGTGCGACAGTGGATGGCTCCGTACCCTCTGCGTCGGTGTGTTCGAATCTGGCCGGGTGGCGGCTTCAGGCGCACAAAGGAAAACATTTTTTTTGCATTGTATCGCACTTTTGCCGTTCAAAACGTCAGGGCAGCGGCTTCAATCCTTCCCAGCGGACGTTCCAAGTGCCGTCGTCGGGGAAGCCGGGGTTGCGGCGGGTGCATCCGTCCCAGCCGGCGCACATCATGGCCACGGCCGTCAGCAGGGCACCGTTGCCGGGCAGGTAGACGCGCAGACGCTGGTCCTGATAGTTGTGGCCGTTGGGCAGATAGGTGTTGGTGCGGCTGGGCATCAGCAGGGCGTCGAGGGCCAGGCGGGGCTGCCCCAGGCGTGTGGCGCACATGGCGGCCATCGGGTAGTCCCATCCCCACGACTTGTCCCAGTTCCACTTGTCGAGCACCCACTCGAGGGTGGCGCGCATGGCGGTGCTGTCAGTCCCGGGCATGGGCGGCACCACTCCGCAGGCTCCGAGCACGGCGGGATGGTCGGAGGTGAAGCGGCGGTCGGCGTAGGTGTCGGGGGCCGATTCGGCAGCCAGATAGAGCCCGTCGGCCATAGCGGGGCGCGCGAGCGAGTCGGCCACGTTGACATAGGTGCGACGCGAGTCGATGCCCACACGCTCGGCCCAGCGCTCGGCCAGCGTCAGCCCGAAATGCCAGTAGGCCAGCTCGAAGGGCGAATTGACCGTCTCGGCCGCACGCAGCGTCTCCTGCGCCGGGATGTATCCGCGCAGCACGTAGCGGCCGCTGTCGGGCATGGCGAAGTCGGCCATGAAGTCGGCCGAACCGAGGACGATGTCCTTGTATTTTCCAAGCGTCTTGTTGGTCGGATAGCAGCGATAGAGCAGCTCGGCCAGATAGATGCAGTGCGGCTGCTGCCAGATGAGGAACGAGCCTGTGTGCGAGGGCGATTCGGCGCCGGCAGGCGAGGTCATCTTGGTCCACCGCACGCCTTTGTAGCCCTGTCGGTGAGCCAGGACGCGCGCCTTGGGCTTCTGGCTGACGAACCAGTCGAGGCCGCGCTCGAGCACTTCGGGGTGATTCCAGAGGGCGAAGTGGGCGGCGTGCCACCAGTACATTTCGAGGTGGAACTTGCCGTACCAGCTGTTGTAGGTCAGGCCCGTCTCCTGCGGCGGAGTGGAGCCGGCGCACTGGATGGCGGTCAGATACTGCGACAGGACGACGCGGCGCTCCAGCTCGCGAGCGCGCGGGTCGGTGCAGGCCGAGAAGTCGACCGCCGCCGAGCTGTGCCAGAAGTGGTGCCAGTGGTTGCCGGCGTCGGTCAGCGCCTGGTCGAAGGTGATGTCGGCGGGGTCGGGCTGCTGCTCGCCCACAAATTCGCACATCAGCTGCAGACGGCTGGCGTCGGCCTCGATGCGGATGTGATGCGGCCCCACCTGAGTGGCCGAAGCCTTGCCCTGCCACGTGAGCCGGACGCGATAGAAGGTGTCGTCGATGCGGCGCTCGACGGTGACGCCCGTAGCCGAGCGGCCTACGATGCGCGTGACGTGCAGGTCGGGGCGCGAGGGGGCGGGCTCGGAGTCGGTGTGGCGGCCGGTGGGATAGTCGAAGGTCAGGCCCACGGCCATGGTGCGGTCTTCGAGTCCGCGCGAACGGATGTCGACGGCCACCATGTCGCGGTCGGGGTGGCAGGCGGTGCGGACGTCAGCCTGAGTGCCGGCATAGACGAATCGGCTGCTGATGCATCCGTTCCACATGTCGAGCCTCTGGTCCACGCCGGCAATGTCCTGCACGCCCACCGGACGGCCGTCGGGCGTGGTCAGTTCAAAGCCGAGCGTGCCCAGGCTGATGCGGTGCGGATTGCTCCTGAACCACCGGGCGGTGGCGGCGGCGCGCTCGTCGTCGTCGGGCTCGGTGCTGTAGAGCTCGCAGCTGTTGCGGTGGCCCAGGTCGAAGGCGCGGTAGGTGTCCTCGATGCGGTAGTGCTCCACGTTCTCGAACCGGTGCCAGCCCCAGTCCGACTGCGTGCCGAGCGGCACTCCCGATGCGTATTCGGCAGCGAACGTCTGGAGCCCGGTGCCGTCGACCGTGAAGGCAAAGCGGCCGTTGCCCACGCTGAGTGACAGCATCTTGTCAATCGAGTTGACACGAGGCGAATTGCGTTCCACCAGGTCCTGGCGGTCGATGGTGGTGCCCAGCCGGCAACTGCAGGCAAGGCATAGCAGCAGTGCGGCGCAGGCTGCGGAGCGGTGTCGATGTGTTGGATTTCCCATGCTAAAAATGTGGCTTGCTGTTGGTTGGCGTCGTCGGGCGCAGCCAGTTGCGGGCGCAGCGTCGGCGACGGCCGACTAAATTAGTGTTTTTTCGCCCTCGCCAATGCGCGGCCGTCCTAAAATGCGCATGTTTTCGCACCTGCCGACGCGACGGCCGAAAACGAGGAGCGCAGTCGTCAAATTGCATTATCTTTGAGCGCAAGAAAAAGTCACGACACCAAAGCAAACCGATACCGCTGCCAACATGATACTGCTAAGTTTCGACACCGAAGAGTTCGACGTCCCAAATCAATATGGGGTCAGTTTCCCGCTGGAGAGGGGCATCGAAGTGTCCGCCACCGGCACCGCGCGCATCCTCGACTGCCTGAAGGCTCACGGCGTCTGCGCCACGTTTTTCTGCACGGGTAACTTTGCCATGCGCGCTCCGAAACTGATCGGCCGCATTGTGGCCGAGGGGCACGAGGTGGCCTGCCACGGCGTGGACCATCTGCACCCCCGCCCCACCGACGTCGAAGAGTCGAAACGGATGGTGGAGGAGGTGGCCGGATGCAAGGTGGCCGGATACCGCCAGCCCCGCATGTTTGCCGTCGACAATGCAGCCATAGCCCGCGCCGGCTATCGCTACAATTCGTCGCTCAACCCGGCATTCATTCCAGGCCGCTACATGCACCTCGACAGCCCGCGCACATGGTTCATGGCCGACGGCGTGATGCAGATCCCCGCCTCGGTCAGCCCGCTGCTGCGAGTGCCGCTGTTCTGGCTGTCGGCCCACAACATGCCGCAGTGGCTCTATCACAGCCTTGTGCGGCGCACGCTGCGCCACGACGGATATTTCGTCACCTATTTCCACCCGTGGGAGTTTGTGGAACTGAACGAGCATCCCGAATGGAAACTGCCGTTCATCATCCGCAACCACAGCGGCATGGCCATGGTCGACCGCCTCGGACGGCTGATTGACATGCTGCGGCAGGACGGCCGCCGCTTTGTGACCTTCACCCAATTCGTTGACACACACACAGCCCACCATGATTAGACTTGCAATAGTATCGCCCTGCTACAACGAGCAGGAAGTCGTTGTGCAATCGGCACGGAGACTCAGCCGGCTGATAGACAGCCTTGCGGCCGACGGCCTTGTGACGGCCGACAGTTTCGTCTGCTTCGTGAACGACGGCAGCACCGACCGCACGTGGCCGCTGATTGCCGGCCTCCACACCGACAATCCGGCAAGGTTCAAGGGCCTCGACCTTGCGCACAACGTGGGGCATCAGAACGCACTGATGGCCGGCATGATGCAGGTCAGAGACATGGCCGACGCCGTGGTGACCATCGACGCCGACCTGCAGGACGACCTCAGAGCCATCCCGCAGATGATAGGGCACCTCGGCCGCGGCTGCGACGTGGTCTACGGCATCAAGGTCCAGCGCGACGCCGACCCGCTGCTCAAGCGCCTGACGGCCCGCGCGTTCTACAAGCTGCAACGACGGATGGGCGTCGACTGCATCAGCGACCACGCCGACTTCCGCCTGCTGAGCCGCCGGGCGCTGCAGATGCTGTCGGCCTACACCGAGCGCAACCTTTATCTGCGAGGCATCATCCCGACCATGGGACTGCCCTCGGCCACGGTCAGCGACGTGATAGCACCGCGCAACAAGGGCCGGTCCAAATACACGCCGGCACGCATGCTGGCTCTGGCTCTCGACGGCATCACATCGTTCACCATCAAGCCCATCTACGGCATCATCTACGTCGGCTGCATATTCGTCATGGTCAGCATAGCCATCGGATTCTACGTCTTCCACGCCATAGCCTGCGGCACGGCCGTGCCCGGCTGGGCATCGCTCATACTGAGCCTTTGGCTGATAGGCGGCATCGTGCTGATTTCGATAGGAATGGTCGGCATCTACATAGGCAAAATATACACCGAAGTCAAGCGGCGACCGCTGTGGAACGTCAAAGACTTCCTCGACTGACTACCATTATTCCAAAAACACGCTTCAGAAAAAAAACAATGCAAACATCCGCACAACGCGCCACCGTGGTCTACTACGCCACCTCGCTCACCATCTACACGGCCCTGCTGGCCGCCGGCATCAATTTCGAATATTTCTGGGACAACATCCAGCAGATCGGCAACGAAGGCTTTTTCTTCTACCGCAACGATTTTGAGCGCCTGCTGGTGCCCATGTCGCCCGACGAGGAGATTCACGGCACGGGCTACCACATGCCGGCAATTGCCTTCGCGACCGCCCTGCTGTGGAAATGCTTCGGGATGCACCTGTGGGTATCGCACGTGCTGACGTTCATCATAGCGCTGCCGCTGATAGTGGCCACACGCCGCCTTGCCCGCCGGACGGTGGGCTGCCGCTACGCCGACATCACGGCCCTGATAGTGCTGACCGAGCCGAGCGTGCTGACGCAGTTCGTGATGGCCTCGCCCGACTTTGTGATGCTGTCGGCCTTCATGTGCGGCGCCTGCGCCCTTGCACTGAACAGGCGCGCGGCACTGATGCTCTGCATAGCCGCCCTGTGCATGACCAACATGCGCGGCGTGTTTGCCGCCGGATGCGCCCTGCCGGCCATAGCCTACGTCTGCCGCCGGAGGCACGCCTCGTGGGCCGACGCGCTCCGCCGGACACTGATAATATACCTGCCGGCCGCGCTTGTGATGCTGACCTACTACACGGCCCTCTTTGCCAACTACGGCTGGTTCTTTGCCGACTCCGACTACACCGAACACTACGTGCCCCAGACGAGCCTTGCCGGCAGCATCAGGCACGCGGCCGCACTGGGGTTGCGCACGCTCGAATATGGCCGATTCGGCATCTGGATTGCCGCAGCCGCAGCCCTCGTGATGCTGCGCCGGCAGAAAGCCGGAGCCGGCAGCGCCGTCAACGCACTGGCACTGTTTGTGCTGGCGCAGATGCTGATGTTCCTTGCCCTGATCTTTGTCACACAAGTGCCGTTCGGCACGCGCTACCTGATGCTGCTGCACGCCGCACTGACCATCGCCACCCTGGCCGCACTGGCACAGCGGCTGAGCCCCAGACTGATGCGCCTCGCACTGGGAGCCGTCATCGCGCTGCAGCTGACCGGCCACTTCTGGATTTACCCCGAACGCATCTCGCAACCGTGGGACTGCACGCTGATGCACACGCCCTACTATCGGCTCAAGCCCCGCATGATCAGCCACATCGACAGCCTCGGCATCAGCGGGCACGACGTGCAGACCGGCTTCGTGCTGAGCGCCAACCCGCGGCAGGCCGCGCTCGACAGCACCATCACCCGCCTCTGCGGCGACAGCACCGCGCACTACTACCTCTACTCCAACATCTGCAACGAGGAGGACTCCACCATCGACCGCCTGCACGACACCACACTCTGGCAGCCCGTCCACCACATCGAAAGCGGCGTGGTGTTCATGACGCTCTACCGCCGGGCCGGGCAGTGAGGGACGGCCGAAAACCCTTTTTTCTGTGCCGATGTCCGTTTTTCGTGGAGATGCGAATGACGGACATCGGCA
>CALYZD010000131.1 GCA_945607565.1 uncultured Bacteroidales bacterium | reverse complement strand
CCGCGTGTGCGGACGTGGTGGCTTTGCCGCTTTGGGCTTAGCGCGTGTGTGGGCGAGGCCTGCGGGCCTCAGTCGACAAGGCGGTTGGTGGCCGTGTCGGGAAAGACGAATGTGGGGCGGAACGTGCGGGCCTCTTCGGCGTCGATGATGGCGTAGGAGATGATGATGACCACATCGCCCACGGCCACCTTGCGCGCCGCAGCTCCGTTGAGGCAGATGACGCCCGAGCCGCGCTCGCCCTTGATGACGTAGGTCTCGAAGCGCTCGCCGTTGTTGTTGTTGACCACCTGCACTTTTTCGTTCTCTACTATGTTGGCCGCGTCCATCAGATCCTCGTCGATAGTGATGCTGCCCACATAGTTAAGGTCGGCCTCGGTGACCGAGACGTTGTGTAATTTTGATTTGACTACATGAATCATCATGGCTGTGCTTATTCTTTATATGTCACATTGTCTATCAGTCGCACCTTGCCGGCATACACGGTGACGCATCCCACCACATAGTCGGCGTCGGTCCATGCCTCGACGGGCTGCAGCGTGTTACCGTCCACAATCTGGTAATATTCGGTTTCGAGGCCCTGCGTGGCGTCGATCTGGCCCTGCACCCACTGCGCCAGCTGCACCGGCGTGTACTGGTCGGTCAGCTGCGTGGAGCGTGCCAGCACCTTGGCTATGAAGGGGGCAGCGGCGCGGGCTTCGGGCGTCAGCAGGGTGTTGCGCGAGCTCAGTGCCAGTCCGTCGGCCTCGCGCACTATGGGGCACGGCACTATGCTGATGCCGAGGCCGAGGTCGGCCACCATGCGGCGGATGATGGCCAGCTGCTGGAAGTCCTTGAGGCCGAAGTAGGCCTTGTCGGGCCGGGCGAAGTCGAAGAGCTTGCTGACCACCTGCGCCACGCCGTTGAAGTGTCCGGGCCGGTATTTGCCCTCCATCACCTCGGCCAGCGGCCCGAAGCTGAAGGTGCGCGTGTCGGGCTCGGGATAGACCTCCTCGACCGTCGGTGCGAAGATGACGTCGACGCGGCTGTTGTCGGCCAGGAAACGGGTGTCTTTGTCGAGCGTGCGCGGATAGGTGCGCAGGTCGTCGGGGTTGTTGAACTGTGTGGGGTTCACGAAGATGCTGACCACCACAAAATCGCACTCGCTGCATGCGCGCTGCACCAGCGACAGGTGCCCGTTGTGGAGTGCTCCCATGGTGGGCACCAGACCTATGCTCTTGCCTGCTTGGCGGGCGTCGCTAACGGCTTGTCTCAAGTCGCTTACGGTTCTGACTAAGTTCATTCCTTAAGCTCTCTCTTTTTTTGTGATTATGTGCCTGAATGCTTGTTGTTCCAATGCTAATGGCGACTCATGCTGCCGTGGGGCCGCATAAAATCGTGCAAATGTAGAAAATATATATATAAAGCGTTGTATTAAAAAAGTGTAATTCTGACTTTGCAATTTGCCCCCCCGTCGCCTTCGGAGACGCGTCAGGCCCGCTCCGCTCGGCAACGGTGCGCGAGGCGGGGCAGGCCTGAGTGTGCTTGCGAGTGCGGCTTGCGCCTATCGGAAGCCGATAATGTGGCGCACTTCGCTGAGCGTCTTCTGCGCGCTCTCGGTGGCCATCTCGGCGCCGCGCCGGGCCACGCTGCGCAGCAGGTCGCGGTCGGCCGAGAACTGCTCTATGCGCTGGCGGATGGGCTCGGTGTAGGCCACGATGTCGGCCGCCAACTGCTTCTTGAGGTCGCCGTAGCGTATCGAGCAGTCGTTCCACTTGTCTTCGAAATACTGCACCGTGTCGGGCGTCGACACGATGTTGAGGAACGTGAAGAGATTCTCGATGACCTCGGGCTTGGGGCTGCACGGCACCGTCGGGCCGCTGTCGGTGACGGCCTTCATCACCTTTTTCTGGATGGTCTTGGCATCGTCCTTCAGGTAGATGCAGTTGCCCTCCGACTTGCCCATCTTGCCCGAGCCGTCGAGCCCCGGAATCTTGATGGCCTTTTCGGAAAAGTGGAACGACTGCGGCTCGGGGAAGAAGTCGAGGCCGTAGATATTGTTGAAGCGGCGGGCGCACTTGCGCGCCATCTCCATGTTCTGCTCCTGGTCCTTGCCCACCGGCACCTTCAGGGCACGGTGAATCAGGATGTCAGCCGCCATCAGCGTCGGGTAGGTCAGCAGGCCGGCGTTGACGTTGTCGGGCTGCTTGCGCGCCTTCTCCTTGAACGTGGTCACGCGCTCGAGCTCGCCCAGATAGGCGTTCATGTTCAGATAGAGATAGAGCTCGAGCACCTCCTTGACGTCGCTCTGCATGTAGATGACCGACTTTTCGGGGTCGATGCCGCAGGCCAGATATTCGGCCAGTATAGTGTAGGTGCTCTGCTGAATGTTGTCGGGCTTGGGATGCGTGGTGAGCGAATGCCAGTCGGCGATGAAGAAATAGCAGTCGTAGTCGTCCTGCATCCGGACGAAACTTGTCACGGCACCAAAGTAGTTGCCCAAGTGTAGGTTGCCTGTCGGGCGAATGCCGCTAACAACTTTTTCCATAATGGTTATCTTCTAATGATTATTGTTTCTGTCGATTCTGAATACGAAAGCGCAAAAGTGCTAATTTTTTGCGTCTGCGGCAAACCGTCGGACAGCGTTTTTTGAGGCCGGCGGCCGATTGTGAGCGAATGCAAAAAAAGGTCGCGATATGATGTACAACATATCGTCTTCTGACACCTAATGTGAAAAAGATATAATTTTGCGTCGTCGTTCGCGAGGGGGCATACGCGGCCACCGCCCGAGGCCCTGCGCGCTGACATAGCGGACATTGCAGGCAGAGCGCGGCGGCAGACACACGCCTCCCGACATCGGCCGACGATAAAAAACATTAACGGTTACAAGCTATGACAAGGATAAAATTAACCATATCGCTTCTTTGGATAATGATGGGCATGGCGGCCATGGCAGCCAGCAACGACTACGAACGCATGGTGCGCGACCTTGAGTCGGCCGAGCACGTGTCGACCATCACCGTCAGCAAAGAGGCCTTTGCGCTGGTCGAGATGCTGATGCCCGCCACCGACCTCGACGAGCAGGCTCGCGGCGCCGCCACGTCGCTCTCCGACAACCTTGAGGTGATGAAAGTGCTGGTGTGCCGCAACAGCAAGAGCGGCCAGCCCTTTGCCGAACGCATCAAGGCCTATCTGCCCGAAGGCCGCTTCGACCTTGTGGACGCTTCGGAATACGGCCTCGGCAAGGGCGTGCAGGTGCTGGTGCGCCGCCGCCTGGCCACTGTGCGCGAGGCTCACGTCATCCTGCCCGGCGGCAACCATGGCGGCACGCTGGTGTCGTTTTTCGGCAACTTTAAGCTCAAAGACATCAAGCGGCTGGCCGACAGCTCCACGCAGTGGAACGTCCGCTGAGCGCCGACCCCGCCGACCCGGAATCAAGATTCGTTATTTTAGTTTTCATTCATAATCAGCACGGACGCGGCGGCTTCATGGCGCGCCGCACCGCGACATGGTAAGATTAAGGTTTAATTGTTGTATGCACGGAAGGCCGGATTCTCGAAAAGAGAATCCGGCCTTCTTGTGTCTTTGCGGAGTGGCATCGGCGCAGGCGCCTACCGGTCGCGCACCACGCAGTCGACGCTGCGCACCGAGAATGCCGCGAAGAAGCCGAGCGCGCCGCCCGATATGTTGCCCTCGGCATTGGCGGGCGCGCTGCTGAACATGGGGTTGCCGCCGTTGGTGATGTCGCCTACGGCCTGCAGATATTCGTAGAACTCCTCGCTTATCGAAAGGCCGTGGAGCCTCAGGCGGTCGCCGGACGCAATGCCCGAGTCGATATCGTCGGGGTCAATCATGTAGACCGTGGCGCCGTGGCAGTAGTCGCTGCCGAACTGCTCGTCGTCGGTTATTTCGAGCTCGGTGTAGCTGTCGCTCAGAAGCGAGTCGCGCAGCGACACCCCGAAGGCGTAGAAGTCTTTGGTGGCGCGGTTTTCGGGCGCATAGAGCCCCACCTGATAGATATCCATCAGGCCGTTGAGGATGCAGGTGGCCGAGTCGATGACGCTGGTGCGCGGCATGTGGGCCGTGGCGGTGTAGGCCTGCGGCGTGCCGGTGCCGAAGGGGTCGGCCAGCACGGTCAGCACATAGTCGTGCTCGGGCACGGCGCCGAAGCCCTCGGGGGCCACGTAGCAGCCGGGCTGCGCGGGGCTCTCGGCCAGGGGCGTCGCCGTGCCGCCGCAACTGACGGATACGGTGGCGCCGCTCACGGGCTGCGACTTGCGGTTGGCAAAATAGTCGGACGACAGGCTGAGGATGACGCAGTTGTGACTGCCGGGGACGTCGGTAATGTGCCCGTCGACCACGAAGCGGGCCGACGTCGAGCCAAGGTCGAGGTCGATGTATTCGGTGCAGGCGGCGGCCGATGCCATCAGGGCGCACGCTGCGATGATGATGATTGGTTTCATGGTTGGTGTCAGAATTTGAAGTTATAGGTGACCGACGGGATTATCGGGAACAGATAGATGTTCTGGGCCCTGACCTCGTAGCCGTTGCCGCTGCCGCCCTCGGGCGAGTCCTGCCGCTCGAAGTTGATGGCCCACGTGTTGTGGCGGTTATAGAGGTTGTAGAACGAGAAGACCCATTCGCCCTGCCAGCGGCGTCCGGGGCGTCGGCGGCAGGCCAGCGTGGCCGACACGTCGAGGCGGTGATAGTGCGGCATGCGGTCGGTGTTGCGGTCGGCATAGAGCGGCACTATGTCGCCTCCCACCTCGTAGCGCGCCACGGGGAATGTGGTGGGCGCTCCCGAAATGAACACCCAATTGGCCGACACCGCCCAGCGGCCGCCCAGCCTGTAGTTGCCCACAATGCTGACGTCGTGCGCGTGGTGGTAGGGCGACAGATAGCGGCGCCCGTCGTTGACGCCGTCGATGCGGCGGTCGGCGCGCGAGAGCGTGTAGCCCGCCCAGCCGCTGAGCCGCCCCACGTCGAAGCGTCCCATCAGCTCCACGCCGTAGGCCCGCGACGAGCCGAAGCGCAGTTCGCCTTCGAGGTGCTCGTTGAGCATCACCTGCGGATGGTCCTTGAAGTCGATGGTGTGGCGCATCTCCTTGTAGAACGCCTCGACCGAGAGTTCGATGTCGTTGTCGTGCAGATTGCGGAAGAGGCCCACCGAGAACTGGTCGGACCGCTGCGGGTCGACGTTGGGCGATGTCATGTACCAGACGTCGAGCGGCGAGCCGGCCGTGGAGACGCTGGCCTGCTGCATGTACTGGTAGGTGCGCGTGTAGGCGGCCTTGACCGACATCTGCGGCGTCAGGCTGCAGGCTACGCTCAGGCGCGGTTCGAGGCCGTGGTTGCGGCAGTAGACGTGCCCGCGGCCATAGGTGGCGGTGTCGGCCACCTCGTAGCTGTCGTCGTAGGTATAGACGATGGTGCTGCCCACGTTGTAGAATCCGGTGAGCCTCAGGCCGTAGCATAGGCTGAGGCGACTGCCTATCTTCTGCGTGTTCTGCACGAAGGCGGTGGCCTCCCATGCGTGGCTGAGCGGCATCACCACCTTGCCCAGCAGGGCTTTGTCGCCCTCGCCCTGAGCCGTGCCGGGCTCAAAGTTGTGGCGCGTCAGCATCAGGCCGTAGCCGAGGCTGCCCATGGCGGTCTTGCCGGTCAGGCGCAGGCGGGCTGTGTAGTCGGTGATGACCGATTTCCAGACGGCGGTGCTGGCTTCGTCGAAGGCCATGCGGTTGCGGTAGTTGCTGCGCACGGCCGTGAGCGTCAGGTCCATATACATCTGCGGGCCGAAGATGTGGTTCCAGTTGGCGGCCGCGCACTGGTTGCCGAACTGCATTTCGGCATAGGGCTGTTTGAAGAGGTCGCGCCCCAAATATCCGGTGATATTGAGGCGATTGTTGGC
>CALYZD010000130.1 GCA_945607565.1 uncultured Bacteroidales bacterium | reverse complement strand
ATTATCCTTTTGGATATACTTGCGAAATACCCACACGCGAAGCATGTTCTTGGCATCATCGTCCAGACCTAATCGGCGTCGCACCTCCACCACCTGGTCCTCAGTGAATCGCTCGGGCAACATCTCCAGCATGTTCTGTAGGCCTTGCTTGTGCTCCACGCGCTCCTTCTTCTTCTCGTCAGTCATGTCGTCGCCAAAGTAGTGACACTTGCACCACAGGTCGTAGTCGAGGCTTCACTCGGCAAACTTCTCTATCTCCTTCGACCACTGCATGCCATGGGCGATATACAGCACCATCGCCTTGAGATAGGCTATCGTCACGGCACGATGAGGTGTGGGTGAAACCAGGCGTTTATACCGATGGCGAGCCCAAGGTGAAATATCGCGGCATTTTTATTAATGACGAATGGCCGTCGTTTGGCACGTGGTGCAACAACAGCTTTGGTGGCATCAGCTCAAAGGCTTATGGCAAGACTTTTGAGCTCCTCTTGCGCCTGAAAACCAACTACTTCTGGCCGGCTATGTGGGCATCGGCGTTCAACGAGGACGATCCGCTCGCGCCCAAGGTTGCCGACGAGATGGGCATCGTGATGGGCACGTCGCACCACGAACCGATGATGCGCGCCCCAAAGGAGTACACGCGCCGCCGCGATGAGGTAGGGCTGTGGGATTATACGTCGAACCCCGGGCGAATCGAAAAATTCTTTGCCGAAGGCATCGAAAAATCAAAGGATTACGAGAACATCATCACCATCGGCATGCGCGGCGACGGCGATGTGGCGATGGGCGCGGGCAGCGACGCCGACAACATGCTGACGCTGCGCAGGGTGATCGACGTACAGAGGCGCATCATCGGCATGGTTCATGGCAAGAAGGCGAGCGAGGTGCCGCAGCTGTGGGCCATCTTCACCGAGGTGCAGCGCTACTACGACGCCGGCTTCACCGTGCCCGACGACGTGACGCTGCTCTTCTGCGACAACAATTGGGGCTACATCAGGCGCATGGGCGGCGAGCGCGAATGCGGACGCATGGGCGGCATGGGCCTCTACTACCACATCGACATGAACGGCGGGCCGTGGAACGACCGCTGGGTCAACACCACCACCGTGCCCAAACTGCGCGAGCAGCTCTGCCTGGCCTACAAGTCGGGCATCGACCGTATCTGGATCGTCAACGTGGGCGACCTCAAGCCCAATGAAGTGCCCATCAGTTTCATCATGGACTATGCGTGGAACCCCGACGCCATCGGCCCCGGCGACGAGCAGGCGTGGCTCGAAGGCTTCACTCGCAGCATCTTTGGCGATGAACACGCGGCTGAAACGGCCGACATCATTGCAAAATACAGCAAATACAACCTCTGGCGCAAGCCTGAGGCGCAATATCCCGGGATATTCAACTGCGAAGAGATGCTCCGAGTGGGCGCCTTGTGGCAGTCGCTGGTGGCGCGGTGCGACAATATGAGGGCAAAGCTGCCTGGTGAGGCTCAGGACGCGTTCTACCAGTTGGTCTACTATCCGGCCGTGGCCAGTGCCGTGGTGGCGCAGATCTACAACCACGCCACCCTTGGCGACACCATCGGCGCAGAGGTCCTGATGGAGGTGGATCGCCGCCTGACCGAGCACTGCAACAAGGTGATTTCCAATGCAAAGTGGGACGGTATAATGCTCGATAACCACATCGGATACACCCAATGGTCGATGCCCGAGGCCAACCGCAACCCACTGGCGCTCGGCCTCACGGTCGGCCACGACATTGTGCCCAAGCCGACGGCCGAATATTCGATCCCCGCCCACAAATTTGTCCGCGCAACGCCCGGCCGCTCCGCCCGCTGGATCTTCCTGCCCGACCTTGGCCGCGGCGAAGGTTGCATGGGCAGCAGCAACCTCGTGGCGCCGTCGGACCTCACGGGCGGCGGTGCGACTTTGGAATATGATATTGAACAGACCGACAGTCTGATAGCCGTCGGCATCCTGCCCACGCAAGACGTCCGCCCCGAGCGTGGCCTGCGCCTCGGCGTCCGGGTCGACGACGGGCCGATGCAGGTCGTTGATGCGCGGCAGGGGCTTGTCGACACTTTTGGCGAATACACGCCGCAGAACCTTGCCGTCTCCAAGGTGCGCAGGCCGTTGCCGCGCCCCGCCAATCTGCTGCTTGCCGGCTGGCGCAATGGCCGTAGGCTGCCGCGGCGCGACGAGGTTTTCGACAACCTCCGTTGGCTCGGTGTCGGTCTCGATGCGGCGCCGGGCAGGCATCGGCTGCAGATAGTAATGATTGATCCTGAGGTGGTTGTGGAGCAGATTGTGGTCAATCCCGACAATTCTCGTTACAGCTATTTTGGGGCTCCAGGCGTCGGCATCTGATCAGGATGTGGCGGTTGGCCGAGTCGGTGGTGGCAAAGATGTAGTCCGGACCGCCGTCGCCAAGTTTGAGGCGGCGGCGCAGTTCGGCCACGCTCATCGGGAAGTTGCGCGTGGCAATGTTGGCTTGGCCGATGTCCGACAGATGCTCCCTGATTTCGCGCCGGTTGGTGGCGAACACGGCCTGCGTCCTGAAGACGCGCCCGGGGAAGTCGCCGACCGGCCGTTCCGACGTGTAGAGGTGGCTGTTGACGTTCAGCTTGGTCAGGCCGTAGGCGTGCGCGACGCTCTTGTAGGCTCCGGCTTTCAGGACCGATGCGTTGGGCTCGTAGATGAACGCGCCGGGCAGCCCGATGGCGACTGCGGCCTGCGCTTCACCCGACTGCGTGAACCGGAACCGGCTGGTGCCGTGCCGGCTGATGTCGGTGCAGACTATTTCGGGCTCGCCGCTGTGGCCGGCTTTCATCACAAACAGCAGTTCCTTGCACTCGTTGCCCACCGACACCACGTGGACTTCGGCCGTCGAGGGCAGCTGGCGCAGCGCCATGCTGATGTCGAGCATGGGCGAGAGCTTGGCCATCACCGTGGGGGCTTTCAGGAGCAGCTGCGGCGCCAGTGCCGCGATGTCGGGCGAGCAGTCGGCGAGCAGGACGGTCTTGGAGCCGGCACTGTTGCGGCGTGCGGGGTCGATGTAGATGCAGTCGGCCGTCCACGGCGCGCGGGCATATTCGCAGGCATCGGCACAGACTATCTCGGCATGGCCGATGTGCAGCAGTTCAAAGTTGTGGCGCGCCATTTCGCAGAGCGCGGGCTGCTGCTCGACGTAGGTCCCCTGCTCGAACCGCCTCAGCATGAATGCGAAGTCGATGCCCAGTCCGCCGGTCAGGTCCACCAGCGTGGTGCCGCCAACGAGCGTTGCCTTGTGTTCGGCTGCGGCCTGGCTCGAGCACTGTTCGAGCGGCAGATGCGGCGGGCACGTCACTCCGGCCTCGGCCCACTGCGGCACTTTGCGTTGCAGCGTCTGCAGGCCCGCTATCTGCCTGACCACAAAGTCGCGGTCTACGGTGGGCGTGCTCTTGATGCTCAGGGCCAGCCGGTGCGGGTCGTCGCCGATGTGCCGCTCTATGAGGCGGCGTTCGTCGGGGGTAGGGAGGTGGAGCATGTGATGGTGTGGCTTGTCAGTAACTAAAAAGGTCGTTGCCGGTGTGGTTCCGTTTCCACCGGCAACGACTTCGTTCTTTTCGTGTTTTCGATGCGTCTGATTGCGCTATTTGCCTTTGCCGAGCCGCCCGATGGCGTTGGCTATGCGTCGGATGGTGTCGTCTTTGCCGATGAACTCGCAGATTTCGAAGATGCTGGGTCCCTGGCTGATGCCGAGTATGGCGATGCGCAGCGTGTTCATCATCTGCCCCATCGAATATTGCCGGTCCACAATCCACTGGTGCACTTCGGGTTCCACCGTCGCGGCCTCGATGGCGGAGTATCCGGCCAGCTTGTCGGCCAGTTCGCCGAGGCGCGTCACGTTGTCGGCCTTCCAGAATTTGGCCACCGACTTTTCGTCATACTGCTCGGGCTCCACAAACATTTGTCTTGTCAGCGGCAGCAGGTCGGCCGGGAAAGTGGCGCGTTCCTTTATCATGCCGGCCGCCCTGACGGCGCGTTGCAGTGTGGTGTCGATGCCTTCGGCCTTGAGCATCGGCAGCAGCATCTGTCCCAGTTCGTCGTCCGACTTGCGGCGCAGATATTGCGAGTTGAACCATTTGGCCTTGTCGGGGTTGAAGCGTGCGCCCGACTTGCTGACCTTTTCGAGCGAGAAGGCTTCGATGAGCTGATTCATGTCAAAGAGTTCCTGCTCGGTGCCGGGGTTCCAGCCCAGCAGGGCCAGCATGTTGATGAACGCTTCGGGCAGATAGCCTTCTTCGCGATAGCCCATTGCCGCCTCGCCGTCGGGTGCCACCCATCGCAGCGGGAAGACGGGGAAGCCGAACTTGTCGCCGTCGCGCTTGCTGAGCTTGCCCTGGCCCTGCGGCTTGAGCAGCAGCGGCAGGTGCGCGAACCGGGGCTGCGTGTCGGTCCAGCCGAAGGCGCGGTAGAGCAGATAGTGCAGCGGCAGCGACGGCAGCCACTCTTCGCCGCGTATGACGTGCGATATTTCCATCAGATGGTCGTCCACGATGTTGGCCAGATGGTAGGTGGGCAGCGCGTCGGCCGACTTGTAGAGCACCTTGTCGTCGAGCGTCGAAGTGTTGATGGTGATGTGTCCGCGGATGAGGTCGTCCATCTCCACGTTCTCGTTCTCGGGCATCTTGAAGCGGATGACCCACTGGTCGCCGCGTTCGATGCGGCTGCGCACTTCGTCGGCGCTCAGGCGGAGCGACGTGTCGAGCTGCGTGCGGACGCTATGGTTGTAGGCAAAGGTGCCGCCCTGCTGCTCGGTCTGCTTGCGGAGCGCGTCGAGGGCCTCGGCCGAGTCGAAGGCGTAGTAGGCGTCGCCCGACTCCACAAGCTGCATGGCGTATTTCAGGTATATGTCCTTGCGTTCGCTCTGCCTATAGGGCGCGTGCGGCCCGCCCTGCTCAACGCCTTCGTCGACTTCGATGCCGCACCATTTGAGGGCCTCGATGATGTAGGCCTCGGCTCCGGGCACAAAGCGCTGCGAATCGGTGTCTTCGATGCGCAGGATGAAGTCGCCGCCGTGGCGGCGTGCGAAAAGGTAGTTGTAAAGTGCGGTTCGGACTCCGCCAATGTGAAGCGCGCCCGTCGGACTTGGGGCAAAGCGTACTCTTACTCGTCTGTTCTCTGACATTGTTTACTCTCTCTTGGTTGTGATGTTTCGGGGGCTCGTCCGGCCTCTCGACTATACAAAAAAAGCCGCCTTCGACAGACAGCTTTCGTTTTTTTGTACTCGATAAGAGAATCGAACTCTTATTTGCAGAATGAGAATCTGCCGTCCTAACCGTTAGACGAATCGAGCATTCGTTTTGTTTTTGACGCTGCAAATATAAAGGCTTTTTGCAATATGTTGTATCACTTTTGGCCACTTTTTTTTGCACTTTTTGTCATCTGTCTGACTATTAGCGTGTTTTTGTGAGACGTTTTTTCGGCGTCTGATGCCCCGGGCCTCTTCCGCCGATGAAAACTCAAGAGCCATGCCACTCAAAGCGTGACATGGCTCTTGCGCGGATATGTGGCTTATGCCATTCGGCCGTCCGTCCTCCGGCGGCTTCATTTCTTCATTATCAGCAGCCACACATCGGCATATTCGGCATATTTGTTCCTGATTTCCGCCACTTTCCGGCGTGCCGATTTCTCGGTGCCGTTGTAGACCGAGACGCGATAGAGCCCCTCGTCGTTTTCCATGATGCTGGGCAGGAATCCCTGGCGCACCGATACGTCGCAGGCGGCCTGGGCGTTGTTGAGTTTCTTGAACGAGCCGATGATGACGTAGTAGTCGCCCTCCTTGCCGCTCTGGCTGACGCTCTGGTCGCCTATCTGCCTGATGGTGAAGTTCTCGCCCTTGACGGTTATCGGCTTATCGGCTTCCGGTTCGGGCG
>CALYZD010000129.1 GCA_945607565.1 uncultured Bacteroidales bacterium | reverse complement strand
GTCTTCAAATCAAAGAAAAGCCCGAACACGTTCAGAGCCAGCAATGACGAAATTGATGTTACCGAATACGTCTATTTCACCGAAAACTGCACCCGCAACAAGTACAGGCGCATCGCTCAGAATATTTACAACCTTCTCGGAACAAGCCAATGGGACGAAAACAATGTCCCTGCCGATGTCGTCAACTCTTCGCAAAACCTGCACGGACTGTCCGACGATTGCTTGGGCAGCATCCGCACCGAGCCTGCACCACGCAAGACCATAACCTGCTACAAGCTGATGCGCCTGATAGGCCGGCGGCTCTATCCGCTGTTCATCGACCGCTCCGAACCCGTAGAGCTCGGAGTGTGGTACGATGCCGACGCGCCGGCTTTCGACACGCTCAAAGCACTCGAAGCGGATTATTACTATCTGATTGACAACGACAAGGTGCTCGACAGCCGCCAATCGGCCAGAAGCCTGAAAAAAGACGAGATAATATCGGCCACCAAACTCGGCCGCCGCTGGGTCTACATCGAAAGCACCAAGAACAGGCAGCGCCGCTACGGCGAATGCCGCGCCTACTATAACATCGGAATCAACTCGGCCGGGCAGAAAGAGAAATATGCCATGCGGCCGGGCTGGCACGCAGGCTCGCTGCCCACCATGCGCCAGATTGGCAAGGGCGCGCAGAAGAACCTGCGCGACGACAGTTTTGTGTGGACCGAGTGCGAGATTTCGGCCGACGTCGACTACAACGCACAGGCGCAGCGCAATCCCGACAAAGACCTGCCTACCCAAATGCCGACAAACGGCTTCTATCTCAAAGCCACCAATGCCGACAAGACGGCATCGCAAGCCGACAAAATGGGGTGGTATGTGGCCGGCGCAATCAAAATAAACCGCATCATCGGCGACAGCGAAGCCCGGCAAATCATTGACCGCTACAACGCGCGCCAGAAGCCTGAAAACCGCGTGCTCTACGACTACGAACGCGAGGGCGGCAGGGATTTTGAGCCGGAGAAAGAGAAATCACAAAAGAAAGAAGAATTTTTGGGAACAAAAAAAGCCGACAACAACGTTATCGACTTGTTAATTTCTTTTAAGAAGAAAGACGTTAGACGTTCTCCGAACCTTGTTCAGAATGAACACGAGCATTTGATATGTGCTTTTGATAGTCGCCTACGGCCCGTATCCACGCCCGCACGTAGGTCTAACCACCTTTCAGGTGCAAATAACGAAAATTCAGTTGAAATAAAAAAACTTTTAGACAAGAAAATCAAGCAGTGGCAAAAGGCAAAGACGCTCAGTCTTGAAGATTTTATGCTTTTTATAGCGTTGGAGTTACGTCTCAGAGCAAGTAAGAAGAATGGTAATCATTTCAGTTATTACATCTCGTTGTTCGATAGTGGCGATAGATACACATTGCGCATAAGCGACCACCATTATGATGCCAGCACAAGTGAATATCATAATGCAAAGAAAACTACTGCACTAACTTTTTCTTCGGAAATAACCGAGAATTGGGACTATTTCAAACCCGACAAAACAGTTCATGCTATTGAATACGTCTATTATGAGGATAAAATAGGCAAGGACGAGCTTATTGCCATTGCAAAAGATGTTGTTTCGTTTGTGGAAAATGGCAAATACACTCCAAGCGTCGAGCCTAACGAAGTGCACCACTCTCCCGGTTTAGAGGGCGTAAAGCGCACCGCCACGCAAACCGTCGAAAGCATATTGGCAAGCGGCCGGACCGACCTTTCGGAAGCCGAAAAGGCAATCCTGCGAGCCTACGCCGGCAATGGCGGGCAAGGCAAGCGCACAACCGAGCGCGGCATACTCGACGAGTACTACACGCCCGACTACGTCTGCGAGTTCATGTACCGGCTTGCCGTCCGCCACGGCTACGCATCGGGCCGGGTCTTGGAACCGAGCTGCGCAACGGGCAACTGTCTGCGCCACATCTACGAGCGCAACGACTACACGCACATCGACGCCTTCGAGATTAACGAAACAAGCCGTAAGATATGCAAGGCGCTGTATCCAAACGTCTCCGTATCTGACAACTATTTCGAAACGGCATTCTTGGAGCCGCCGCGATATGCCCAAAAGGCCAAGCGGACGTGGCTCTCGGGCGCGCCCTACGACCTCGTGATTGGCAATCCTCCCTACGGCAAGCACGTCAACCGCTATTCGTCCTACTTCAGCGGCAAAGACCGGTTTGCGCAAATCGAAATGTTCTTCATCTACAAGGCGTTAGAACTCCTGCGAAGCGGCGGCCTGCTGGTGTTCATAATCGGAACAAATTTCATGAGCACAGGCAGTGCCTACCAATCGGCCAAAGAGCGGATAGGCGAGATGGCCGACCTTGTGGACGCCTATCGCTTGCCTAAGGTGTTTGCCGCAACAGACATCTGCACCGACATCATTGTCTTACAAAAAAAATAGACCTATGCAAACCAAAACCACCATTGAAAACCAGCTGCGGGCAGAGATTCTGGCCGCCTTGCGTCGAGTGGACGCCGAAAACTGTCCGAACATCTGGAAGCGCATACAGACCCGCACCGGCTATGCGCAGGTAGAAGAGATGATTATCAACATGGTAATCAACGACCACATCACGCCAAGTGCCTGTATTCCACAGCTCGAAAGTGAAATGCTATGAAACGGGGCAATTCCTACTATCGGGCAAGAATAGCGGCCATAAACGCGCTGCTGGATAGCGACCTGCCCCAAAACCAGCGGCGCTGGCTCCAGAACGGCTACGACAGATTCGCCGGCGACCGCATTAAGGAGCTTGTCGAGCGCGAAGCCGCCGGCGACGCGCCGCTGACATTTGCCGAGCTGGCAACCTACTCGACGTGGTTCGAGCTGCATCCCGAAAAGGTGGCCGGCGAGCTGATGAGCGGCACAAGCATCTACTTCCCGGTAATCGTGAAAGGCACAAAAGCCGACTGCGAGCGAATGTTTGCCGCAGCACTTGCGGCCGAACACGATGCCGAAGATGAAGACTTGGAGCTACTTGAACTCGAATCCAAAGCACTCGAAATGGAGCTGCAACTCGCCTTGAGCGCGGAGGGTGGCGAAAGCGTCGATGGCACAGCAACCGACAAGATTTCCGTTGCCTTTAATAAGGCAATAATGCAGTACAAAAAAGGATTTTTTAAAAGTGAGCGAACGCAAATTTTTGTTTGCAAAGCACCTCAATTTTGGTCAAAGAAAGGTCTTGCCATTGAAGATGTTTACATAACCGTCGGTGTTATAAAGAAAGCGATCGAAAAGCACGATTTGAAAATCGAACACTTTATAAATTTCCCTGATATGCTCAGGGAAAAGACCAATCTGTTCATCTCAAAAACAACACAAAATGCTTTTGTCCAACTAACCGAACTAAAAGATTTGAAAAACCATAAAATAGTGGTTGCCGTGCATTTGAAAAAAGACAAAAACGGAAATGTAATTATCTACGACATTCGTAGTGTGCACGGAAGGGTGCAACGGCAAATTGACAAATGGATTAAACAGGGACTGACTATAAAAAACAAAAGCAATTAGGTGTATCGCGCGTTCAGTGTTTCTTTCTGAACGTACACCTAATTGCTTCCGACGACAAATCAACGACAAAATTCCGAATAAGCAAAATAAAACACACAAAAAATGAGAAAATAATTTATCGGCTGCCGCAACCGGCAATAAAAAACAAGAAATAACACACTTAACAACAGGCGATTATGGTAAAATTTATAAACAAACTTGACGGGGTGGACAGCCTTGGCTCTATCAGCGAGAGCGCACAGGCCTCTATCCGCAAACATTCGGGCGCAATAGCCAAAGTGCTGCGCAAAGCGCAACGGCTCAACGGCCTCGGCGATACCAAAGACGTGATTACGGCAGATGAGGCCATCAAAATCCTCAACAAAGAAAACGGCCTGATGAACGACGACGAGATACGTGCGTGGGTCTACTACAAGCGGTCTATCGGCGTGCCGATGAAGGGATGGGAAAAATACTTCACGAAGGGCACCGGCAACAACGAAAAGCTGCTCACCACCACCGTCGCGACCACGATTCGCGACAAGAACCTCGTTGAACTAAAATTAGTGCCGGCCCGCACGCAGCTTGGCCTGCTATGCACCGGCAAGGAATCGGAAGGCTGGCTATATTTTACCGACAAAGCAGGCTCGTTGTGCATGGTCGGCGAGGATGTCGTCCGGGTTGAAAACACCCCCTACAAGGCCGACCAGAAGGAAATCGACAAGATGGTGACTGACGGCGTGCTGTTCTACAACTCCGGCCGCTATCTGCCCTACGCCATCTATGTCTACGCCAACAGCTACGACCGCATCATCGAACTCGACGAAGACAAGGACTTTATCATCAAGAACTACGGCAAGCGCGTCTACGAGAACCACCGCAAAGTCATCGACGAAGCCCGACCCGAACAGCTGTCGGTGTTCGACCCGATTAAGGAGAACAGGCCTCACATATCACCGTTCTCAAAGTTCGCGCAGGAATTTGAAATTGTGGAAGTCGACGAGAAAGCTCCCTTCGAGCTCTTCCTGCCCTCCTGCCTCACAAGCGTCAGCCTGACCGACGCCTATATACAGATGCTGACTTCGCTGCCGCGAGAGATGTGTCAATATCCGAATATCAACGGCAGCCAGATACGCTATGTGTGCTTCGACAGGCCGCGCCAGCCTCGCAATTATGACAAGGAGGCATGGGAGCTCTTTAAAGGCCGATGCTTTGCCGAATGCGAACGCCTGTTCGGCGTCTTCATCGAGACCTGCCTGACGTTCAAAGACAAGCAGCGGCTCGACATGACGTGGAACAGGATGTTCAACGGATTCCCGGCCGTGCCGTCCAACAAGGTGCCTATCGCCTTGCCGATGAGCCGCATCGTGCGCGGCGGCACCTTTGAGCTCCGCCCTGCACAGCGCGAGGGCGTGGCCTTCATGGAGCTCGCGCAGAGCGGCTGCGTGGCCTTTGACGTAGGCGTGGGCAAGACTTTTACCGCCATCGCCGAAGTGGCGTGCGCAATGCAGCAGGGTCGATGCAAGCGGCCGCTGATAGTGGTGCCCAACAGCACGTATCAGAATTGGATTATGGAAATCATCGGCAAAGGCAGCGTTGACGGCCTGCTGACCAACACAGGCGTCTCGCTCAACTGCTGGTTCAATCTTGGCAGCGACATCACCGCCCGCGAATCCGACATCAAAGACGGCACCATCACGCTTGTGACCAAGGAGGGGCTCAAGAAATTCGGCTTCAGCGATTGGCTTAGTGATGCTTTGGTGGAGGACTTCAAGACCATCCTTGGTCAGGTTTCGCACGACATGGACAGCAAGGCTCAGGCCAAATTCAACGAGAGGATAGACTCGCTGCTTGGCCGCGGCCAGAAGAGTGCAAGGCTCGACTTCGACGACTGTGGCTTTGACTACATCGTCATCGACGAGGCGCACAACTACAAGAATGTCTTCAGCAAGATTCGGCCCGACGGAAGCAGGAGCGCGCTGAAATCGCGAGTGTTCCACGCAAGCGCAGCCGAGCCGAGCGACATCGGCCTGAAAGGCTTCATCTTCTGCAACTACATCCAGCGCATGTACGGCGGCAACGTCATGCTTCTGACTGCCACGCCATTCACCAACGCGCCGCTCGAAATCTTCTCGATGCTCTCGTTTGTGGCGATGGAGGAGCTCCGCAGGCGCGGCCTCGACAACGTGCATCGATTTTTCGAAACGTTTGTGAATGAAGAGTATGACGAGATTGTGGATGCGTCGCTGAACATCAAGAACGACTACGTGACCAAATCGTTCAATAACCGACGGATACTGCAAAGCCTTATCTACGCCAACTTCGACTACAAGACAGGCGACGAGGCAGGCGTCCGTCGGCCGGCCAAAATAAACATTCCGCTGCTCTATCAGAACGGCAAGATGCTGCCCAA
>CALYZD010000128.1 GCA_945607565.1 uncultured Bacteroidales bacterium | reverse complement strand
TCTTGCGACCACTACCCCCTCAAAGTAGCGTGTATACCAATTTCACCACCTGCGCAGGGGAAAGCAGGCCTCACCGGCCGGCTTTGAGCGGAAAACGAGACTCGAACTCGCGACCCCAACCTTGGCAAGGTTGTGCTCTACCAACTGAGCTATTTCCGCATTCAACACTTGCAACCTTAGCGCTCCGAGAACCGTTCATCTCTTTGCGATTGCGAGTGCAAATGTAGAGGTTTTTTTATTCCCGGCAATAGTTTTGCAAACTTTTTTTACAATCAAACACATACAAGACTAATAATCAGCGTTATAATTTTCAGCCGACCGTCATCACCGCCCTGCGCCGAGCCGGCTGACAGCCGCCGATGCGCACATTTTTTGTTCATTATTCGCCCAATCGGACCGGCGAAATACAAAATTGCTTATATTCACACGCGTTTTTCACGCAAAAAAACTAAGAGGAAATATAGAAAAGCATACTATGGGAATATTTAGTTTTCTTTTTGGTGGCAAATACACAGCCACAGCAAAGTATGAAGCACTGCTGAACAGGAGGAAAGCCGAAGCAGAGCACTTTGACGACTTCGCACAATCAGACACCCTGGCACGATACTACGAGCTGGACAAGCTGGTCAGCTCCGCCGACTTTGCAAAGCGCGTCGACACGCTCAAGAACGAGAAGTTCAGCCAGACCGAAGCCTATCGGAAGCTTACGGACTACACGGCACTGAAGAAAGACGCGGAGATAAAGGACTACCTCAAGATGTCGGCATCGGGCAAGGCCGAGCGCACCGACCGCATACTGCAGTCGGCCTCCTACGCACGCTACGTGGAGTTGCAGGCACTGGTGGCCTCGCCCGACTTTGCGCAGGCCAAGGCACAGAAAGACTTCAAGAAGAGCGAAGCCTATAGGCAGCTGACGGAATTCAAGAAGCTGAAAAAGGACTCGGACATACGCTTTGCCGAAAAGACCAAGGACTCCACCCCCTACAGGCACTACAAGAGCATCGTAGGCTCGCCGAAGCTGCAGACCTACGAGCAGCTCGACACCTATATACACTCGGCCGAATTCATCAACTACCGGCGCGAGATAGAAGACCGCAACCGCTACCGCAAGTCCGAAGAGTGCCGCCTGGCCAACGAATATGAAGCCCTCAAGAAAGACAAGGACATCAGGTGGTACCTGGCTGCAGCCGCCAAGAACGAATATGCCGAAGAGAAGGCCTGGAAGCTGACCTTCGAAGACGACTTTGAACGCCTCGACGACAAGAAATGGAGCCACGGATACTTCTGGGGCAAAGCCCTGCTTGGCGACAGCTACGTGACCGAGAACGAGAAGCAGTGCTTCCGCCCGGCCAACGTGACCGCCGGCGGCTCGGCAGTGTGCATCGACACCCGCCCCGAAAAGTGCAGCGGCAAGGTGTGGAGCGCCACACGCGGCTTTGGCACGGCCGACTTCGAATACACGTCGGGCATGATAAACTCGGGCAGCAGCTTCAGGCAGAAATACGGCAAAGTGATGGTCAAGATCAAGGCCGGCTACTGCAAGGGACTGCTCCACAGCATCTATATGGTGGGCGAAAAGAGCGCGCCGCAGATAGACCTGATGTGCTACGGCGCAGGCCGCAAAGACGAGATGACCGTGGGCGTCAGAGCCGAAGCGGGCAAAAGCCAGCTCCACCGCGTCGACGGCCTCAGGCCCGACACCGACTACATCCTGACACTCGAGTGGGACAACGGCAAGATGACATGGGCCGTCAACGGGACCACAGTGGCCACGCAGACTACCGGCGTGCCCGACGTGCCGATGTATCTGGCCATAGGCAGCTGCATAGTGGAAGAACCCAAAGCACAGGTGGCAGGCCGCATGTGCATCGACTGGATAAAGTGCTACGCCAAGTAGCGCCACAACATCAGGGCATCCAAGCCTGTCGGAGCCGCAACCGGGTATGCGGCTCCGATTTTTTTTTCGCCTTCTGCGCCGCACAAAATGCGCCCTGCCCTATGGCCTACTGCTAAAAATATCTACCTTTGCGGCGAGTTAACACAATGGACGTATCAGGAAACGGCCGGCCGCCACACGCGCCCCGCGTGCAGTGAGCGCCGCAGCCGCCATGCATCTAGCACCTTTCTCGAACCTCGAGCGCGCAAGCGGGCAGAGCACTCTGCCGCACACACACAGTCTTAACCTATAAAAGAAAACAGCGCCGAAATGTTAGAGAAATTTCTTAAGCAGACCGAATTCTCGTCGTATCAGGACTTCGTGGACAACTTCAGAGTGAACGTGCCGCACGACTTCAACTTCGGATACGACGTGGTGGACGCATGGGCCGCCACACATCCCGACAAACAAGCACTGCTCTGGACCAACGACAAAGGCCAGGAGCGCATCTACACTTTCAGAGACATCAAGGATGCAAGCGACCGCACGGCAGCCTACTTCACCTCGCTCGGCATCGGGCACGGCGACATGGTGATGCTTCTGCTCAAGCGTCGGGTGGAGTTCTGGTTCTCGATCATCGCGCTCCACAAGATTGGCGCCGTCACCATTCCGGCCACGCACCTGCTCACCGACAAGGACATAGTCTACCGAGCCAACGCGGCCGGCATCAAAGCCATTGTCTGCGTGGGCGACGACGAGGTGACCGACCACATAGTGAAGGCCATGCCCCACTCGCCCACCGTGGAGCATCTGGTGTCGGTGGGACCCAATGTGCCCGAGGGCTTCGACGATTTCCAGGCCGGATATGCCGCAGCGCCCGACTTTGTGCGACCCGCCCATGCCAACAGCAACGACGACATCTCGCTGCTCTACTTCACATCGGGCACCACGGGCGAACCCAAAATGGTGGCCCACGACTTCACATACCCCCTTGCGCACATCATCACCGGCAAGTATTGGCACAACCTCAACGAGCAGTCGCTGCACTTCACGCTGGCCGACACCGGATGGGGCAAGGCCGTCTGGGGCAAGCTCTACGGGCAGTGGCTGTCGGGCGCCAACGTGTTTGTCTACGACTTCGAGAAGTTCAAGCCGGCCGACATACTGAAGATGATTGAGAAATACCGCATCACATCCTTCTGCGCGCCCCCCACGGTCTTCCGCTTCATGATAAAGGAAGACGTGGGCAGATACGACTTGTCGTCGCTCAAATACTGCACCATTGCGGGCGAAGCGCTCAACCCCAGCGTGTTCGACGAATGGTATGCACTGACGGGCATAAAGCTGATGGAAGGCTTCGGGCAGACCGAAACCACACTGACCGTGGGCACCTATCCGTGGGTGGAACCCAAGCCCGGCTCGATGGGAGTGGCCAACCCGCAATACGACATTGCGCTGCTGACCTCCGAAGGCAACTGGGCGGCCCCGGGCGAGCAGGGTCAGATAGTGATACGCACGCACGGGCAGAAGGTGCTCGGACTCTTCAAGGAATACTATCGCGACCGGATGCTGACCGACAAGGCACTGCACCGCGACATCTACTACACAGGCGACATCGCATGGCAGGACGAAGACGGATACTTCTGGTTCGTGGGCCGCGCCGACGACGTCATCAAGAGCTCGGGCTACCGCATAGGCCCCTTTGAGGTGGAGAACGCGCTGATGCAGCATCCGGCAGTGGTCGAGTGCGCCATCACAGGCGTGCCCGACGAGGTGCGCGGACAGGTGGTGAAGGCCACCATAGTGCTGGCCAAGGACTACCGCTGCGCCGACAAGTCCGCCCTGACCAAGGACATACAGGACTTCGTCAAGCAGCAGACAGCTCCCTACAAGTACCCGCGCATAGTGGAGTTCGTCGACGAGCTGCCAAAGACCATCAGCGGAAAGATAAAGCGCTCCGACATACGCAACAAGCCCGTGGGCGTGCCTGCCTGACGGCCGAGCCCACCGCCGCCTACACACGAGAGCGGACACCCTGCACGGCAGCGGTGTCCGCTCTCGCGGCTTATGGGGGCTGGGCGACGGGGCGTGCGGCGCGGGCCTATGCCTTGCGCTCTATATCGCGCAGGCTCTCCATCTTGCGGCGCGCCATGAAGTCGCGAATGCCTTCGAGATGCTCGCACACGCGGCCGTGGCCGAACTCGTAGACCTTGCTGACAAGGCCGTCGAGGAAGTCGCGGTCGTGGCTGACCACTATCAGCGTGCCGTCGAAGTCGGCCAGGGCCTGCTTGAGCACATCCTTGGTGCGCATGTCGAGGTGATTGGTAGGCTCGTCGAGTATGAGCAGGTTGACGGGCTCGAGCAGCAGGCGAATCATGGCCAGGCGCTGGCGCTCGCCTCCGCTGAGCACGCGCACCTTTTTCTCGGAAGCCTCCTTGTCGAACATGAAGGCGCCCAGAATGTCGCGGATGTGGGTGCGGATGTCGCCCTGCGCCACATCGTCGATGGTCTGGAACACGGTGAGCGTCTCGTCGAGCCGGGCGGCGCGGTCCTGGGCAAAGTAGCCTATCTGCACGTTGTGCCCCAGACGGATGGTGCCCTCGTGCTCAATCTCGCCCATGATGCAGCGCACCATGGTCGACTTGCCCTCGCCGTTGCGCCCCACAAAGGCCACCTTGTCGCCGCGCGCTATGGTGAACGATGCGTCGGCAAAGACGCGTCGGCCGTCGTAGCTCTTGCCCACGGCGGTGGCCGTCACGGGGTAGCTGCCCGAACGCTCGGCGGGTGCGAAGCGCAGGCGTATGGACGACGTGTCCTCCTCGTCGACCTCGACCGGCACCAGCTTTTCGAGCATCCTGACGCGGCTCTGCACCTGCAGTGTCTTGGAGTAGGTCCCTTTGAAGCGTTCGATGAAGTCGCGGGTTTCGGCTATCATCTTCTGCTGGTCGTCGTACTGGCGCTGCTGCTGCTTGCGGCGGTCGGCGCGCAGCTCAAGGTAGTGGCTGTAGGTGGCCTTGTAGTCGTAGATGCGGCCCATTGTCACCTCTATGGTGCGGTTGGTTATGTTGTCGACAAAGGCGCGGTCGTGGCTGATGACCACCACGGCCTTGCCCGAGGTCAGGATGAAGTCTTCGAGCCAGCCTATGCTGTCGATGTCGAGATGGTTGGTGGGCTCGTCGAGCAGCAGCACGTCGGGGCGGCGCAGCAACATCTTGGCAAGCTCTATGCGCATCCGCCATCCTCCGCTGAAGTCGGCTGTGGGTCGGCCGAAGTCGGTGCGCTCAAAGCCCAGGCCCAGCAGCGTCTTCTCCACGTCGGCGTCGTAGTTGCGCTCCTCGATGCCGTAGAAGCGTTCGCTCAGGTGGCTCACCTCCTCTATCAGCTTCATGTAGTCGTCGCTGTCGTAGTCGGTGCGGGTCTCGAGCTGATGGTTGAGCTCGGCAATGCGGGCTTCCATGGCGTGTATTTCGGCAAAGGCCTGCGAGGCCTCCTCGAACACGGTGCGGTGGTCGTCCACCATCAGATGCTGGGGCAGATAGGCCACCACGGTGCCTTCGGGCGTCGACACGCGGCCGCGGGTTGGTCGGGTGCATCCGGCCAGTATCTTGAGCAGCGTGCTTTTGCCCGCGCCGTTTTTGCCCATCAGGGCCACGCGGTCGGTGTCGTTGATGACGAACGAGACGTCGGAAAAGAGGGTCGTGCCGCCATATTCGACGGCAAGCGATTCGGCTGTAATCATTCTGTATGTGTATGTTGAGTGTCAGTGCGTGACCGGTGCGGGCCCTGCTGTCAGGGGCGCTTGCGTGCGCGCAGGCTCACCACGTCGCCCGGCTGAGGCTCGGTGCCCTCGGGCATCGAATTGTATTTGCGGAGCTTGCGCAGCTTGACGCCGTAGGTGTGCGCTATGTCCCACAGGCTCTCGCCGCGCCCTGCCGTGTGCGTGGGGCAGTCGGGGTGGGCGCGGTTGCGCTTGGTGCGGACGTAGACGTATTGCAGCGCGGCTATGTCAGCGTCGGGAGTCAGGTCGTTTATGGCCAGCAGTTCGGACACGGTGAGGTGGAACTCTATGGCTATCGCCTCAAAGGTGTCGCCGTCCTGCAGGGCCACATACTGCACGCCGTTGTTCCAGTCCACCTCGTGCTGGTGGAATGGGTCGATGACGAAGCCCGACTGGCGGCGACGCGGAGTGCGCGGTGTGGCGGCGGG
>CALYZD010000127.1 GCA_945607565.1 uncultured Bacteroidales bacterium | reverse complement strand
GGCATTGCAGACGTGGAGGCCGACGGCGCCGCTGCCGACGACACGCTCTACGACCTGATGGGCCGCAAGGTTCAGTACTCCAAGGGCCTGAAGGGCATCTACATCCGAAACGGCAAGAAGGTGATGTTCAGATAACGCATAGCCATCAGACAAAATCAGCGGGAGGCAGCCGGCAACGGTTGCCCCCCGTTTTTTTTCGCGCTGCTGCCGGCGGGCGGGGTCAGTAGCGCTTCATCACGCCGTCTTGGAACAGGTGGTGCTCCTTCTGCTTCTTGTAGCCCAGATAGAAACGCAGGTCGAGCCAGGGGGCCACGGCGCAGGAGTGGGGCAGGTCGTCGTAGTCGGCCGCGCTGAGCAGCATGCCGGTGCTCAGGCTGATGCGTCGCGTCAGCATCATCTCGATGTTGGCGGGCAGCTCCAGCGAATGGCCGCCGCTGAAGGTGCCGGCATAGTAGCACAGGCCGCCGTGGACGATGAAGCGGTTGGTCCACTTGTAGTCGGCCCAGAGCATCAGGCGCGCATAGCCGCCGCGCGCGGCGAGCACCTCGCCTCGGTTGGTAACGAAGTGGCCCTGCATCTCGGCGATGTCGGTGCCGCCGAGGTCGATGCCGGCGGCTATCTGGAACGAGAGCGTCAGGATGAGCCATGGCTCGAAGGTGGTGCAGATGCCGTCGCCGCGAAAGGCCCGGCTCACAATCAGCTCGTGATAGAGCCCGAGGACGTTGCCCACCACGTCGGCCGAGTCGACTATGTCGGGGTCATAGTCGCGGCTCTGTGCCCAGCGCAGTCCGGACGTGCTGCAGTTGGCGCCGAGGCGTCCGCTGAAGTACCAGAGCTGGTCGTGGTCGTGCCATATCTGATGCTTGACCGCGAGATTGGGCAGCCAGTAGTCGGCCGCAAGCGTCGTGGCCAGTTCCCAGCGGTCGGCCAGTCCGTAGCGTGTGGGCGATGTCAGCGCCACGTTGCAGGCGCGGTGATAGACGAGGCCGGCCGACTGGGGGCTCCACATCAGGTCGTCGCGCATGTCCTTGAGGTGCGAGCCGGCGGTCTGCACAATGTTGAACTGCGCCGAGGCGTGGGCGCAGGCCGCGAGTGCGAGCAAGGCGGTCAGTGCGAGTCTCATGGCGCGGCTCATTTGGCTACCTTGGCCATGCCCTTGTAGCGGTCGGCGCGGCTCTTGCTGACGTAGATGACGAGTTTCTGGTCGACGCGGATGATGTTGCGCCTCAGCCCGTTCCAATATTTGAGGTCGCTCAGGCGGACGCCGAACTTCTGCGCTATGGCTCCGGGCACGTCGCCGGGCCTGACGGTGTAGATGAGCTTGACGGAGTTGGCCGGGATGTCGCCGCCATAGGTGGCTTCGGAGACGGGCACTATCTTGTTGTCGGGGAAATATTTGAGGCGGTTGAAGGCGTAGATCGAATCTTCGTATTCGGCAAAGTGGATGCTCTGGTCGATGGGCAGGCAGAGCGAGTAGCAGCGGTCGGGTCGTGCGGGCACCACGTCGCGGCGGTATTGCGGGTTGAGCTCGCGCAGCGATTCGACGGGAATCTTGATGGTGGCCGACACCTGCTCGAAGTGGAGCGGGCGGCAGACCATGACGGTGTCGCAGCCGGCGGGCATGGTGGCTGGCGCGGGGTGAATCTGGTGCTCGGCGGCATAGTTCATCACGTAGCAGGCGGCGATGAATGCCGGCACGTAGCCGCGCGTCTCGCGTGGCAGGTGGTAGTATATCTTCCAGAAGTCGCGCTGCCCGCCCGAGCGGCGTATGGCCTTGTTGACGTTGCCGGGCCCGCAGTTGTAGGCGGCTATGGCCAGATGCCAGTCGTGGTAGATGGAGTAGAGGTCGGAGAGGAACTCGGCGGCCGCGAGCGAAGCCTTGCGGGGGTCGCGGCGCTCGTCGACGTAGGAGGTCACTTCGAGGCGGTAGCGCTTGCCGGTGTAGTACATGAACTGCCACAGCCCCGATGCTCCGGCGCGCGAGAGTGCACGCGGGTTGAGCGCGCTCTCGATGATGGGCAGATACTTGAGTTCGAGCGGCATCTGGCGTGCGTCGAGCGCCTCTTCGAAGATGGGGAAATAGTAGCCGCTCATGGCCAGCATGTGCTGCACAAGCTCCTTCTTGCGCACCACATAGAGCTCGATGAAGCGCTTGACCTGCGCGTTGAACGTCATGGGGATGGGCGACATCAGGCGCTGCAGGCGCTCGACGATGAGCGAGTCGGAGACGGTGCCGAGGCTGTCGAGGCCCACGATGGTGTCGGGCACGAAGCTGTCGGCCGACGAGAGCGGCTGCTGATACCAGGCGGCCAGGAGGCTGTCGGTGGTCGAACGGAAGAGGATGTTATCGGTTTCGAGGCTCGCCGACAGCGTGTCGGCATAGAGCGTGTCGGACTGCGAATAGGCACTGGCCGGCCACGCGAGGCACAAGAGCAATGCCGTTGAGAAAAATTTCATCAGAACAGATTGATTTAAAATTACTTGTGCGCCATGCACGCCGGCCGGCGCCCGTGCAAATGTAGTTCAGATTTGAATAACAGACAACTGTCGGGGCAAGGCGGAGATTTTTTGGATTTTTAAACCGGGCGGGGGAAAATTTATTGCCATCGTAACATGGATAATGGTATTTTTGCGCTCGAAAAAACGGAATCAGCACAAACCATGGACGACTATCATCCTGAACATATTTAGCCGGGCGGAAGGCATTGGCCTCCGTTCGGGCACAAACCTTGGAGGACAATACTTTATGATGACTTTTTATGTAAACAATGGCGGCTACACGGCAACCGACCGGTGGGTCAAAGGGTGCTGGACCTGCATCGAGAATCCGACCGAAGACGAATATCGGTTCATGCTCGACGAGCTTCACATTCCCGAATCGTTCATCAACGACATCGAAGACAACGACGAACGTCCTCGCCGCGAGGAGGACGACGGCTGGCATCTGATAATAATCCGCGCTCCCTATCGCGTCAACACGCCCGGGGCCGAATTCGCCACGGTGCCGGTGGGCATCGTCATTCACGACGACGTGTGCGTGACCGTGTGCAACTATCAGATCGACGTCTTCAGCGACTTTGCCGTCTACTCGGCCCGCAAGCAGATACGCGTGGCCAATCCCTACGAGCTGGTGATGAGGATGATTCTCTCGTCGTCGGTGTGGTATCTGAAGTTCCTCAAGCAGATCAACATCAACATGAAGCTGGTCGAGGCCGAGCTGCAGCAGTCGGTGCGCAACAAGGAGATTCTGGCCCTGCAGCGCATCGAGAACAGCCTTGTCTACTTCCTGACGTCGATCAAGGGCAACGAGATGCTCTTCTACCGCATGATGCACAACCGCCAGATAACCGACATGTGCGACTCGGAACTGACCGAAGACGTGGAGATTGAGCTGCGGCAGGCCGAGGAGACCACCAACATCTACCGCAACATCATCCACAGCATGTCCAACAGCTACTCGTCGGTCATCTCCAACAACACCAACAGCACCATGCAGCAGCTCACCAGCATCTCCATCATCATGATGCTCCCGACGCTGATAGCCAGCCTCTACGGCATGAACGTGCCCAACTACATGGAGCGCAATCCCTACGCGTTCTTCTACGTGCTGGGGCTGTCGGTGCTGCTGGGCCTCGGCATGTACATCACCTTCAAGCACCGCAAGTTCTTCTGACGCCGGTGGCGCAGACGCCATACAAAACGAACGGCAGTGCCGGCTTCACGCCACACACGGGCGAGACTCCGGCACTGCCGTTCGTTCGTCTTGTCCTGAAGGCGCCGGTCAGTTGTGCACCAGCGTTCCAATCCGGTCGCCGCTGACCACCTTGAGCAGATTGCCGGGCGTGTCCATGTCGAACACGACGATGGGCAGATTGCACTCCTTGCACATGGTGGTGGCCGTCAGGTCCATAACCTTGAGGCCGCGGTTGTAGATTTCGTCGTAGGTAATCTCGTCGAAGCGGACGGCTGTGGGGTCCTTTTCGGGGTCGGCGGTGTAGATGCCGTCGACGCGCGTGCCCTTGAGCATCACGTCGGCCTCAATCTCGATGCCGCGCAGCGACGCGCCGGTGTCGGTGGTGAAATAGGGGTTGCCCGTGCCGCCCGACATGATGACCACCTCGCCGCGCTCCATGGCTTCGATGGCGCGTGGCTTGGAATAGAACTCGCCCACGGGCTCCATGCGGATGGCCGTCAGCACGCGGGAGCGCACGCCCACGCTTTCGAGCGCCGAGCTGAGCGCCATGCTGTTGATGACGGTGGCCAGCATGCCCATCTGGTCGCCCTTGTAGCGGTCAAATCCCTTGGCCGCTCCGCTGAGGCCGCGGAAGATGTTGCCGCCGCCAATGACTATGCCCACCTGAACGCCCATGGCGCATATCTCCTTAATCTGCCCGGCATACTGACCCAGACGTTCGGGGTCGATGCCGTAGCCCTGTCGGCCCATGAGCGATTCGCCGCTGAGCTTGAGCAAAATACGTTTGAATTTCATACAGCGTTGATTTTTCGTTTTGCAGACAAATATAATGCAAACGAGCGGAAAACAACAGGAGAAGCGACGAGGACGCCGCTTACAAGGAAGGATGATCTCCCGACCGTCCAAACAATCTCCCCTACCCACCACTTACAAACTCTCTATTTTTTATTACGGACGGTCGGGAGACCGTCCCTCCTTGTTGGCGTAGAAGAAGCGGAACCAGTCGTAGAGGCGCGCCACGCCCTCGGCTATGCCCACGCGCGGCCGGTAGCCGAACTCGCCGCTCAGCTGCGATATGTCGGCATAGGTGCAATAGACGTCGCCGGGCTGCATGGGCATCATCTGCCCGACGGCCCTGCGCCCGGTGACCTGCTCGATGGTGCTGATGAAGTCGAGCTGGCGGACGGGCGCCGACTCGCCGATGTTGAACGAGCGGGCGGGGACCTCATCGGTCGAGGGGTGATCGAGCAGGCACATCAGGCCGTCGACGATGTCGTCGATGTAGGTGAAGTCGCGGCTGAGATTCCCGTTGTTGAACACCTTGACGGGCCTCCCTTCGACAATCGCCTTCATGAAGAGGATGGGCGCCATGTCGGGCCGGCCCCACGGTCCGTAGACGGTGAAGAAGCGCAGCCCGGTGGTGGCGAATCCGTAGAGGCGGCTGTAGGCGTAGGCCATCAGCTCGTCGGCCTTCTTGGTGGCGGCATAGAGGCTGACGGGGCGGTCGGTGCAGTCGTCTTCGCGATAGGACACGCGGCTGCCCTGGCCGTAGATGCTGCTCGAACTGGCGTAGAGCAGATGCCCGACGCCGTGGTTGCGGCAGTTCTCGAGCACGTTGAGGAAGCCCATCACGTTCGACTCCACATAGGCATAAGGGTTCTCGATGGAATAGCGCACGCCGGCCTGCCCCGCCATGTTGACCACCACGTCGAAGCGCCCGGAGGCGAAGAGGGCGTCCATGCCGATGCGGTCGGCAATGTCGAGCAGGACGAACGAATAGCCGGGGCAGGCAGTGCTGGCCGCCGCCCTGCGCTCGCTGATGTCCTGCTGCGCCACGCCCGAGAGCGCGAGGCGCGCATACTTGAGCCGAGTGTCGTAGTAGGAGTTGATGTTGTCGATGCCGACCACCGTGTGCCCGGCCTCCAGAAGCCGCCTGACGAGGGCGGAGCCGATGAATCCGGCTGCTCCGGTTACCAATATTTTCATTTTTCCGATTCTTTGACTGATTCGTTATGCGATAGGCGGCTGCCGTAGCAGACCACCGTGTAGCGCCCCACGGCACTGACGCGTGCCGGCATCGGCTCGGAGGGCAGACAACCAATGCGGTCGGCAGGCAGCATCAGCAGCGCGCCGCCGAGGTCGAGCGTGTCGAGCGCTGCCGGGGCGACCACGGGCACGGGCCGGTGCAGGTAGACGTCCAGATTGTCGGCTCGCGCGAGGCCGCAGGCGTAGAAACGGCTCGCGCCGCAGTCGGCACCCACGCGGGCGGCATGGCGGCAGAGCTCGGCATAGCCTATGTGGCCGTTGATCGACGGCACGGCCCATCCGCCCACAAACACGGCCGCGAACATCCCGGCGGCCAATGCGGTGGCGGCGGCATCGGCACTGCGACGGCGCCACGC
>CALYZD010000126.1 GCA_945607565.1 uncultured Bacteroidales bacterium | reverse complement strand
CCATTGCCGGCAACCGTTGGCTCGCTCGGGTTTGGGCCAACGGCAATAAAAACTTATTACATTTGCCACCCGAACAATAATTACGACAATCGAACGATGAAATCTTTTCTTTGCATTGCTGCCCTGTTTGCCTTGCTGATGCCGCTCGGTGCTGATGCCCAACAGGTTGCCGACTCGACGGGCCGCATCGTAGTTGTGACGGTCAGGGGCGGATATGGCAAGATTTTCAACACCAACGACTTTTTGGACGGGCTCAATGCCGGCGGTGTGGCGCTCAGGCGCTATGCTTCGGAGTCGGTCAGCGTTGGGGTGCAGACCACGGGCAGCCATCTGTGGGAGCACGAGCACAATTTTCCGCAGTTCGGCGCGGGGCTCTACGCGGCTCAGTTCGACCACCCGTCGGACCTCGGTCGGCCCGTCTCGCTCTACGGTTTCTACAAGGCTCCCATCAGGCGCTTTGGGCAGTCGGCCGTGAACTATAAGGTCGAGCTCGGCATGGCCTTCAACTGGACGCCCTACGACGCCGAGACCAATCCCTACAATATCACTATCGGCTCCAAGGCCACGGTGCATCTGAGCCTCGGCCTCGAATACGTCTGCACTCTGGCGCGGCGCTGGCAGCTGGGTGCGGGCGTCGAACTGACGCACTTCTCGAACGGCGCCATGCGCAAGCCCAACAAAGGCCTCAATCTGGCTACGCCATATCTTGCTGTGTCCTACCTCTTTGGGCCGATGCCCGATTTCCGCCGCCGCACCGACATCGTCCGCCGGCGCGGTCACGAGGCGTTCGTGGCTTTGGGCGGCGGCATGAAGCGGAGCGAGCTCGAGGGCGAGCAGGCCGACCGCGCCGAGTCGGAGGGCAAGCCGGTCTACAACGATGTCCGCTACGGCATCGGGACGCTCACGGGCGGCTATCTGCGCCAGTATGGCAACAAGGGCAAGTTTGGCGGCGGCCTGAGCCTTGTCTACGACGACTGGCTTGGCAGCAGCCTGACTGTCAGCGATAACGGCGGCTATCGCAAGCATCTCGGCCCGTTCGGCAAGCGCATGACGCTCGGCCTCTTTGCCGCCCACGAGCTCTGCATCGACCGCCTCAGCATCCTGACCCATCTGGGCTGCTACGTGGCTCAGAGCCACAGCATTGCGCAGAGCAAACCGTCTGTGTTCGAGCGCGCCGGCGTCAAATATCACTTCAAGTGCAACACGTTTGTGGGCGTCAATATCTATGCCCACAAATTTTCGAAGGCCGATTTCATCGAATGGAACGTGGGACAGCGCATCCCTTGGTAGCGGCAACGTAAACAACTGATATCTATGCAACTAACTTCGCTCAGCATAATCAATTATCGCAACATCGCCACGGCAACCCTCGAGCTGTCGGGCGGCATCAACTGTTTTTTGGGCCGCAACGGCGCCGGCAAGACCAATCTGCTCGACGCGGTCTACTATCTGTCGTTCTGCAAGAGTTTTCTGGGCTGTCAGGATTCGCAGAACATCCGCGACGGCGAAAAAATGATGATGATTCAGGGGCGATACGAACGCGCTGAAGCCGAGGAGATTATCTATTGCGGCGTCAAGCGCGGGCAGAAAAAGCAGTTCAGGCGCAATCGCAAGGATTATGTCAAGATTTCCGACCATATCGGTCTGCTGCCGCTTGTCATCATCTCGCCGGCCGACGAGGAGCTGATCTACGGCTCGTCCGAGGAGCGGCGCCGCTACATTGACAGCATCATTTCGCAGTGCGACCCGCAATATCTCGACGCCGTTGTCCGCTACAACAATGCTGTGCGCCAGCGCAATGCGCTCCTCAAGCAGTTCGAGGGGCAGATGCCGGCCGACAGGTCGCTCATCGAAATCATAGACCTCCAGCTGGCCGACCTCGGCAACCGGATTTATGGCGCAAGATGCCGTTTTGCCGAATGGCTCGAACCGATTTTCACTGATTTCTATCACCTTATTTCGGGCGGGACCGAAGACGTGGCAATCAGATACGTGTCCGGCCTCCAGCGCTACGATTTTGCCGACGGACTGCGCGAAACGCTGGCGCGCGACGTGGCGCTGGGCTACACCTCGCGCGGCATCCACAAGGACGAGCTCGACTTCACGCTCAAGGGCCTGCCGCTGCGCAAGACCGGCTCGCAGGGCCAGAAAAAGTCGTTCGCCATCGCCATGCGCCTCGCCCAGTTCCGCTACCTGACGCAGCACAACGGCTTCAGGCCCATCCTGCTGCTCGACGACGTCTTCGACAAGCTCGACTCCGACCGCGCCGCCAACCTGATAGGCCTCGTGGCCGGCGACACGTTCGACCAGATTTTCATCACCGATACTGACCGGCGCCATCTGCTCGAAATCCTGGCGCAAGTCAACAAAAAATATCGCATCTTCGACGTCGACAACGGCCTTGTGACCGAAAGTCAGAATCAATGAAAAACGCAGGAAATGAGTAATTATAAAAATGGCAAACTAACTGAAGCCGAGATATTTGACATTGTCGGGGCAACGCCCGAGGGTCGCAGCGAGCGTGCCATGAACGTCGGCGAAATCATGGGGCAGATAATGAAGGAAAGCAACCTGACGCAGCAGATTCTCGAGCATCGCGCCGAGTCGCTGTGGACGCAGGTGGTGGGGCCCACGGTGGCGCACTCCACCAGTTCGGTGTATGTGCGCAAGGGCATCCTCTTCGTCGGCATCCGCTCAAGCGTCATCCGCGCCCATCTGTCGATGCTCAAGTCCGACATCATTTCGGTCATCAACACGCGGCTGGGCGACCGAGTTGTCAACGATGTGATTTTCAGATAAATCCCGCCGCCTCACCATTCGATGGGCCGGCTGCCGTGCTCGGTCAGATAGCGGTTGGCCTGGCTGAAGTGGCGGCACCCGAAGAAGCCGCGATAGGCCGAGAGCGGCGAGGGGTGCGCCGTGGTGAGCACGAGGTGGCGGCTGGCATCGATGAGCGCCGACTTGCGGCCGGCATACGCTCCCCAAAGCATGAAGACCAGATGTTCCTTGGCGGCCGCGAGGCGTCGGATGACCTCGTCGGTGAACGTCTCCCAGCCCCGATTCTGGTGCGAGGCGGCCTGATGCGCGCGCACCGTCAGTGTGGCGTTGAGCAGCAGCACGCCCTGCCGGGCCCAGCGTTCGAGGTTGCCGCTTGCGGGCATGGGCGAGCCGATGTCGGTGCCTATCTCCTTGAAAATGTTGACCAGTGACGGAGGCATCGGCACACCGTCGTTGACCGAAAAGCACAGGCCGTGAGCCTGCCCCAAATCGTGATAAGGGTCTTGTCCGAGGATGACAACGCGCGTGTCGGCCAACGGGCAAAAGTCAAATGCGTTGAAGATTTGTGCCTCCGGCGGAAAAATCTGCTGCGTGCGGTATTCTTCGCGCACAAATTCGGTCAGCCGCACAAAATATTCTTTCTCAAATTCGTCGCCGAGCAGTTCTTTCCAGCCCTTTTCTATCTTGAAGTTCATGGTTTTACGTTCGTTTATGTGGTGATGCGGGTCCGTCGCAGCGGGCGCAAAAAAGGGCCGGGCAGCATGTGCGCCGACCGACCCTCCTTCTAACCTAACCCAATTCTATGAAAAAATTCCATGGGCAAAGTTAAGAATTTGTATTAGTTGTGCAATCGTTTTGTCATTCATTTGAATTTCTTTTTGCGCCGCGCAAGGTCTGTCGCCGATGCCGTTCTGGATCGTCCGGGCTGATATGCAATCGGTTGTGTATCAATGTTTGCGGTCGATGATTTCTTTCCACGCCTTACACATGGGCTCGGTGCCGGCAAACAGCGCGTCGCAATGCTCGTCGAGCAGATACCGGTCGGGCAGCTTGCCGGTGTTGACGGCCACGGTGAACAGCCCGGCCGCCTTGGCCGAACGTACGCCGAGCGGCGCGTTCTCGACCACGGCGCACTCCCCGGCGTCCATGCCGACGCGGCCGAGCGCGGTCAGATAGGGCTCGGGGTCGGGCTTGCCGTGCACCACGTCGGCTCCGGATACAATGTGTTGGCTGTCAACGCCGTAGTCGCGACTCAGCTTGTCGATGAGCGACGGCTGGCGCGACCCGGTGACCACCACAATCGCAATGCCGCGCGTGCGGAGGAACGCCACGAACGGCTGCATGGCAGGCATGGCAGGCGCGGCCGGGCATTGGCTCATCAGTGCGGTCTTGGTCCGGTAGATGCTCTCGACCTCGGCGTCGGTGGCGCGGCGGCCAAGTCGTTTCAGGAAGATGGTGTCGATGGTTCCGCGCGCCGTGCGACCCTCGTTGATGTAGGCCTCCACGGCATCAAACCCGACTCCGTGGGCGGCAAACGCTTTCTGCCAACTCAGTTCGTGGTTGGGCATCGAGTCGTAGAGCACGCCGTCCATGTCGAAAAAAACGGCTTTGGGTATAATCATTGTTTGATGTCTGATTTGTGCAAAAATACCGAATGATTTCTTTTCTTTGCACTCCGAATCGCTAAAATGCCTCGAAGATCTGTGTTTTGATACGATTTTCGGTGGGCATTCATGCAGTTAAAAACTTAAACATTGACACCATCTGCGGATAAAATCAGAATCTGTTCAATAGCTTCGGGCAGCAACGGCAACGCCTATTATGTGGAATACGCCGACGAGGCCGTGCTTGTCGACGCCGGCATCAGCTTCAGACAGCTGAACATCAGAGCCAAAATCAAGAAAATCGATTTGCGCAAGATAAAGGCCGTGTTTGTCTCGCACGAGCACTCCGACCACGTCCGCGGACTGCGCAGCCTGTGCGAAAAGACCGGCGCCGTGGCCTATCTCACTCCGCTCACGGCCCGCTGCTGCCGTGCGTTCTATCTGCCGTCGAGCTACAGCACCTTTGCCGCCGGCGAGGTGGTGGGCGTCGGCGGCCTCACCGTCCACTCGTTCGCCAAGCAGCACGACGCCTCCGACCCGTGCAGTTTCCGCATCGAGGCCGGCGGCATCAGCATTGGTGTCATGACCGACATCGGCGCGCCCAATCTCGAGATGGAAGCCCATCTGGCTCAGTGCAATGCGGTCTTTCTCGAAAGCAACTACGACGAGCAGATGCTCTGGGACGGCAAGTATCCCGCCTACCTCAAGCAGCGCGTGGCCTCCGACGTCGGGCACCTGTCCAACGCGC
Organism: uncultured Bacteroidales bacterium; assembly: GCA_945607565.1. Lineage (GTDB taxonomy): Bacteria > Bacteroidota > Bacteroidia > Bacteroidales > Marinilabiliaceae > CALYZD01. Next base: position 980 of record CALYZD010000126.1, on the reverse strand, counting down.
AGTCGGCGCAGCTTGTCGCCGAGGTGGCTCCGCCTCATCTGCACACCATTATCCTGTCGCACATCAGCGCCGACAACAATCGTCCCGGCATCGCCCTGAAAGCCTTCGCCGGGCTTCGCGACCGCTACAACATCATCACGGCCAGCCGCTACGAGGCCGGCGACATCATCGACATCACCGCCGACTCGTGGAGCGTCGCCCAGGTTCACGTCCCGATGCCTCGGCTATGGTAAGCGGCTGACGGCCTTTTGTTTACCGTTCTGAATTTTCTATCCGACCCGGAGCCGGCAGGTGCATGCCGTACATCGTTAGGCCGTGCCTGCGCGCGTATTCCAGGATGCGTATCCGCGACCGTCGGGCCTCGTCGGCGTCCATGTCGTAGGTCGGGCAATACTCGGGGTGCTCCAGCTGGAGGGCCGCGCCGTGGATGAGGTCGGCTATCGCAAGGATGCTGTCTTTCCGGAACACGGTGTGGCCGGGCGTGTGCCCGTATGCGGCCATTGTCATCACGCCGCCTTCGAGCGTGTCGCCGGCTTCGAAGAGGTGCAGATGCTCCCTGTAGACTTCGAGAACGCTTTTGGCCTTGCGCCCGCCTTCCATCGCCCGCCAGGCCTCCGCCTCCACGCGGTTGACGTAGATTTCGGCCTTTGGGAACGCCATGTTGCCCTCCTCATTCAGCAGGCCGCCGATGTGGTCGGAGTGCATGTGCGAGATGTAGACCAGCCCGATGTCGTCGGGCGTCAGGCCCTGCTGCTCCAGCATCGGGTGGAGCCGGCTGAAGGGCGCGCCCAGTCCGGCGTCGAGCAGTATGTTCCTGCCTTCTGTCTGGAGCAGGAAGCAGCTCATGCTCGACGGCACGCCGTCCTGCAGCCCGAGGGCGTTCCAGAGCGAGTCGGGCACGTCGGGGTAGAGCTTGTGCGGCTGTACGGTCGGTCCCGGCTTGTCTTCGATCCTGGTCATCACGGTCGGCCCGCCGGCGG
>CALYZD010000125.1 GCA_945607565.1 uncultured Bacteroidales bacterium | reverse complement strand
AAAGACGCAGGCGCCGAAAAGACATTACCCCCACCCCGTCGCCCACCCGATGGGGAAGGCGACGGCATGAGGGTAATCATTTCTTCTGAATCACTGAAAATGCGCGCGTTGCGTCACAGCTCCACGCACACCACCGAATAGGGCGGCAGGAGAATCGACGAGCCTTCGATCCGGGCATCGTCGGCGGGGCGGACAGCCTTGTCGGCCGGCAGCCCCCTGAAGCCCTCGACCCGAGCGCCGGCGTCGACGGCTATCCCACTGACGTCCAGCTTCAGCGCCGACGGCAGGGCGTTGACCAGCTTCAGGAAGCGACGGCCGCTCTTGGAGTCGGCCACGAGGCTTGCGGCCACACGGTTCTCGAGCCCGGCCGGCACGCTGAGCTCGGTCGAGACGTAAGTGTCGCCGCTGCCCACCGAGAACAGCTTCTGCGTGTGGTAGCTCGGCGTCAGCGTGAGGCCGACGTTGTCGAAATAAATCATGTCGGGATTCCAGTTGTGGTGCCTGTCCTTGCACAGCAGCGGCGCGTAGCTCGTCATGACCACCACGTCGGCGTTCTTCTCGATGTGGCACAGATGCATGGCCTCGACCAGAGCCGACTCCATGGTCCTTGTGCGCGAAGCCCACTCGCCGAGGTAGACCTTGGGGGCTGAGCGGTCGTAGCTGTCGTAATAGTCCTGATGGCTGAGGAACCAGCCCGGCGACTCGTAGTAATGCTCGTCCACCATGTCGATGTACTGACTGTGCTCCTTGGCAAAGCGCCAGCCCTCGATGTAGTCGGCCGAGGGGTCGTGGAAGGGCCCGACCGTGCCGCAGACGACGATGTCGGGATATTTCTCCTTGATGGCCTTGCATATCATGAGGCATCGCTCCTCGAACACGGTCGAGATGATGTCCTCGTTTCCTATCCCGACATATTTCAGGTTGAACGGTTCGGGATGGCCGGCGTCGGCACGCATCCTGGCCCACTTGCTCTGCGCGGGGTCGCCGTTGGCCCACTCTATCATGTCGAGAATCTCCTGGCAGTAGGCCGGCATGTCGTCCATGGGGATGCCGCCCTGCTGGCCGCCGAAGCCTTCGCTGTCGGGCCCCGAGTTCTGGCAGGGGACGCCGGCCGCAAGCACCGGCAGAGGTTCGGCGCCGATGTCCTCGCAGAACTGGAAGTATTCGTAGAAGCCGAGGCCGCGGGTCTGGTGATAGCGCCAGATGTTGCGGTCGGGAATCCTCTCGTGCCACGGGCCCACGGTGTGGTTCCAGTGGTAGATGTTGTCGAGGCCGTCGCCGTGGCTCATGCAGCCGCCGGGGAACCTCACGAACTTGGGCCTGAGCGCGGCTATGGCCTCGGCCAGGTCGCGGCGCAGGCCGTGGCCCTTGTAGGTGTCGTGCGGGAAGAGCGAAATCATGTCGAGTGCCACTTCGGCGTCCTTGTGGCCAACGATGGTCAGGCGGCAGTTGCGGACCTCATCGGCCGATGGCCTGGCGGTGTTCAGCTGCAGGCTGTAGCGTTTCCAGTCGCTGCCCGACACCTTGAGCCGGCCTTGGGCCGCCACCGTGCCATCGTCGGCAATCAGGGCCACCGTCAGCTGCTTGGAGCCGCCGGCCGTAGTGCGGGCCTGCACGCTGAAGTCGTAGGCCGCGCCACGGTCGGCTATGCCGTCCCAGCCGAGGTTGGAGAGGGTGTCGGCCCGCATCACCACATAGTGAGGGTTGGCCGGACTCAGCGGGCGTTCGGTCTCGACCCTGACGCCGCCGCTGTGCTCCCACGCCGTCAGGGCGCCCCACTCCTTGCGGTCGCGCGGCGAATATTCGAAGTCGCGGTTCTGCACAAGCTCGGCATAGAGCCCGCCGTCGGCCGCATAGCTGATGTCCTCGAAGAATACGCCCACCAGCTTGTCGGAGATGGCCTTGGTGCGGCTCGGGTCCACGGTCAGAGTGGCGGCCACCGTGGCGGGCAGGTCGCTGAAGCGGTCGGCGTCGTCGCGCATGGTGACGCGGCTCTTCTCGGCATCGGCGGCAAGGGCGTCGAAGTGCGAGAAGATGCGGTCGAGATGACGCTTGGGCACGTCGAAGAGGTTGCCTTCGAAGCGCTTAGGCCCCACGGTAGCCGTGTCGGGCGCCCATGGCTTGTCGGCGGCTGCGGCTGATGCGGGCTGCTCGGCAAACGAGCGGAAATCGTTGGACGCGCGCACGTACACAGGCCCCGAGGCTGAGCTCAGACGGATGTCGAACGAGCCGTCGGCCGCCTGCCTGACGAGCGGCCGCTGCACCCCCTTGACCGAAACCTTGGGATAGTCCTGCGGGCGCCATGTCAGCAGGTCGGCGCTGTAGGCTGCGGCAAAGCACGGCGCATAGTCGTTGAGCGACCACACCGCGCGCCACGTGCCGTCGGTCGCCCGGACGACGCAGGGGTCGTACATCCGCTTTTCGGAGCCCCAGCGCGAATAGTCGGAAGCGCACAGCTGCCCGACGTCCGTCCACTTGTCGTCCGCGTCGAGATAGGCCAGATGGAGGCCGTCCTTGCTGCCGGGAGAGTAGACGAATATCCGGCACAGAGTGTCGGCATCGGCCACCCGGCACGCAGGCAGGGCGCGCTGCCCGCACACGTTGGCCGACAGCGCCGCGCCGGCAAGCAATAAGAATAGTCTGTTCATAACTGATGTCTGTTAGTCTGGTTAATATGGTCTGCAAATGTCAGCAGAAATATGCCGGAATGCAAAGCGGCACGATTGCGACCGACTTCCGACCTCAAAACCATTATTTTTCAATCGTTAGTTTAATCTTCTTGGTCTTATAGTTCGGGCTCTCCACCTCGAGCACCACTTCCGAGGGCGTCGTGCCGGCACGGAGGATTACGAGCGCCGAGCCCAGGAAGAGGTTGCGTTCCGAGCCCACGGCAAGTTCGTCGGACTGAATGTTGCCATTGTCGACGGCCACTATTTCGGCATCGCCGCTGACCCTGAACGTCAGCTTTTGGTCGGCGCTCAGCACGCGGCGGCCTTTCTTGTCGACGGCGTAGACGCGGACGTGCTGCAAGTCCTTGCCGTCGGCATGCCATGTCTGCCTGTCGGCCACAAGCTGCAGAGCCGCAGCGGCGCCCGTAGTCTCAAGGCTGTGGCGCGCTATCTCCCTGCCGTCGCGGCGTGCCACGGCGGTTAAAGTGCCCGGCCTGAACGCGATGCCATCCCAGCGTATGCGGTTGCGCTTCTTGGGGTCGAGCTCGTTCTTCTTCGTCCCGAGGCTCTTGCCGTTCATCAGCAGTTCCACCTCGTCGCCGTTGGTGTAGGTGTAGAGCGACACGGTATCGCCCTCGGTGCGGTTCCAGTTCTCGGAATATTTTCCGACCGCAATGTCGACTCCGTTCCACATCATCGTTCCCTTGCCTTTCTCCATCACCGCGATGTGGACCGTGGGCTCGTCGGAGAAGAAGCTCTTGACGAAATAGGCATCGGGCTTGGGCTGCAGTGCGATGTCGAACACGCCCTGGTTCCAGCCCTTGACGGGCCAACCCATGCTCTCGCCAAGGTAGTCGATGGCGCCCCAATAGGCAAGCCCGACGACGCGGCTGAGGTCCATCTCGAAGAAGTTGGGGCCCATGGCGGCCGTGCTTGCCTCGCTCTGGTAGAACATCTTGTCGGGGAAACGGCGGGAGTCGCCGGGGAAATACATGTAGCGATAGTTGTAGGAGGCGATGTCGGTCTCCAGAGCAAGCGGAGCCGGCAGCGAGTCGGTTTCGAGACTGCGGTAACGCGGGTGCATGGCCACGGTCACAAGGCGGGTGTCGTCGTAGCGGCGGAGCAGTTCGCGCTGCAGCCTGTATGCCGTCACGCCCCAGTCGTTGAACGGCAGGTTGGAGTACTGCTGAAGCTCGTTGCCAAGGCTCCAAAGCACAACCGACGGGTGGTTTCTGTCGCGCTTGACGAACTCCGGCACGTCCTTCTGCCACAGGCTTTCCCAGTCCACACGGCCGCCGGCGTACTGCGTGAGCCACTTGTCGTAGAGCTCATCGACCACGAGCAGGCCGAGGCGGTCGCAGAGGTGCAGGAAGTCCTCGCTGTACGGGTTGTGCGACGTGCGCACATGGTTGTAGCCGAAATCCTTCATCAGCTTCAGCCGCTTCTCGATGGCACGCGGATAGGCGGCGGCGCCGAGCGCGCCAAGCGTGTGATGGTTTGCCCAGCCCTTCAGCAGCACCTTCTTGCCGTTGAGGAGCATGCCCTGCTCGGGCGTGAACTCGACGGTGCGAATGCCGAACGTCTCGCTGACGCGGTCGGCGGCATTGCCCTCCGAGTCGAAGACCGTCACCTCGGCAGTATATAAATAAGGTGTCTCGCACGACCACAGTCTGGCGTTCTCGACGATTATCGGCTTCAGTTCATATTCGCGCTGCCGCCACTTTGGCGTGTAGGGCACGTCCTCGCGCTGCTGCGCAACGACATTTCCCTCGGCATCGAAAATCCTCACCTCCACCGGCAGGCGCCCGGCCTTGGTCATGCAGACAATCTCGGCCTTGATGCGCACCTCCCTGTTGTCCACGGTGCGGATAAAGAGCGGGTGGCGTGGGAAGAACGTCTTGGAGTCGGTCACAATCACGTTCACGTCGCGATAGAGTCCGCCGCCGGTGTACCAGCGCGAGTTGTTGGGCTGCTGCGTGTTTGCCTTGACCACAATCTCGTTCGCCTCGCCGTATTTGAGCATTTTCGTCACGTCGATGTCAAAACCGAGATAGCCGTAGTCCGTTTGTCCCGCATGCTGCCCGTTGACCCAGACGTCACCCACGAGCATTATGCCCTGAAAGTCGAGCAACACGCGACGGCCGCGCCACTCTTCGGGTGCCGTCAGCTCCTTGCGATACCAGCCCACGTTCATCTCCTTGAAGCCTCGCGGGCTCAGCCGGCTGCGCACGTTGCTGCCCGCATCGCTGTTGTCGGGGCGTTCCGATGCGTCGGGCGCCACCCACGGCTGCCCTATCAGGAAGTCGTGCGGCAGGTTGACCTTTTCGCACTTAGCGTTTTTCACCGCCTCAATGCCAGGCAGCTCACCAAGGTGGAACTGCCAGCCCGCATTCAGGCTTATCGTGTCTCTCTCTGCGGCAGCCGCTTTGCCTGCAAGCATCGTCATAGCCGCCAATAATAGTGTTAATTTCATTTTCATCATTATATGCTTTACCTATTCCAAAATTAGATAATGTTTCCGTTCCTTGTTGAAATCCACAGCCCATTGGTCTGCAATGATGTGGGGGTCGAGAGCCTTAATCCTCAGTGTATGTTTCCCGGCTTTAAGGTCTTTAAGTTCTATATCCCTCACTGCCTGTCCTCTGAGCACATTCTGTTTCCAGCGCTCCGAACGAAATGGCTCTTTCAGTGAGAACACCTGTTCCTCGCCACCGTCGATGCTTACCGAGAACCTTAAGTCGCCGTTGTCGTTGGGTTGTGTGGGGATAAGGGCTATTCTCATCATGGCATCGCCAGACGAAGATGTGTTGAAAGAATAATCCAGCCAGCCGCCCTTGGGAATGCTCACGGCATTCATGCTGTGTCCAAGCATCTGAACCGCCTTGCAGCCGCTTGATGCGGAAGCGTAGTCACAGGCATTGCGGGATATATATTCCACGCATGTCCCCTTGACAGAGTCTGTTGCCATGCCGTTGTATGCAGTGTCGGGCATGCCAAAGACTGGCAGGTTGCGTGGATTCATCGACATGAGATTCTTCCATTTGCCTCCGGCGATTTCGTTGTTGTATCGTGAAGTCAGATGCTTTATCTCCTCGTATGCCTTGGCACTGCCATCGGCAGCAGTCACATCTCCCGTCTGCCTTGCCTTCTGGGCCAACAGCAGCTTGCGGGCATGGGCGTCGGCGGCAAGCACGGGATATTCTATCGCCGTGAAATAGGCATCCTTCAATACTGATGGAATAATGGCATTCACCTCTTTAATTGTAGAGGCAATAGCGCCATATCGTTTCAGATAGCCATCGATTTCACTCAATGTAAACTCCGTGTCCTGGATAGGACTTAGTCCGCGGTTGTATTTCTTCTTGTCGAGTTCCACCTGTGTCCATCCCATAAACTCGGGGCGGCGTTGTCCGCACAAGCGGTAGAACTCCTTCATTGCGGGAAAGAGTCTGGTGCCGGCCTTCTCCCCGAACTGGCGGCAGAGCCATCTACGGTAATGCTCCTCGATAGTTGATTCATTCACGCAGTCGATGTCCCAAGCCATGTCAAGGAACAGTTCAAGGTCATAGCCCGCCACTTTCGGGTCGTGCACATTTGCTATCCACAGTTTTCGGGCGTTGTGGTCGTATGCCGTGCGCATCTCGTTGTATATCAGTCCCGGTTGGGTGGTGGTCAGCCACAGATGGTCGTGTGGCCGTCCCCAGTAGCTCAGGTGGTAGTAGATACCCGCGCCACCGCTGCGCTGCTGTTCGGCTTCGTTGGAGAGTCGGGTGATATATCCGTAGTTGTCGTCACACCACATCAGCGTGACATAGTCGGGCACCTTCAGTCCCATCTCGTATATCTGCAGAACCTCTTTATAAGG
>CALYZD010000124.1 GCA_945607565.1 uncultured Bacteroidales bacterium | reverse complement strand
ATAACCGAAAACACGCAGCAGTTCCACGAGCAGGAAATGAAACGGCAGCTGACGCAGAACATCTCGCACGAACTCAAGACACCCGTCAGCAGCATCCGCGGCTACCTCGAGACCATCATCGAGACGCCCGCCATAGCCGACGACACCCGCCTCAAATTCATCCGCCGCGCCTACGACCAGACACAGCGCCTCGCCAACCTCATCCAGGACATATCGCTGCTCAACAAAATCGACAACCGCCACCCCATGTTCGGCCACGAAGCCATCTGCGTGCGCGAACTCATCGAAGGCGTGCGCACCGACCTTGCCCTGCTGCTCGAACAGCGCCGCATGGCCATGCACATCGAAGTGGACGCCGACCTGACCATCACCGGCGACGCCACCCTCATCTACTCCATCTTCCGCAACCTGACCGACAACGCCATAGCCTACGCCGGCGAAGACACCGAAATCATCGTCAGATGCTACCGCACCGACCCCAAGACCGCCTACTTCTCCTTCCGCGACACCGGCCTCGGCGTCCCCCCGCAGCACATCGACCGCATCTTCGAACGCTTCTACCGCGTCGACGAAGGACGCTCGCGAGCCACCGGCGGCACCGGCCTCGGACTGGCCATAGTCAAGAACGCCATCCTGATGCACCACGGCACCATCACCGCCCGCAACAATCCCCACGGCGGCCTCGAACTGCTCTTCTCGCTCGCCCGATAGAGTCGCATTTCAGCCCCCAAACAAAGCGCAGCTCCGCCCCACGAGCGTGGGAGCGGAGCTGCTATGTTGATTTATGTCAGGTTCAGGCCCGATCAGTAGCCCGGGTTCTGCAGGCGGCTCTTGTCTTCGTCGGAGAGGGCGGAGCCGGAGGCGTTGGTGATGCCGTCGAGGAACGACTGCGGGATGGGTCTGTAGTAGTGCTTCGAGGCGTCGAAGCGGCCGATGCCTCTTGTGACGCCGTCGTTGAAGGCGTTCCAGCGGGCGGCGAGTGTCTTGGTGCGTGCGAGGTCTTCCCAGCGCAGGAGTTCGCCGCAGAGTTCGCGCGTGCGCTCGTTGAGCAGGAATGCCATCATGCGGTCGGCGTTGGAGGTGCAGCCCAGTGCGTCGTAGATGGGCCGGTCGGCGGCCGAGTTGTAGACGTCGTCGACGCTGGCCAGTGTCATGACGGTCTTGGTCTCGGAGGTCGGGCGTTCGGCTTCGAGGTCGTTGGACTCGTAGTAGGTGTTCTGCTCGGAGTAGATGGAGCCCTCGGCCGAGAAGCCGCCGCCCTTGCCGGCGCAGTAGGTGTTGTTCTTGTAGGCCTGTCCGCCGTCGACGTTGACGCCGCGGTCTTCACCTTCGGCGTATCCGGCGCGTGTGCGCAGCCTGTTGATCCACTCGATGGCTTTGGCGTAGGAGCCTTCGCCTTTGCGGATGTAGGCTTCGGCCACCATCAGCACGTCGTCGGCCGAGCGGGCTATGATGGCGTCGCGCGTGCCGAACTGGCTGGCGATGCTGTTGCGGTATCCGTCGCGGAATTTGGAGAGTGCCACGGAGCGCTTGTGAGGCACAATGCCGTAGTAGTTGCCGGTGGTGTTGGCCACGTCGGTGTTCCAGCTGAATGCCTGTCCGTCGAAGTAGCGCACGAATGTGTGTTCGGGGCATACCACGCCGTTGCGTTTGACGCGGACGTCGGTGGCGCCGGAGTTGAAGTCGGTGTAGCGCGTGTCGCCGGGGTTGTTGACGATGTATTTGATGCCGACCTGTCCGCCGACGAATCGGGGTTCGCCCACGACGGCTCCTGCGGGCATTCCGGCGGCTTCGTCATCGGCGGTCCAGAGGGGTGCGCCGGCGGTGTTGTTGCAGCCGTAGCAGGTTATGAACGATTTCCAGAAGCGCGAGTCGTTGACGCGGTCGAACACCTGCATGGTGTATTCGGTGGCGCTGACGTAGGAGAATTCGCGTCCGCCGGAGATGTCGCGCTTGGTGCCCTGCATGTCCTGATAGACGGACGGATAGTAGAGGTGCACTTGGTTGCCGAATCGGCCCCATGTGGTCTGGTCGTCGGAGAACTGTGCGGCGAGCACCACTTCGGTTGCCTTTTCGTTGGCGCCGTTGGCCTGCTGATAGTCCCAGAGTTCGCTGAAGTTGGAGCAGAGCGGGTGTGCGTCGACCACTTCGGAGGCGTATTTGATGGTGGCGTCGAGGTCGGCGGCCACGTAGTCCGAGTTCCAGTCGGCGTTGATTTCGGATGCTCGGAAGAGGTGCGCCTTGGCCAGGCAGTGTGCGGCGGCCTGACGGGAGATGCGGCCGGTGGCTTCGAGCTTGCTCTTGTCGGGCAGCAGGCTGTAGGCCTGCTCGAAGTCGGCTATTATCTGCGCGTAGCATTCTTCGGCGGTGTTGCGCGTGAAGCAGGTCTCGACGGTGGTGCTGGGCTTGAGCTTGAGGGGCACTCCGCCGAACTGCTTGACGAGCTCGAAGTAGGCGTAGGCGCGCATGAAGTAGCCTTCGCCCAGTCGGGTGGCGTAGGTCGACGACGTCTGGTCGTAGTATTGCGGCGTGTTGGCTATCACGACGTTGGCGGGCTCTATCATGCCGTAGTAGTTGTCCCACATGGGCTGGTTGGCGCCGGTTTCGGCCGAGTTGAGGAGGTCGCCGTAGTGGTTCCATGCAGGCATGGTGTTGTTGGCGTCGGTGAATTCGTCGACACCCATGTTGTGGCACTCGATGGCCCAGATGTAGTTGAACTTGAACTTGAGCTTGGTGTATGTGCCGATCACGAGGTCGTCGATGCCCTGCGAGGTCTTGAAATAGTCGGTGCTCTGTGCCGTAATCAGTTCTTCGTCGAGGAACGAGTCGGAGCAGGCGCCGGCGGTCATGCCGACAATGCCGGCAATCGCTGTCGTGTATATCAATCTGTTTACTTTCATAAAGCTGTTTCTCTAAATATTGTGTAAGTCAATCGAGTTTAGAATCCGACGTTGAGTCCGAAGACGAAGCTGTGGAGCGTCACGGGCGAGCCGGCGGTCACGGAGTTGTTGTCGTAGTTCTGGAGGTCGGTGTCGAGCCAGTCGCAGTCCTTGTAGATGGTGAAGGGGTTCATGGCCTGAACGTAGACTTTGAGGTTCTGCATGTGGGCCTTCTTGAGCAGCTTGTCGGGGAAGTTGTAGGCCAGCGAGATGTTGCGCATCTTGATGAACGAGCCGTCCTGGTAGTTCATGGTCGACGAGTAGGTGTCGGCGGCCTCGCCGTTGGAGCCGGGCGAGTAGTAGAGCGCGTTCTCGTTGGTGCCTTCGACCCAGTAGTCGAGGTCGCGCATCATGTAGCGGCCGTCGAGCGTGGCGGCTCCCTGTGGCACGGTGAAGTCCCAGCGCGACACGATGAAGCACGAGAGTTCGAATCCGCGATAGCTGAAGGTGTTGTTCCAGCCGGCGGTCCAGCGCGGACGGGTGTGGCCCACTATGGTGCGGTCGTCGTTGGCGTCGATTTTGCCGTCGTTGTTGAGGTCCTTGACGCGGATCTGGCCGGGCTTGCGGCCGTATTCGGCGGCAGCGTCGGCTTCGGAGCTCTTCCAGATGCCGTCGTAGACGTAGTCGTAGTAGACGCCGATTTCCTTGCCCACGAACCAGCGGTTGTTGACGTCTTCGGTGATGCCGTTGGCCAGCTTTTCGATTTCGTTGCGGTCCATCGACCATGTCAGGGTCGAGTTCCACTCAAAGTCGGACGTGCGCACGGGCGAGCCGCTCAGCATCAAATCCACACCATGACCGGAGGTCTCGCCCACGTTGGCGTAGGTCGAAGTGTAGCCGGTGAGCGACGGGATGGACATGGCCATGAGCAGGTCGGTGGTTTTGGTTTTGTAGATGTCGATGCTGCCGTTGATGCGGTTGCCGAAGAATCCGAAGTCGACGCCGAGGTTGTATTGCGTGGTGCGTTCCCAGCCGAGGTCCTGGTTGGCCATCTTGTTGGGCGTCTTGGCCGATGCGTCGGAGGGCACGTAGCCGATGGTGGATTCGGACTGGCCGAAGTTGTAGTAGCTCGACTGGAGTGCGCCCTTGGTGGCGTAGGCCGAGATGGCCGAGTTGCCCGTGATGCCGTAGCCCAAGCGGAGCTTGAGTTGGCTGAGTGCATAGAGGTCGATGAACTCTTCCTGATCCAATCGCCAAGCCAAGGCCACCGACGGGAAGGTCTCCCACTTGTTGCCTTCCGACAGCTGCGAGGCACCGTCCCAGCGCACCGAAGCCGTCAGCAGGTATTTGTCCATGAACGAGTAGTTGACGCGGCCCATGTAGGATGCCATCTGCGTCTCGGTCAGTCCGGTGCCGAACGATGCGAGCGTGCTCGACGAGCTCAGGTTGTACCACAGCTCTTCGGCCGAGGCCACGTTGCTGGCCTTCATGCTGCCGCTTTCGGTGTGATATTTGGAGGCCGACTGCATGAGCGTCAGGTTGAGCGAGTGGACATCGGCAAAGGTGCGGTTGTAGTAGATCAGGTTGTCGAGCGTCCAGCTGCGGCGCTGGTCGTTGCTGTACTGTGCCACGTTGTTGCCGTCGCCGTTGATGCCGTCGGCTGCGTTGGCTATGCCCACGGTGTAGTAGCGGAACTCGGGTCCAAACTGGATGCGATACGAGAGGCCTTCGAGCGGTTTCCAAATCTCACCGAAATTGACCTGCGCATTGATGGCCGCGCTGATGCGGAAGGTGTTGCGCTTGTTGGTGTTGTAGTCCAACTCGCGGATGGGGTTGATGATGTTGACATCGCCATTGGGGTTGCGGATGTAGTTGCCGTCGGCGTCGTAGGGGACGGTCCACGGCAGCATGGCGCGCAATGCACCATAGAGGTCGCCGGCACCGGTCACCGACTTGGTGAAGCTGTAGCCGTAGTCCTGCAGGCCGTACGAAGCCAGCACCGACGAGCCGAAGGTGAAGAACGGCACGGGGGTCACCTCGAACGATGTCTTGAGGTTGTAGCGCTCATACTCCTGCCCGGGCTGAGTGCCCTTCTGCTTCATGTAGCCGAACGACGCGTAGCCCTTGAAGGTGTCGGAGCCGCCCGACGCGCTCAGGGTGTGCTCCTGCGTCACGCCCGTCTGCTCGCCATACGAGGCCCAGTCGAACGAGCCGACCTTGGAGGGGTCGTAGCTGCCGCCGCTGTAGGCCTGCTCGATGTTGGCCCACGACGCGGCCACGCCGCCGAATGCGGCCTTGTCCTGGTCGTAGTCGGACTTGTCGGACTTGTAGGAGCCCATGTTGCGCTTGGCCGTGCGCGAATATTCGAGCCACTGCGAGGCCGACATCATGTCCATCACGTCCTTCATCTTGTCCACGGTCAGGTTGAAGGTGTAGTTGAGCTGCATCTTGCCCTTCTGGCCCTGCTTGGTGGTGACCAGCACCACGCCGTTGGCGCCGCGCGAACCGTAGATGGCCGTTGCCGACGCGTCTTTGAGGATGTCGATGCTCTCGATGTCCTGCGGGTTGATGTTCTCGATGCCGCCGTTCTGCACCACCATTCCGTCGACCACATAGAGCGGCGCGTTCGAGGCGTTGATGGAGCGCGTGCCGCGAATCTGGATTCCGCCCACCTCGCCCGGTCGCTGGTTGGAGGTGATGTCGACGCCCGAGGTGCGGCCCTGCAGAGCCTCAAGGGCGTTCTTGACCGGCATGGACTTGAGTTCCTTCTCGCCCACGCGAGCCGTGGCGCCCGTCACGTCGCTCTTCTTCTGGACGCCGTAGCCCACTACCACCAGCTCTTCGAGTTCGGTGAACGATTCGGAGAGCTCAAAATTGATTTCGGTCCGGCCGTCGACCGGCAGCACCGCATTATCGTAGCCGATGAACGACACTTCGAGCCGGTCGTCAGGGCCGGCCGTCAGCTCGTAGCGACCGTCGATATCGGTCACAGTGCCCTGCGTGGTGCCCTGCACCACCACAGCCGCGCCAATGATGGGCTGTCCCAGCACGTCCAACACCTGCCCCCTGACGCGCACGGAGCCATTCTGAGCATGCGCCGCTGCGCCGCCCACCACCAGCATCACAAGACATGCTATGCCGGCAATCATCTTCCTTAAATAGTTGCTTTGCATTTGATATGGTTTTTGGTTCGACTTAACAAACGTCATTAACAACCTCTGCTGACATCGGCGGCAAAACGGCCTTCCGAAGTTCGCCCGATTGTTAAATAGTGTTTGTTCTGTTAACGCAACAAAACTATATGACTATTTCGCACCGGCAAAAAAAAAAATGTCATGTTTTATGGATGTTTTTCTCAAATGTGATGGAAAATCTGCCACGGCCGGCATGGAATATTGTCTAACCGGCGACGCAATCTTTTGATTACCACAACATAAAATCAAACACATTTATCATGTTCGCATGCCCGCCCACGGCATCCGCCCAAGCCGTCAAAGCACATGTTGTGCAACACAAAGCGCCCCGACGGCCCCACGCCGCCCCGAAATCCGCCTCGCGAGCCAAAGCGCATTCCGGCATCTTTTCGACAAAAATTAACATTAATCGCACAGCAAAGCGACTTGGATTTTGGGGGCACAACGACAATTGCTGCCAC
>CALYZD010000123.1 GCA_945607565.1 uncultured Bacteroidales bacterium | reverse complement strand
GCCTCTGATTCTTTTCTCCCAGTTCCACGCCGAAAGCAGCGTGTCTTCGATGGGCGTGCCGGCCTTCCAGCCGAGTTCGGTGTTGGCCAGCGTGGTGTCGGCCCATATCTTCTCAATGTCGCCGGCGCGTCGGCCCACAATCTTGTATTTGAGGTCGACGCCGGTGGCCTTGATGAACGCCTTGACCAGTTCCATCACCGAGAGGCCGTTGCCCGTGCCGATGTTGAAATATTCGTTGTTCGACTTGGCCTTGCCATCCATCAGGCGGCGGATGGCCACCACGTGTGCCTTGGCGAGGTCGCAGACGTTGATGTAGTCGCGCACGGCCGTTCCGTCGGGCGTGTCATAGTCGTCGCCGAAGATGCTGAGCTGCTCGCGCAGTCCTGCGGCCGTCTGGGTGATGAACGGCACAAGGTTGGCCGGCACGCCGAGCGGCAGTTCGCCGATGAGTGCCGACGGGTGTGCGCCGATGGGGTTGAAGTAGCGCAGCGCCAGTCCGTTGAAGTCGGGGTTGACGTGGCAGAAGTCGCGGATGATGTCCTCGTTGATGGCCTTGGTGTTGCCATAGGGCGATGTGGCCGGCAGGCGCGGCGTCTGCTCGGTGACGGGCAGATGGTCGGGCTGGCCATAGACGGTGCACGACGACGAGAAGACCAGATGGTGCGTGCCGAACTCCTTCATGCACTCCAGTATGTTGAGCAGCGAAGTGACGTTGTTGCGATAATATTCGAGCGGCTTCTGCACCGATTCGCCCACGGCCTTGGATGCCGCGAAGTGTATGATGGCGTCGATGCCTTTGTTTCGCGCGAAGAATGCGCGCGTGAGTTCGCGGTCGGCGAGGTCCAGCTTTTCGAATCTGGGGCGGATGCCGGTTATCTTCTCGATGTTGTCGACCACATCGGCCTGCGAGTTCGACAGATTGTCCACAATCACCACGTCGTAGCCGGCCTGCTGCAGCTCGACCACCGTGTGCGATCCGATGAAGCCGGTGCCGCCGGTCACTAATACAAGTTTGTTCATAGTTTTTTTTAGTTTGTTCTCTGATTCGGCTAAGATATGAAACTATCGATTTCGGAATGCGGGTGGCGGCGGCATTTTCGGAGTCCATTTCGGCTTTTTGCTGACACAAAGCGGACATCGGCCGGCCCCCTGAAAACAGAATTTGCCCTCCCGGCGGACCCGAGAGAGCAAATCCTGCTTTGCGGTGCTGCCGCAAAACTAAGCTGTAACGTCTTTTTCTACAGCAAGTTTGCCACGATAGTAGCCACATTCGCCGCATACGCAGTGCAGCTTGATGGTTGCGCCGCAGTTGGAGCATACGCCGAGAGTCGGAGCCACTGCCTTGTAGTGCGTTCTGCGCTTTGCGCTGCGAGTTTTCGAATGGTTTCGTTTAGGATGTGCCATTGTACTAAATTTATAATTGGTTGACTATTTATTGAGCAAGCCTTTCAGCACGTCCCAGCGCGGGTCGGAACCCGAGGCCGGTGTGTCGCTGTCGGCATTGTTTTCGGTATGGGCGTCACTCACAAGGTAGTGACTGAGTTTTTCGAGCATTTCGGCGTCGCACGTCGGGTTGCCGTCGGCGTCGAGCGGATGCTCAAAGCGCATTGGCAGGCTGACGCACACGAATTCGTAGAGCCACTGCGTCAGGTCGATCTCGGTGTCGGCGGCGTCGATCACCACCATGCCTTCGCCGTTGTCTTCGGCGCGGCTGCCGAACTTGACGATGAGCTCTTCGGCGGTGCCGACGGGATAGTCGAACGTGCCGAGGCAGACGTCGCAGGTGGCCTCGACGGTGCCGCTTATCTCAAAGTCGAACCGCAGCATGTATTCCGTCTTCTCCATCACCACGTGGGCCGCAAGGTTGCCGCGCCCCACCATCGAGTGCTCGATGCCGGCAAAGAAGGCGTCGTCGAGCACAAAGTCGAACTCGTGCCGGCCGTCGGCCAGCGCCTTGAATGCCACCTCGTATCTGCCCTGAGTGTCTGCCACTGATGATGCGTTTTTTCTGAAAAACCGTGCAAAGGTATAAAAACTTGGCATCATACGTCAATGTCAGCATAATATTTTGCGCACGGCAACAACAAAATGACGGGTCGCCATGTCGGAATATGACGATTGGAATAGCACGATTATACACTTTTAAACAAAAAGCATTAACTTGCGCTGATTTGTAGTCTGCCACAAAAAAAGGAAACGTCATGCCATACCGTCGTCTACCCAACACCGATCAGGCGCGCCTGCGAGCCCTCAAGACGGCTCTCGAGGTCTGTGCCGTCGTCCAGCCCGTCGACCTCAAATTCAGCCAGAAGACGGCGCTCGACATTCAGGCATTCACGCCGCTGTTCGAGCAAAGTGTCATGCAATATCTCGATAGTCGCAATCTGCAGGTTCGGTATGGCAAGATGCTGGCAGAGGCGGCTCGCAATGCGCGGCTCTATTTGTCGCACTACATTCAGGTATTCAATTTTTGCATAATCCGGGGCGAGATTCGGCCGGAGATGCGGCAGATGATGTCGATTGATGCCGACGACGCTGCCGTGCCCGACATCAGCACCGACGCCCTGCTGCTCGAGTGGTGCGAAAAGGTGATTGGCGCCGAGGAGAAGCGCACCGGCAACCGCATCTACAATCCGTCGATTGCGGTGGTCAAGGTCAAATATGAGCAGTTTCGCGAGGCTTATCATCAGCACAAAGACCTGCTTGCCACCACGCTCAAGCATCACGACAGGCTCGACGAGATGCGCAAGCGGGCCGACGAACTGATTATGACGCTGTGGAACGAGGTGGAGGCGGCATACGCGCCCGTCGATTCGGATGCCAAGCGCGACCTGTGCGCCGCCTACGGCCTGATATACGTCTACCGGCCGCACGAGAAGCACAAGAATCTTTTTGCCTGATTGCGGAGAGAAGACAAGTCCACACCACACATAAAGAAGAACCGGGAGCTGACGGTCAGTGCCGTCCGCTCCCGGTTCTTTGTTTCCTTGCGTGCCCTCGAGACGCCCGTCATGAGATGACCTGGCCGCCGGTGCGCGTCTTGGTGGTGACCACGATGGGACCTTTGCCTGCCTGAAGTTTTTTCTTTTTGCTGATACCCTTGGCAACCAAGCCCACCTTGCTGCTCTCGGTCTGCATCATGAAGGTCAGTTCCTCCTTGTCGTTGAGCAGCTGCAGCTGGATGCGGCCTTCGGTGGTGGTGAAGTCCGACGAGGCGGTCAGTTTGACGCGCTTCTGGCCCATGATGCCGCCCTTGGTGGTCTCGATGTGGAACTCGCCGGTGGTTTCGCACAGGTTGACGGCGGCCGCCATGGTGCGGATGTTGAAGACGCCCGTGCAGTTGGATATGCGGACGGCGCCCGAACTGCTCCTGACGTTGAGCGTGCCCTCGACGTTGGCAATGGTCTGACGGCCGGCCACGGTGGCCACCGTGAGCGTGCCCTCGACGCCGGTTATCTCGACCTCACCGTCGGGCGAGTCGACCGAGAGCGAGCCGTTGACGTCGGTCAACCTCTGCGCACCCGACGACGACGAGGTGCTGATGGTGCCGCTCAGCCTGTCGGCCGTGACGCTGCCGCCCTTCGAGTTGAGCGACAGGTCGCCGTGGCTTGCCGTGGCGGTTATCTTCCCCTGCACCGTGTTGGCCACCAGCTTGTTGTCTGCCAGCCCGCTGATGTCGACGTATCCCGACGTGTTCTCGACCGTCACTTCGACGCCGGCCGGGACGTTCACCGTCACTTCGCCCACAAAGGAGGCGAACGAATCGTCGGAGACGATGATGTCTATCACGAGCGTCGTGCCCTCGGTGCGGTAGTCGATTTTGTAGGCGGCGTCGGGCTTCATGGCTTCGAGGCGTCCCTGCATGGCCGTGCGGCCGTCGTCGGACTTGAGGACGTTGACTTTGCAGAAGCGGCCGTTGACGAGCACCGATGTCAGGCCGTCGAAGGTGTCGTGCGCTTCGGCAACGGTGATCATCTGCTTGATTTCGGCAGTGGCGGCGGTTGCCATGGTCAGCATGGCTGCGAGTGCCAGCGTGGCTGTGTGCAAGATGTTGTGTTTCATATCGTATCGAGGTTTTTTGAATGGATTGCTTCGGTTTTGCGCGTCAGAGCTTATAGGTGTCGAGGCTCGAATTGGTTTCGGGATAGTCGAGCGTGTAGTGCAGGCCGCGGCTTTCCTTGCGTTTCTGCGCCATCTTGATGATGAGGAATCCCACGTTGATTTTGTTGCGGAGCTCGCACAGCTTCTTGGACACGCGCGATTTCTGGTAGAGCTCTTCGGTTTCGCGATAGATGATTTCGAGGCGGTCGGAGGCGCGCTTGAGCCTGAGGTTGGAGCGGACGATGCCCACATAGTTGCTCATGATGGTCTCGACCTCCTTGTTGGCCTGCGTCACGAGAATCATCTCCTCGTTGTGCGTGGTGCCCTCGTCGTTCCACTGCGGGATGTCGTTGCAGATTTCGGTGCCGTCGAGCTGGGCGACGGAGTCGGTGGCGGCCACGTCGGCATAGACGAGCGCTTCGAGCAGCGAGTTGGATGCCAAGCGGTTGGCCCCGTGCAGGCCGGTGCAGCTGCATTCGCCTGCGGCATAGAGGTTGCGGATGGAGGTGCGGCCGTTCAGATCGACCTTGATGCCTCCGCACAGATAGTGCGCTGCCGGCACCACCGGAATCATGTCTTTGGTTATGTCGATGCCGAGCGAGAGGCACTTGTTGTAGATCATCGGAAAGTGCTGGCGGGTCAACTCGGCCTCCTTGTGGGTGACGTCGAGGTAGACAAAGTCGTCGCCCGTCACCTTCATCTCGCTGTCGATGGCGCGTGCCACGATGTCGCGCGGCGCAAGGCTGCCCCGCTCGTCATATTTCTTCATGAACTCTTCGCCGCGCTGCGTGCGCAGCACCGCGCCGTAGCCGCGCATGGCCTCGGTTATCAGGAAGCTGGGCGTCTCGCCGGGGTTGTAGAGCGACGTGGGGTGGAACTGCACGAACTCCATGTTCTGTATCACGCCCTTGGCGCGGAAGACCATGGCTATGCCGTCGCCAGTCGAGATGACGGGGTTGGTGGTGACTTGGTAGACGTTGCCGATGCCGCCGGTGGCCATCATGGTGAATTTGGACAGGAAAGTGATGACCTCATTGGTCTGCTCGTCCATCACATAGGCGCCATAGCAGCGTATGTCGTTCATCCACGGCTCGTTGGCGCGTCCCAGATGGTGCTGGGTGATGATGTCGATGGCAAAATGCTTTTCGTAGACGTCGATATTGGGATGATTCTTGATCTGCGAGATGAGCGCGCGCTGAATCTCGAAGCCGGTGTTGTCGAGATGGTGCAGGATGCGGAACTCGGAGTGTCCGCCCTCGCGGTGCAGGTCGAAATTGCCGTCGGCGCGCTTGTCGAACGACGTGCCCCACGACAGCAGCTGCTCTATCTGCGCCGGAGCCTTGGTTATCACCTGCTCCACCACCTTGGGGTCGCAGATGAAGGCGCCGGCTATGTGCGTGTCGCGGATGTGCTTCTCGTAGTTGTCGGGCTGATAGGTGACGGCCGCGATGCCGCCCTGTGCAAACGAAGTGTTGGTGACGTCGAGCGTCGTTTTCGAAATGAGCGCCACGCGGCCCTTGGCGGCCACCTTGAGCGCGAACGACAGGCCGGCCGCTCCCGACCCTATCACCAGAAAGTCATAAACCTTTCTCATCTGAGTTTCATTATTTTGATTGTCGGCCGAGCTCTCGCTGCGGCATCCGGCGCCCTTTAGCCGGCGTCTGACGCTGCAAAAATACTATTTCTGACCGCCCGACGGCTCAAAAAATTGCGCCTCTTGCACACATCGGCACCGCGAGGGCACGATTTTGTAACGCCTTTGTATCGGCCGCTCAACACCCGCGTAACATCCGGACGGTATGTTTGACGCTGTAAATCAGAGCATGAGAAAAACAATGAGGAAATATTTCGAAACCATCGTACTGTCGGACATCCACCTCGGCACCGCACACTCCAAAGTGGAGCAGCTGGGCAACTTCCTGCGCAGCATCGACTGCCGCAGGCTGATCCTGAACGGCGACATCATCGACGGATGGCATCTGCAGAAGTCGGGGCTGGCGGCCTGGAAGACCAGCCACACGCAGCTCGTCAAGACCATCATGAAGATGATGGAGAACCACGGCACCGAAATCATCTACATCCGCGGCAACCACGACGAATTCATCGACGGGCTGATTCCGCTCGACTTCGGCCCCATCCGCTTCGAGCGCGACATGATATACGAGAGCCACGGCAAGCGCTACTTCGTGACCCACGGCGACATCTTCGACACGGTGACCACCAACATGAAGTGGCTGGCCCGCCTGGGCGACACCGGCTACACCGCCCTGCTGTGGCTCAACAAGATATACAACAACCACCGCGCGCGCCACGGACGGCCCAACCATTCGCTGTCGCAGCGCATCAAGCGCAAGGTCAAGTCGGCCGTGTCCTACATCAGCTCGTTCGAGCGCGAACTGGTGGGGCTGGCGGCCGCCAAGCGCTGCGACGGCATCATCTGCGGCCACATACACCAGCCGGCCGAAACGTGGATCGACGGCATCCATTATCTCAATTCGGGCGACTGGGTCGAGAGCCTCAGCGCACTGGCTCAGGACGCCGACGGCAACTGGCGCGTCATCGAATACGACGAG
>CALYZD010000122.1 GCA_945607565.1 uncultured Bacteroidales bacterium | reverse complement strand
CTGTGGTCGGCGCCCGACGGCACCGACGCCAACATAGTGGGCCACGTGGTCGACCGAGCCTCGGGCCAGCACATGCCGTTCGTCACGGTGGCGCTGCGCGGCACCACCATCGGCACCGTCACCGACCGCACGGGACACTACTATCTGAAAAACCTGCCGCAGGGCGACTTCGTGCTTGTGGTGTCGAGCGTCGGCTACCGCAGCGTCAGCCACAACCTGACGCTGACGCCCAGCCAGACGGTCGAAATGAATTTCGAACTCGAAGAGGACGCCGTGGCCCTCGACGCCGTGGTGGTGTCGGCCAACCGCAGCGAGACGGCACGGCGCGAGGCTCCGACGCTGGTGCGCGTCATCAGCCCGGAGCTGTTCGAGGCCACCAACTCGCACAACCTGTCGGAGGTGCTGTGCTTCCAGCCGGGCGTGCGCGTCGAGAATGACTGCCAGAACTGCGGCTACACCCAGGTGCGCATCAACGGCATGGAGGGCAAATACACCCAGATTCTCATCGACTCGCGGCCCGTCTTCTCGGCCCTTGCGGGCGTCTACGGGCTGGAGCAGATACCGGCCAGCATGGTGGAGCGCGTCGAGGTGGTGCGCGGCGGAGGCTCGGCGCTGTTCGGCTCGTCGGCCATTGCCGGCACGGTCAACATCATCACGCGCGAGCCGGTTCGCAACTCGGGCCTGCTGTCGCACACGGTGGCCAGTGTCGACGCCTCGTCGAAGCTCGACAACAACACCGGCATGAACCTCGCGTTCGTGTCGGACGACAGCCGCATGGGCGCCTACGTCTACGCGCAGAACCGCCACCGCTCGGCCTGGGACGCCAACGGCGACGGCTTTTCGGAACTGGCCAAAATCAGGAGCCAGACCATGGGCATCAACGGATACTGCAAGACGGGCACCTACTCCAAGCTCGGACTCGAATATCATCACCTCGAAGAGTTCAGGCGCGGCGGCAGCATGAACGACCTGCCGCCCCACATAGCCGAAGACGCCGAGCTCAACGGCACGGGCGAGGACGGCCTGGTGGAGCAGATCGAGCACTCCATCAACGCCGGCGGACTGAACTTCGCGCTCTTTGCGCCCGACGGCCACCACACGCTCAGTCTCTACGCATCGGCACAGGACATCAGACGGCAGACCTACTACAGCGCCTACGGCAGCACCACCGACCTGACCGCCGTGGCCGGAGCCCAGTATATCTACAGCTTCGACCGCTGCCTGTTCATGCCCGCCGACCTGACCGCCGGCGCCGAATACAACTACGACCGGCTCCGCGACAAGTCGACCGACGTGCAGAAATACCGCGACGCCGCACTGGCCGAAAACCCCGATGCCGACCCCGACGAACTGCAGGCGCTCATCGACAAGTACACGCCCGAGGCGCTGCGGCAGACGGTGAGGGTGACGAGCGCCTATCTGCAGAACGAGTGGAAGACCGCACGGTGGAGCCTGCTCGTGGGCGGCCGCGTCGACCACAACAGCCTGATGCGCAAGGCCATCTTCAGCCCCCGAGCCAACGTCCGCTTCGACCCGGCGCGCAACGTCAACCTGCGGCTGAGCTATGCCGAAGGATTCCGCGCCGCACAGGCCTTCGACGAAGACCTGCACATCAGCCACGTGGGCGGCGAGCTGCTGGCCATCAGGCTCGACGACGACCTGCGCGAGGAGCGCTCGCGGTCGGTCAACGCCTCGGCCGACGTCTACGCGCAGCGCGGCAGGATGCAGGCCAACCTGCTGGTGGAGGCCTTCTTCACCCGGCTGACCGACCCCTTTGTGCTGACGGCTCCCGTGGCCGACGAGGCCACCGGCTACCTCATCCAGACGCGCACCAACGGCTCGGGCGCCAAGGTCTGCGGGCTGACGGCCGAGGGACGCATAGCCCTGGCCGACAAGGCGGAGCTGCAGGCCGGCATCACCATGCAGCGCAGCCGCTACGACCGGCCCGAAGAGTGGAGCGCCGACGCCGACCACCTGACGCACGACGCCCGGCAGAGCCGCCGCATGATGCGCACGCCCGACGTCTACGGATACTTCACCCTCGGCATCAGCCCGCTGAAGCGGCTCAGCATAGCGCTCGACGGCAACGCCACCGGCCGCATGCATGTGCCGCACCTGCTGTCGGAGGTCGACGGCTCGGCCGACGAGCTCAGGCACGCGCCGCGCTTCGTGGAGCTGGGCCTCAAGGCCGGCTACGACATCGACCTCGACTGCGGACTGTGCCTCCAGCTCAACGCCGGCGTGCGCAATCTGGCCGACTCCTATCAGGACGACTTTGACCGAGGCCCGGGCCGCGACTCGGGCTACATCTACGGCCCGGCCACGCCGCGCACGCTCTTTGCCGGCCTCCGCCTCAGCTTCTGACGACGTACTCCATGGCGCCGCCCGGAGGGTCGGGCCACCAATTTGCACCCTTCGGCATCTGCGGGCAACTGCGGATGCCGTTTTTCTCGATAGGAATCGATACTTTTACGTCAACTTTTGAGAAAACGGCATTTTTGCAAACGACACACACACTCGACCAATGAACATCTTCGACAACGCAGTCGGCATCCTGCTGGTGGGAGCCGTCATCTTGATTCTGAGCATCATAGCGGGCAAGGCCGGATACCGCTTCGGGCTGCCCTCGCTGCTGCTGTTTCTGGGCGTCGGCATGCTCTTCGGCTCCGACGGCCTCGACGTCATCCGCTTCCAGGACCCCGACCTTGCACAGTTTGTGGGCATGCTGGCGCTGACGGTCATTCTCTTTTCGGGCGGAATGGACACGAGCATCAAGGAAATAAGGCCGGTGGCCGGCGCCGGTGTGATGCTGGCCACGGTGGGCGTGCTGCTCACCATCTTCATCACCGGCACGTTCGTCTATCTGATTTTCGGCCTCTTCGACGAGTTCGTGACCCTGAGCTATGCCGAGGCGCTCCTGCTGGCGTCGGTCATGTCGTCCACCGACTCGGCCTCGGTCTTCTCCATCCTGCGCAGCCGCAGCGTCTACCTCAAGGAGCGCCTGCGCCCGGCCCTCGAGCTCGAGAGCGGCAGCAACGACCCCATGGCCTACATGATGACCATAGTGCTCATAGCCTACATCGGCGGCAGCGGGTCGGGCATAGGCTCGTCGGCGCTGATGCTGGCGGTGCAGCTGTGCGTGGGCGCGCTCATGGGCTTTGCTACCGGCAAGGCCGGCGTGTGGGCCATCAACCGCATCAACCTCGAGAACGCTTCGCTCTATTCGATACTTGTGCTGGCCATAGCCTTCCTGTCGTTCGCCGCCACCACCGCCCTGATGGGCAACGGCTATCTGGCCGTCTACATTGCCGGACTGGTGATGGGCAACGCGCGGCTGGTGCACCAGAAGAGTATCCGCACGTTCATGGACGGATTCACGTGGCTGTGGCAGATAGTGATGTTCATAGTGCTTGGGCTGCTGGTCAATCCGCACGAACTGCCGCCCGTGGCCCTGCCCAGCATCATCGTGGCCCTGTTCATGATGACGGTGGCGCGACCGGCCAGCGTCCTGCTCTGCCTGGCGCCATTCCGCAAGTTCTCGACCAACGCGCGGCTCTACATATCGTGGGTCGGGCTGCGCGGGGCGGTGCCCATCATCTTTGCCACCTACCCGATGATTGCGGGCGTGGAGCACGCGCAGATGTTCTTCAACATCGTCTTCTTCATCACCATACTGTCGCTGCTGGTGCAGGGGACCACCGTGACGGCGGCCGCCCGATGGCTCGGCCTGCAGGACGGCGACGTGCGCAAGGACGAGTTCGACATCGAGCTGCCGCAGGAAATCAAGAGCGCCATGAGCGAAGTGGTGCTCACCGACGAGGTGCTGGCCCACGGCAACAAGCTGATGGAGCTGGCCCTGCCCGACCACACGCTGGCCGTCATGGTCAAGCGCGAGGACCGCTACTTCATCCCCAAAGGCAACACCGAGCTGCGCTGCGGCGACCGCCTGCTGCTGATTTCGGACAACGACAAGGACCTGCTGCGGGCCTACGACTCGCTCAGCATCAGATCCTACACCCTCAAAAAGAACTGACACCGCACATCCTTAAAAAAACCTCATCACCATGGACACACAAGGAAAGAGCATCTATCTGCTCGATGCCTACGCGCTCATCTACCGCGCCTACTACGCCTTCATCCGCGCACCGCGCCTGACGCGGAGCGGCGAGAACGTGTCGGCCGTCTACGGATTCGTCAACACGCTGACCGAACTGCTCGGCAAGCGCAAGCCCGACTTCGTGGCCGTGGCCTTCGACACCCACAGCCCCACCTTCCGCCACCGGATGTATGACCAGTACAAGGCCAACCGCGACGAGCAGCCCGAAGGCATCCGCACCGCCGTGCCGCACATCAAGCGCGTGCTGAATGCCATGAACATCTGCACCATCGAGCTCGAAGGCTACGAGGCCGACGACCTGATAGGCACCGTGGCCCGACAGTGCGAACGGATGGGCATGGACGTGTTCATGATGACGCCCGACAAGGACTACGCCCAGCTGGTGACCGACCGCATCCGGATGTTCAAGCCCAAGAGCAACGGCAACGAAGTGGAGGTGTGGGGACCAGCCGAGGTGTGCGCCCACTTCGGCATCAGCCGCTGCAGCCAGGTGATAGACATACTCGGGCTCTGGGGCGACTCGGCCGACAACATACCCGGCTGCCCCGGCGTGGGCGAAAAGAAGGCCCGCGAACTGCTCGGCCTCTACGACTCCATCGACGGCATCTACGCCAACCTCGGCGCCATCAAAGGCAAGCTGCACGACAACCTGCAGGCCTCGCACAGCCAGGTGCTCATGTCGCGCACGCTGGCCACCATCTGCACCGAAGCGCCCGTCAGCTTCGACGCGGCCCGGGCGCAGCTGCAGAAGCCCGACCGCGACGCCCTGCAGAAGATATTCGCCGAGCTCGAGTTCCGCAGCATCATGCCACGCATCGACAGCATCTTCGCCACCGAGCAGCCCATCGGCGGCCTCTTCGACCAGCCAGGGCTTGCCGGCCTCGACGCCATGGCACCGCGCGCCGCCGACCTGGCCACGGCAGCCACCACGCCGCACACCTACCGCCTGCTGACCGACCCCGCCGACATAGCCGCCTTTGCCGCCGAACTGGCCGCGCAGCCGCGCTTCTGCTTCGACACCGAAACCACATCGGTCTGCCCCGCCGAGGCCGACATCGTGGGCATGTCGTTCGCCTTCGAAGCCCACCGGGCCGTCTACATAGCCATCCCGCCCCAGCGCGACCGGGCACAGGCCATAGTCGGCCTTTTTGCCGACGTCTTTGCCCGCCCCGACACGCTCAAGATAGGCCAGAACATCAAGTTCGACATCCAGATACTCGCCAACTACGGCATCGCCGTGCACGGACCGCTGTTCGACACCATGGTGGCCCACTTCCTGCTCTACCCCAACGGCCGCCACAACATGGACGCCATGGCCGAAGCGCACCTCGGCTATCGGC
The DNA here is from genome assembly GCA_945607565.1 of uncultured Bacteroidales bacterium. Lineage (GTDB taxonomy): Bacteria > Bacteroidota > Bacteroidia > Bacteroidales > Marinilabiliaceae > CALYZD01. The sequence goes on along the minus strand of CALYZD010000122.1, from coordinate 1,367 downwards.
CCATAGCCATCGAGACGCTCATAGGCCCGCACGGCAACATGCGCGACGTGGAACTCGAAAAGATAAAGGAATACGCGGCCGAAGACGCCGACATCACCTACCAGCTCTTCGAACTGCTGAGCCCCGAGATGGAACGCTCGCCGCTCCGGAGCCTCTTTGCCGACATGGAGATGCCGCTCATACCCGTGCTGGCCGACATGGAGCGCACCGGCGTCTGCCTCGACACCAAGGCTCTGGCCGACTATGCCCGGGTGCTCTCGGCACAGATCGAAGCCTCCGAACGGCACATCAAGGAACTGGCCGGCACCGACTTCAACGTGTCGAGCCCCAAGCAGGTGGGCGAAGTGCTGTTCGAACGGCTCAAAATCGACGCGTCGGCCCGCAAGACCAGGACCGGCCAGTACAGCACCAGCGAAGAGACGCTCCAGAAGCTGGCGCCCGACCACCCCATAGTGGCCGAGATACTCAACTATCGCGGGCTCGTCAAACTGCTCAACACCTACGTCGTGGCGCTGCCCAAGCTCGTCAGCCCGCGCACCGGGCGCATCCACACATCGTTCAACCAGACCGTGGTGGTCACCGGACGCCTGAGCAGCAGCAACCCCAACCTGCAGAACATCCCCGTGCGCGACGCGCAGGGACGCGAACTGCGCAAAGCCTTCGTGGCCACGGGCGACAACGTGCTGATGGCCGCCGACTATTCGCAGGTCGAACTGAGGCTGATGGCGCACTTCAGCAACGACCCCCATCTGGTCGAAGCCTTCCGCCGGGGCGAGGACATCCACCAGGCCACCGCCGCACGCATATTCGGAGTGCCGCCCGCCGACGTCACACCCGACATGCGCCGCAAGGCCAAGACCGCCAACTTCGGCATCATCTACGGCATATCGGCATTCGGACTGGCCGAGCGGCTCAACATATCGCGCAAGGAAGCCAAAGACATCATCGACGGCTACTTCACCAGCTTCCCCGACGTCCGCCGCTACATGGACCGCTGCATCCTGACGGCACGCGACGAGGGCGCCGTCTACACCCTCTACGGCCGCTCGCGTCTGCTGCCCGACATCAACTCGCGCAACCAGGTGGTGCGCGGCATGGCCGAGCGCAACGCCATCAACGCACCCATTCAGGGCACCGCCGCCGACATCATCAAGCTGGCCATGATCCGCGTGGCCGACGGCATCGCCCGCCAGGGTCTGCGCAGCAAAATGATTATCCAGGTCCACGACGAACTGATTTTCGACGTCCCGCGCGACGAGGTGGAGCAGATGACCGCCCTCGTCAGGCAGTGCATGGAAACCGACGACCTGCTCGTGCCGCTCGAAGTCAACATCGGCATCGGCGCCAACTGGCTCGAAGCCCACTGA
>CALYZD010000121.1 GCA_945607565.1 uncultured Bacteroidales bacterium | reverse complement strand
GCCCTGAAAGGGCAAAATGCTTTCAGCCCAAGGCAGAGCGTAGCGGCACCTTGGGCAATCGTGGATGATAAGTGGCGCGGGCAAAAATCGCAGATAATGCGACCGGTTTGGGCGGCGGCGTGTCGGGCATACGCCGTTTACACTATATTTGCCAAACTGAAAAATAATTTAAAACAATTCGAAAATGGAAGAAATCTTATCAATCGAGTTCTACCACAACTCACTCAAAGTCTGGCTAATAGCCACAGGATTCATTTTGGGTTCCATCATTTTCAGCCGGCTGATTGTCAGGCTTTGCGAACTGATAGTCAAGCTCGTGACCAGCCGCACCAAGACCAATCTGGACGACCTTGTGGTCAGCACGCTCAAGAAACCGCTGTCGATGCTCATCATCATCATCGGCTTCCGCCTGGCGCTGACCACGCTCACGCTGCCCAACGCCGACGTGCACGAGTTTCTGAGCAAGTCGATAACTGTGGTGGCGACCCTGGCCATCACGTGGATGGTTTCGCGCGTGGCCGGCGTGCTGCTGGACGAATATTCGCGCCGCCGCAGTGCCAGTGGCGACGACCAGACCTCGCAGTTCGTCCCGGTCATCTGCAAGGCGCTCAAGACGGTCATCTGGATTTTCGGCGCCATCACCGCGCTCAACAATTCGGGCTACGACGTCAACACCCTGATAGCCGGTCTGGGCATCGGCTCGCTGGCACTGGCCATGGCTGCCAAAGACACGGCCTCCAACTTCTTCGGCGGAGCCACCATCATGATTGACAAGCCATTCAAAAAAGGCGAGCGCATCTGCGTCGGCGGCTACGACGGCTTTGTCGACTCGCTGGGCATCCGCAGTTTCCGCCTGCGCACGCTCAGCGGCACCATCGTCACCATTCCCAACTCGAAGATCATCGACAGCATGGTCGAGAACATATCGCTTGAGCCGTCGCGCAAGGTGACCGTCAAGCTGGGGCTGACCTACGACACCACGCCCGAACAGATGGAGGCCGCCATGCAGACGCTGCACCGCATCGCCGCCGACAATGCCGGCGTGGAGGACAACGAGCTGGTCTTCTTCGACAGCTTCGGCGACTTTGCCCTCAGCATCACACTGATATACTTCATCCGCAAGGAGGCCGACATCTTCGCCACCCAGAGCGACATCAACATGGCCATTCTCAAGCAGTTCAACCAGCAGGGGCTCTCGTTCGCCTTCCCGACGCAGACGCTCTATGTCGAAAAGAACATGGTCCAGAACCGGAACTGACGCCGGCGCGCGCCGCACGGCATCGTCAGAGCCGCATCCGCCCCACCCTCGAAACGAAACGGGCAGCGGATGCGGCTCTGAACTTTCGAGGCAATGTTAAAGGACGGTGCGGCGGCGGGCTGATGTGTTAAACCGTTAACATCGCACCGCATTTGCTCACGAGGCAGGCAGAAAAACAACAAAAAAAGGAGATTTCCTGTTTGGCGATTCGATTCTTTTGATACTTTTGCATCTGTTAAAAAAAACAGCGACCGATACGGACACACAAATTACAAAGCGATGCTTACCACTCGATTTTACTTTGGTTTCGACTTTTACTTTTTTGGCTATCGCGGTCAAAGAACGGGTGGGTGCTGTATGTAATCGGAAGGATATTTAAACATGAAATATGAAGCCCACCCGTTGAAGGTGGGCTTTTTTTGTTGAGAGATGAAACAGACAAAAAGAGTAGCAATTCAGGGCGTGCCCGGCGCCAACCACGAGATAGCCGCGCGTCAGTTCTTCGACGACTGCGACGTCGAGGTGGTGCCGTGCCTGACCTTTGCCGAACTGTTTGAGCGCGTCAGAGCCGAGCGCGACCTCTATGGCATTGTGGCCATCGAGAACACGATAGCGGGCAGCCTGCAGGCCAACTACACGTTGCTCAACGAGTCGGGGCTGACGGTGATAGGCGAATACAAGCTGAGAATCAAGCACAACCTGATGGCCATGCCCGGCGTCAGAATCGAGGACTTAAAAGAAGTCCACTCGCACCCGATGGCCATCATGCAGTGCGAGGCCTTTTTCCGCCAGTATCCGGGCATCCGCCTTGTGGAGTGCGACGACACGGCCCTGGCCGCCAAGGAGGTGATGGACAAGCGGCTGACGACGGTGGGCGCCATAGCCACCGAGCTGGCCGCCGACATGTACGGGCTCGAGATTCTGAACCGGGGCATCGAGACCAACAAGAAGAACTTCACGCGGTTCATCATCATTTCGGGCAACGGCAAGATTGAGGTCGACCGGCTGCTCGACGAGGGGAGGGTCAACCGGTCGTCGGTGGTGTTCTCGCTGCCGCAGGCCAAGGACGTCGGCAGCCTGTCGAAGGTGCTGACGGTGCTGGCGTTCTACGGCATCAACCTGTCGAAGATCCAGTCGAACCCGGTGGTGGGGCACGAGTGGGAATACATCTTCTACATCGACCTGAGCTTCAACAACTATCAGCGCTATCTGCAATCGCTCGACGCCATCCGCCCGCTGTGCAGCAAGCTGCGGGTGCTGGGCGAGTTTGAGCAGGGCCGCCAGAGCGACGAGAACTGACCGGCTGTCAGAACAAAGAAGAAGAAATAGAAAAGAAAAAACATACGGAACAAGATGATAATCGAACCAGCAAGACGAATAAGTAATGTTCAGGAATATTACTTTTCGCGCAACAACCGCCGCCTCGACGCCATGCGCAAGAGCGGCATCGAAGTGATAAACCTCGGCATCGGCAGCCCCGACATGCCGCCGGCCGACGACGTGATTGACACGCTGGCGCAGGCCGCCCGCAACCCCGGAGCGCACGGCTACCAGCCCTATGTGGGCATTCCGGAGCTGCGCCAGGCCTATGCCCAGTGGTACCGGACGTGGTATCGCGTCGACCTGAACCCCGACAGCGAGATTCTGCCGCTCATCGGTTCGAAAGAGGGCATCATGCACATCATGATGGCGTTCATCAACCCCGGCGACGGAGTGCTGGTGCCCGACCCAGGCTATCCGACCTACTCGTCGGTGGCCAACCTTGTGGAGGCGCGCACCATCAGATACAGACTGCACGAGAACCTTGGCTGGCAACCCGACTTTGACGAGCTGGAGGCGATGGACCTGAGCGGCGTCAAGATGATGTGGATCAACTATCCCAACATGCCGACGGGTGCGCCGGCCTCGATGGAGCTCTACCGCCGCATCATCGACTTCGGCCGGCGCCACGGGATTCTGATATGCAACGACAATCCCTACAGCTTCATCCTCAACGACCACCCCATCAGCATGCTCGAGGTGGAGGGGGCCAAGGACGTGGCCATCGAGCTCAACTCGATGAGCAAGGCGCACAACATGGCCGGCTGGCGCTTCGGCATGGCGGCGTCCAACGCCGAGATAATCGGCACGGTGCTCAAGGTCAAGAGCAACATGGACAGCGGCGTCTTCAGGCCCATGCAGCAGGCGGCCGTGCGGGCCCTGGCGCTAGGCAAAGACTGGTTCGACGCGGTCAACGCCGAATATGCCGCCCGACGCAAATATGCCTTCGCGATAATGGACGCGCTGGGCTGCACCTACGACACCCGCCAGGCAGGCCTGTTCGTGTGGGCGCGCATTCCCGAGCGCTACGCGCACTGCGAGCAGCTGTCGGACGACATCCTGAACTCGACGGGCGTGTTCATCACTCCCGGGTTCATCTTCGGCAGCCAGGGCGACCGCTTCATCAGAATATCGCTCTGCGCCAAGACTAACGTGTTCGAAAAGGCACTCGGCAAGATCCGCGACAATTTCAGACCATCGAAACAGTAAAATTCATTTTTCATCAGAATAAAACCGAAAACAACATTAAAAGTCATGGACAAACAGGATAAACAACTGGACTTGAAGCCCATAACGTTCAACGGCGTCGAACTCAGACGCCCGATCATAATTGCCGGCCCGTGCAGCGCCGAAACCGAAGAGCAGGTGATGAACACCGCCACCGAACTGGCCGCCAACGGCATCAAGATTTTCAGAGCCGGCATCTGGAAACCGCGCACGCGCCCCGGAGCCTTCGAAGGCATCGGCTCCGAAGGCCTGCCGTGGATGCAGCGCGTCAAACGCGAGACGGGGATGTATACGGCCGTCGAGGTGGCCACGGCGCATCACGTGCACGAGGCCATCAAGTATGGCATCGACATGGTGTGGATTGGCGCGCGCACCACGGCCAACCCCTTTGCCGTGCAGGAGATTGCCGACGCACTGCGCGGCACCGACATGCCCGTGCTCATCAAGAACCCCGTCAACCCCGACCTTGAGCTGTGGATTGGCGCTTTTGAACGCCTCAACCGCGCCGGCATCCGCAAGTTGGGCGCCATCCACCGCGGCTTCTCGGTCTACGACAAGACCCGCTTCCGCAACGACCCGCAGTGGCTCATCCCCATCGAGCTGCACAGGCGCATCCCCAACCTGCCCATCATCTGCGACCCGAGCCACATCACCGGCAACAGTGACTGGATTCAGGAGGTGTCGCAGGAGGCGCTCGACCTGAACTTCGACGGATTGATCATCGAGTCGCACGAATGCCCGGCACGCGCCTGGAGCGACGCAAAGCAGCAGGTGACGCCCAAGCATCTGAAGCTGATAACCGATGCGCTCATCATCCGCGAGCACACCATCGGCGACAAGCCCCGCAACGAACTTGACGAGATGCGCTCCAAAATCGACGTGCTCGACGAGCAGCTGCTCCAGTTGCTGAGCAAGCGCATGAGCATCTCGGAGAGCATCGGCAAATACAAGTTCGACAACGACATCACCATCCTGCAGACACGCCGCTACGACGAGATAATGAACGACCGCCGCGCCAAGGCCGAGCGCTTCAAGCTCGACCCCGACTTCGTCATCAGCATCTACGAGCTGATCCACGAGGCGTCGGTGAGCACCCAGAACAAAGTAATGAACGAGCTTGCAAAAGCCAAACAGGAAGACAAGCAATGAGAATATGTATTGTGGGAGCCGGCAAGATGGGCAGCATACTTGCCGACGCCATGTGCCTGCAACACGAGGTGGCCATTTTCGACCGCGACATCAAGCGGATGCAGTACGTCTTCAACACGCGCCGGCTGATGTCGGTCGAGGAGATAGGCGACTTCAACCCCGAACTGCTCATCAACGCCGTGACGCTCAAATACACCATCCAGACATTCGAGGCGGTGATGCCCTATCTGTCGCCGCAGTGCATCGTGTCAGACATCGCCTCGGTCAAGACGGGATTCAAGGAATACTACGAAAAGTGCGGCCATCCCTACGTGTCGACCCACCCGATGTTCGGCCCCACGTTTGCCAACCTCAAGGAGCTGCGCAAGCATCACGCCATCATCATCAGCGAGGGCGACCACCTCGGCAAGACGTTCTTCAAGGACTTCTACGGCACGCTGGGCCTCAACCTGCACGAGTACACCTTCGACGGCCACGACCAGACCATCGCCTACTCGCTGTCCATCCCGTTCGTGTCGACCATGGTGTTCGCCGCCTGCATGAAGCATCAGGACGCGCCCGGAACGACGTTCAACAAGCACTTCGAGACGGCCAAGGGCGTCCTGTCCGAAGACGACTTCCTGCTGTCCGAAATCCTCTTCAACCCCTACACTCCCGAGCAGGTCGAGAGGATAATGGAGCAGATGCAGACGCTGCTGGACATCATCAAGAAGCGCGACTCGGACGAGATGTATGCCTACCTCGCCAAGCTGCGCAGCAACATATCGTAAAACGAAGCCCATCCTAAAGCCCGAAGCGTGCATCACGCCGAGCCACAGAGCCGGCCGGGATGCACGCTTCGTTTTTTTTCTCCCTCTCTTTCGGGGCGGGGCCGATGCCCTATCGCGAGCGCTCGACGGTGTGGAGGACGGCACCGTCCTTGTCGAGCAGATACATGCGCAGACGCTCGCGCGAGGCCGCCAGCACCGCAAAGCCCGGCAGCGGACTGGCAAAGACTGTGCCCTCGACGGTGCTGACCTTGCGGCTGAGCGAGCCGGCGGAGTTGACCACATAGTCGATGTCGGAACCCGGCACGCGCAGATGCTGGAAGTTGTGGATGTGCCCGCACACATACATGTCGACCTTGTGGCGGCGCAGGATGGGGTCGACGCGGGCCTGCATGTCGGCGCGCTCCGAGTCGGCCTTGGACGTCTGGGCGTAGATGGGATGATGCCCGGCCACCACCACCCAGTCTTCGCCGGCGGCGGTCAGCACCGAGTCGAGCCAGGCCAGCTGACGGTCGGCGTCCTGGGCGGCCGCGTCGGGATAGGTCAGGCGGTCGGCGCGATACTTGTCGATGAGCGGCGTGGTGTCGACAAAGACGATGCGCAGGCTGACGCCGCCCGAGGCGAAGACGCGCGTGTAGTATCGGGCCGGCATCGCCCAGCGGCGGCTGACGTGCGTATAGTCGAGCACGGCCTGCGTGTTGCCGCGATACTCGTGATTGCCCAGCACGGGCAGCCACGGAATCATCAGTTCGGGGTGCGAGTAGATGAGCTCGAAATTGGTGAGCCAGAGCGGGTCGGAGGCCGACTCCACGCCGTCGAAGTGGTGGATGTCGCCCACGGCCACAACGCATTCGGACCCAACCACTTCAACCACCAGGCCCATGGTCTCGGCTATGGGCTTCTGGTCGTAGTATCCGTTGCGGCCCAGGTCGTTGGCCACAATCATGGTCAGCGGCGCCTTCATCCGCTTCCACTGTTCGGCGTGCGGCTGCGCGGTGGCGGCAAGTGCCGTGGCCATGGCCGCTGCGGCTGCAATGATGTTTCGGAGTGCTTTCATTCTGATTATGATGTTTTTAGAGATTATGACTCAGAGGTTGATTTTGATGCCGACGTTGGCCTTGACGCCGTAGTACTCGACCTGCAT